>JARRNM010000254.1:0-7113 GCA_037384945.1 Deltaproteobacteria bacterium
TGTCAAAGCAAATTTTCGAAAATATTGGCTCTGTATACTAGCCCCTCCCGCCAGGAAAGGGCTGCAGGGTTAATGGAAAAGTTATTTTGAAGAATCTTTCGAGGTTGGTTTGGACTTGAGTTGAACGGTGACTCGGACCTTTTTATTCTGGCCGGGAAGCAGCCTAAGGGAAGCGGGGGAGAGTACCACTGGGACTTCCACAATTTTCTCTCCCTTTTGAGGTTCTATGTCCTCGACACTGATAGGCTCGGTGTTTAAGCTAAGAATCTTGTTGAGGGTTGATACTGGGCCGGTCACCCTTACAGAACCGGGCCTGACCCTAATTCTGTCAATCAGATAGCCATCGGGAGGAGATCCAATTATCTCCGGCTCTACCGCTATTTCTCTCACCACCCGATTTTCCATTTCTATTCTTATTGCCGTTGGGGTTATACGTACCACCTCCAAGCCCAAAGGTAGCTCGATATTGTGTCCGTTCAATTCTATGCGGTGATAGCCTGCTTCAATCGCACTGAGATCTAAAAAAGCACTCACCTGTTCAGGATTGAGAGCGCTGACAAGTCTGCGTTTACCGGTAATTTGCACTTCTACTTTCTCGGCAGATGATCTTCTAAGCTCTAGAGTCTCCGGTATGTTACGGAAATCCACCGCAGTGGTAACATTAATCAGAGAAAATTGCTTGCCCGAGTAAATTCCCCAGGCGGCTGAAACCAAAATAATGGTGAGCAAAAGACCGCCGGCTTGAATAAGCAATTCTCTCATCCGGGTTCTTGGTTTTACGGCTGTGTAAGTCCCCAAGAGCAATCTGCTAAGTATCATCTGAAGTTGCGGAGGTTCAGGGACCAATTCCACTTCACCTCGGTGTACCACCGAGACCTCGCCGCGCTCTTCCGATACAACTATCACCACCACATCGGTCATCTCGCTCAGGCCAATGGCGGCTCTGTGTCTGGTCCCGTATTGCCGAGGCATCCCCTCTTTTTTAGTCAAGGGCAAGTAGGTTCCAACTGACTTGATCCGGTCGCCCCGTATTATTACTGCGCCGTCATGTAAAGGACTTTCTTTGGCGAAAATACTGGCCACGATTTCAGGGCTCCACTTGCCTTCAAGAGGAATCCCTTCACTCAAGTGTCCGGCCAACCTGTCTCGCTGTTGGAAAACGAGCAGTGCACCTGTTCTATTCTTGGCCATTTTAAACACAGTCCTTTCTACCTCTGGCAGGTCAATCGTCCCAGGTTGGTAGGGTCGACCGAAAAAGAGACGAGCGGGACTGGTTTGAATCACGACGTCGCGGATCTCATTTCTGAAAACGACCACTATGACAAGTACAGCAATGGCACCCAACCCCTGGAAAAACCAACTGGTGAGTAAAAGCCCACTTGCCTGGGCAAGAGTGTGACACAACCAAAGTAAGAGAAGGCCCAGTAGTATTTGTAAGGAAGTGGTTCCCCGGAAGAGCAGAAACAACCGGTGAACGAGAAAACTGATTACCAGTATGTCTACGACAGCTTGCCATTTGAAGGAAAAAAGGAAGTCCATGAAAGTTGCTTCCTGGATATTTTCAAGAGAAAATGTATCATCCTTAAGGGGTTTACCAGCATCTGCCCCAAGAGCACAAACTGAGGATTAGCAAGATTCATACTCGAAGGCAAGTATGCTCAAGAAACTTTCTGTCAGTTGTCAATTGTTCGTTGGCATAGGGCATAGGGAAATACAGCTGGCAGGAGGCAGCCGGCAGCCTTAAAAGAATAGAGGTCAGAGATCAGAGGTCGGAAGTCAGAGGACAGACGACAGACGGTAGAGCTCAGAGGTCAGAGATCAGATGTCAGAGGTAAAGCTGATCTCTGATCTCCGACCTCTGACCTCTGTGATGGACGACTTGAACGGTCTTAACGATTGCAACGGCTTTACCCACTTGACTAATTGACTACTCGACTAATTGACCGAATGGATGAAAGGAGAAACCGCTTGCAATGAACTGGTCATTAGTGTAAGAAGTTTCCACGATTTTCGGCAACCCTTTTTTCTATAGTCCCTTCCTAATGCCCCCGTAGCTCAGGCGGATAGAGCTCCGGATTCCTAATCCGGGTGTCGCGTGTTCGAGTCACGCCGGGGGCACCATCTTTGATTTCGGACCTGCCCTGTGGAATTCCGCCTCTGGCGGACCCCCTGCGGGGGATTCCACAGGGTAAAGATTGCGGATTTGGGACTTAGGACTGGAGGTTAAGGTGTCGGGTTTCAGGTGTCAGGGAAAAGAAACGTAAAAGCTGAAACCTGAAACCTGAATACTGAAACCTTACTAAAGTATCGGTTGCGGGTCAGCATTAGAAATATATTGTATTTTTGATTTCCAGAAGGTAGTAAATTGGTCGATATTATTTGCAGACATAAATAGATTTCTTGCTGCCATACAGTCCTTCACGGATATTATCGCCCAGCCAACGCTCCTGTTCTTTATTTCAAATATTGCAGAATAGTCGAAGAATAAGTCTGAAAACTTCCAACTCACACGTTCGGCTAAACTAGCAACAGCAATGATTGCAATTTCAGTAAATTTATCTTTATTAAATTTCACTTCCGATGAATATCTATTTATCGCGATTGCAAACTTGCCTCGATGCTTCCTTGATTGAAAAATCTCCACATAGCATTTGTAACCATTATCCTTTAAATACTTTGCAATATATTGTACTGCAGGTCCCTGCTCGCTTGGCACTTTCTCTTGGACTGCCTTTGTGAGGAGGATACTAATTGCTTGGGCAGTTTCACTGTATTTCTGTTTGATAGCCAAAGTTTTGTTTTCATTCCCTTCCGAAGTAACCGCAGCTTTAGCCTCTTCGACAGGTTTAGGGGTGAGATCGAAATGGATCAACCGGTCACCTGTCTCACTAGATCTACAAAGAACTTCTGAGTCGTAATAACCCTTCTTTTGCACTTTATAGCAACGCGCCTCCCAGGCTTTCCCGTATCGAGATCTTTCAAAAGGAGTAACATACTCGGTGTCTAGAAAATTTGACCGAGAAAAACCCCAATAGATACTTGCACCTGGAGGGTCCGAGGTAATTCGTTCTTTATAAGTGGAGGCGCAGCCTTGACTGGCTAGTACTGTGAGGAGTAAAAGAGATAAAATTTTTTTACAATACATAAATCATTGCCTGCATGGATAGTGGTACATTTACAGATTATAGAAATTGCACGAAGACTGGCAAGAAGAAAATACCAGAGAAAAGTCAGTTTAACTGTTCAGCGGATATCATGTATGCTCCGGTGTCTGAGGTCAGAGGACAAAGGACAGGAGATCACGAGGCACTAGGCACCAAATGACTGGGAAGCCAGAGGACAGACGACGCAAGACAGCTAGCAGCTGGCACCTGGCAGCCTTTCAATTTCGGATTTGGGAATTAGTAAATTAGAAAATTGGAGAATTAGGGAAATCGCCGAAGTCGTAGAAAAGGAAGAGCGTAAATTAAAAGGTCGGAGGTCGGGGTCCGAAATCAGAGGTCGGAAGTCAGAGAATAACGTGTAACGTAAACGTATAACGAATAACTAATAACGTATAACAGTCCCTAGAGTTTGCCGCTCTTTCTTTACTGGTTACAAAGGGCTTTGCCTCATGCCGGCGGCTTGAAGCCAGGTCCTCCGTGCCTGGATTCTCTGATTAATCGCAGATGATCAGCAAGGTGTGTATTCCATGAGACGGGAAGCTTTTGTATGTTTAATTCTAGTTGCATCTATCCTTGCTGTTTACTGGCAGGTGAAGGATCATGAGTTTGTCGACTACGACGATAATATCTACATCACCGACAATCCTCATGTGCAATCAGGATTGACGAGCAAAAGCGTAAGTTGGGCTTTTACTACAACTCGGACGGGAAATTGGCATCCTCTCACCTGGCTTTCCCACATGATGGACTACCAACTATTTGGTCTGAATCCTCGGGGACACCATCTAACCAGCGTCTTTCTACACATAGCAAACTGCATTTTACTATTTTTGGCTTTGAGATGGGCTACCTCCACTATCTGGCAAAGCGCTCTAGTGGCAGGCTTGCTGGCGATCCATCCCCTCCATGTCGAATCGGTTGCTTGGGTAGCTGAGCGCAAAGATGTACTAAGCCTACATGCTGGTTCTTCTCTTCTTTGCTTTAGGCCTTTTTGCCAAGCCTCTGTTGGTGACTCTCCCATTTGTCTTGCTCCTGTTGGACTACTGGCCCTTAGAGCGTTGCCAACGTGGGAGAGATTCGAGTTCTGCCGATAATGAAGGCCAGAGCTCGCTCGAGCCAAATACCGAGAAGTTGCCGCTTTCCAGATTGATAGTGGAAAAACTGCCAATGTTCATGCTTTCCGGGGTCTTCAGCCTTATCGCCCTTTGGGCTCAAGAGAAAGCCGGAGCCTTGTCTGGACTGGCGATAGTGCCATTCAAGTGGAGAATAGCAAATGCTCTGGTATCCTACGTTACCTACATAGGAAAGATGGTGTGGCCTGGAGGGCTGGCGGTATTCTACCCCTATCCGAAAAGCGGTCTGCCAATTTGGCAAATAGTCTTGGCCAGCCTCTTCTTGTTAATTGTATCAACCCTTGTGGTTAGGCTCGCCGCCAGCCATAAGTACGGTCTGGTGGGTTGGCTGTGGTATCTTGGAACTCTGGTTCCGGTCATCGGTCTGGTGCAGGTTGGCGAACAGGCCATGGCAGATCGCTACACCTATGTACCTCTCATAGGACTTTACTTGATCATTGCTTGGGGTCTTGCTGATTTGGCAAAAGGAAGTCGCCGCAGACGATCTCTTTTGATCGCCGCGGTAACCTTGTTGTTGATGGTGTTGGCTCTATGCAGTCGGCAGCAGGTAAAACTTTGGCAGAATAGCATCAGCCTTTTTGAGCACACCCTCAAGGTAACCAAAAACAACTATGTAGCCCACTATACCTTGGGAAACGCTTTGGCACTGCAAGGAAACTTGGCCGGGGCAATAGCTCATTATGAGGAAGCATTGCGAATTGAACCCAATCATGCGGAAGTTCACAACAATCTTGCCAATGCCCTGGCCCTACAAGGGAACCTGGCCGGTGCAATTCTACATTACAAAGAGTCTTTGCGAATCAATTCCAACCAGGGAGAAACGCACAGGAACCTGGGGGTAGCATTGGATCGCCAGGGAAAGCATGAAGAGGCTCTTCGCAATTATGAGGAAGCATTGCGAATAAATCCCCGAGATGCTCAGTCTCATAACAATATTGGAGTGACACTTGCCGGTCAGGGGAAACTAGAGGAGGCTATCGTCCATTTTTCCCAAGCAGTGAAGATCGACCCCAATTTCACTGAAGCGCAGGGCAACTTAGTAAACGCTCTCAGACTAATGGGTCGACCGACATCAAGGAATCCAGGAGACAGTGGTCAGTAGAAGTGAGCATGGGGCATAGGGCATGGAGCATAGGGTTAAAATTTCGAAATTCGAAATCAGAAATTCGAAATTAAGAACTTGCCACCTAGCTCTTGCTGCTGTAATCTAATTTTGTAGGGTTCTCAGCTAGGTTCTCGAAAATCATAGAACAGTGTCCCTTTGAAAAGTTTTACCGAGCCCGGATGCCTGATGAATTGTTCTCCGCGACCGCGGATATGAGGGGCACCTCCATCTGCAAAATCTCGCCCCACCAATTCATGAAACATCTGGGCTGAAGGAATAAATCTATGGGTATTCCTCTGGAAAGACGCAAGCACCCCAGGGCAAAAGCCAAATGGTCCGTCACCTTGCAGACTTCTCAAGGCGTGATTAACACGGAAATACAAGATATTAGCCCCGAGGGTGCGTTTATCCGCTGTTTGGACCCTCTAGAGCCAGCAGAGAGTTTCAAGATGGTAATCAATATCCCCCAATCGGATCGTCGCCTAATAATCGATTCGGAAGTGGTCTGGATAAATAGCCTTGGAGCGGATCACTCTCTTGCCCCCCGCGGTATGGGAGTTCAATTCACCGAGATTTCCAGTAGGGATCGTCAATTTCTCAGCAGAATAATTTTGAATCACGTCTAGTCTGTTACTTTCCAAAACTCAAAAACCGCCCGAATTAGACTGGTTCGTTGGTATGGATCATGCACTTTATTATAAGGGTGTGAACCATTACGCCGGCTTGCGTTGATTTCTACGTAATGTCAGGATCGTGCTAAGAAAAAAGATGGCGCTAGGATGGATTTTAATAGGTGGCTTCATGGTTTTTGTTTTACTTCTCCTGGCCAAAGATGAATATCACGACAGGCAGGAGAAGAAAAGACGCATGGAACTCAGGGCAGAAATTATATGGCCCGTTACCATAATTACAGGGGTTAAAGTTCTGCAAGGCAGGACAGTCAATATAAGTTCTAGCGGGTCATTGCTCTGGTGTGGGGAGCAACTATCATTAAATGAAATAGTCCGGCTCAGCATGAAGCCCCCAATAAGAGCTCAGCTGGAGATCACAGCGGAGGTAGTAAGAACCAATGTTCCGTGCGCGGAAGACGACGACCTACCTCAGGGAGTGGCTGTTCGGTTCATCATAATCTCAGAAAAAGACCGGCAGTTCATCTCTTTTAGTGTTTATGATCACCTCCGAGGAGAGCGATTCCCAGAAGAGTTGGTTAGTCCCCCGGTCAACCCTTCGCAGAAAGCCAGAACATTGATACCCAAATCAGGGAGGTAGTAGCCTCCCTCGAGCACAGCGAAAAAACTCCCCTTGGTTAACCGCAGGGCTGTGCTCCTTATGAGAGCACCTATCGCCCCATAATCCTCAGTTTCCAAAACGCCTCCCCAATCGCGAACATAGGTATCGAAGCCTGCAGATAAAGCTAATAGATCGAGCTCATGGAAGTTTTCCAGTTCTTGCTCCAAAGAATCGAGATAACCTTTTCTTGTCTTAGCACGAATATTGACCACGGTTACTGCCTGATTGTCTTTGAAGATATTCTCGGTTCCGTCACCATAATGTAAATCCAGGTCCAAAACCAGTACACTTGCGACTGATCCTTTTGCCATCAATTTGGCGATGGCTACAGCGATGTTGTTGAAAAAACAATAACCCCAGTAACGGTCAGGGCCGGCATGATGTCCAGGCGGACGAACGAGAGCTAGGGTTGGCATCCCCT
>JARRNM010000255.1:0-4097 GCA_037384945.1 Deltaproteobacteria bacterium
CAGGACCACTTGCTGATCCTGCCTTTAATGTTTTTGACGGTTATAGCCGTCACGTCATATATATCGACACACTAATCACCTAGCAACAATGGAATCCAGGGCATCGTTTTGTTCACACGAACTATTTTATATATTATTCCGTTGAGATAATCAGCGATGTATATCTCTCCGGCTTCGTCTTCACCAAAAGCAGTAATCCTGAAATCTGTATCAAGAAAATCTGTGACCATCCAACCTCCGTTACCGTCCTCCTCTGCCCCCCAGACGCGACCTGCACAATAATCAGCATAGAGGTAAACACCAAAGAGGTCCGGAATTAGGGTACCTCTGTATCTGTAACCTCCCGTAATGGAACACCCAACAGAATGATCATACTCTATAATAGGCAATGTTAGGGTGCCATCATTGCAGTCTGTTGAAGGATTGTAACAGTGGGTTCCCTCCATGAGCCGCCAGCCATAATTTTCCCCTCCTGGGCTGGTTGCCGGCTGGAAGTCCACTTCTTCCCAGGTTTTTTGACCAACATCCCCAATAAAGAGATCACCGGTCTGACGGTCGAAACTGAATCGCCAGGGATTTCTCAGGCCGAGTGCCCAGATCTCGTCACGTATCCCTGGATCGTTAACAAACGGGTTACTTGTTGGAATGGCGTAAGGGAGAGCACCGTCTACATCGATACGAAGTATCTTACCCAGTAGGGAGTTTGGATTCTGGGCGTTGTTTAGTGGGTCGCCCCCCGACCCGCCGTCCCCCATACCGATATAGAGATAGCCGTCAGGGCCGAACTGCAACTGGCCACCGTTATGGTTTTGGAAAGGCTGAGTGATATTGAGTATGACCGAGGCCGAATTTGGGTCTGCCAGATTGGGATCAGAGGAGACAGTGTAGCGGGCAATCACGGTGTTGCCATCAGTATCAGTGTAGTCTACAAAGAAAAAACCATTGCTCTCGTAACTGGGATGGAAAGCAATGCTGAGAAGTCCTCGCTCGCTATTAGTGGAAACAAATGAACTGAGGTCGATGAACGGCTCGGTCAAGACTTTACTGCCGTCATAGATAATGGTTTTTCCGCCCTTCAGGGTTATAAAAAGCCGACCGGAACCATCGCCTGCATGGGTGATCGCAACAGGTCTCGCCAGACCGGTGACAATAGGCTTAAGTCCTATGCTTGGCGCAGCCCATACTCCGGGGGTAATCAACAGGCATAGGGTGGAGATCAGAAGGCTTTTTACACTCATTGTGCCTAGCCCCCGTTTAGGCAGATATCGGATTTGATCTCCCATGGAAAACCTCGCAAGTAACTCCAAAGATCCCAGCGTGGCGAAAAACTATTCATACTGGAAAGATAGGACTAATTAACCTCAAGTCAAGCGAATCATCACTTTGTGTATTTGGGGTGCATTATGCCACGATAACGGTGGAGAAAGGTTATCACCCTGAAGGGAGTGGTGTCTCGGGATGGGCCCCGCATGGGAAAATGAATTACTCCTTAAAGCTACACTCTCAATTAAGCAAGAGAAGCGGTATCCAGGGCATTGACTGCAAGAGAAGGTTATTACAGATGGAAAGAGGCAAGGATGCGACAACATCAAGCAACTGAGTTCCTCCAGTCTTCTCTGGGACAAGATCTTGGGTCTCGACAAAGCACGAACCCCCTCCCAATACTGTAAGATTTATGACTTCACCGCCCTCAAGTTCCAGGTTGAGGTGTGTTTCTTTATCGTAAAAGTTGTTTGTATCAATCTCAGCCCAATTGTGTGGAACACCTTCCCGGGTCCAGCCGGAAATGGGGTAAGAGGCCTTATCGACCATCCCTATAAGAAGGATACCAAGATTTGATCTGCCCCCGGGTGGACTAATCTGTAGTGCCAATACGTCGTTATTGACGACGATGCTACTCTCTTCAGTTCGCACCTCCATGAAAGGAGGGCCTTCGGGATAGAGGGAAACGCTGCCGTCTTTTTTAAAGGTCGTCTTGGTTTGGAAAAAATACTGGGAACCGGGTTCAAGACCAGCCACCCGAACTTTCATGACTCCAATATTCTCGGCTGGAAAATGTTCAGCACTTTCTGAAACGATCTGGGCCCCATCGTATGGAGCAGTGCCTCCTGCATCACGAAACACATTCAGGCCGCATGTTGCCGGCTCAGAGACACTCCAGACAACTGAGAATGCACTGGGAATCACATCAGTTATCGTAAGACGAGCCGGACTAAAAATTTCTGCCTTACAGACTCCATGCACGAATAGAACCAGAGAAAGTATTAGGAAGACACGAAATATTTTTGATCTTTCCTCCATCACAGCTCGATCCTTGTCGAAAAACCCTTCCGTTCAATCTTCCTCGTTTTGCACAAGAACCATCCTCTTCCTCATCTAATAATAGGAAGCACGAGGCACGCTTGGCCTCTACAACATAATTGTTATGAGAAAAAAATTGCCAAACTTTGGCAATAATTTGCATATAACTATTTGAAATTATATCATATTTTGTGTAAATAAACAAAAAGACAAAAATGGTCGAGGTAAATGGCAAACGGTGTAGGATAAGCGGTGTAGGGTTTACCACATTGGGAGAGTGTTGAGCTGTAGGTATTAAAGCGGGAAAGGCATGGAGTATGAGGCGAGACGAGAGCCAGGGCGAGACGGGCGAGACGGGGATAACAGGTCAGAGCCTCAGAACCACAGAGCCACAGAGCTTCAGAGGTCGGAGGACCCCAGTGAAATAGTCGCCGCAGGCGAATTTCACGGGGCAAGCAGAGGACAGACGACAGCAAGTCAAACGCAGCTGGCAGGGGCGTTATTTGTTATACGTTATACGCAGACGCTCTGTCTTTAACTCGCTGTTATCTAACCTCCGATCTCCGACATCTGTCCTGTGACTTCTAATCCTCGTCTCGCTCGTCTCGCCCGACCTCTCGTCTCGCCTCATTCGCTTTGCGAATGAACATGCACATCTCTTTGAGGAAAAGGAATGACAACACCCGTCTGGTCAAAGGATTTATAGATCTCCCTATTTAGTTCGTGAATTATTCTTCCCTTGTCCTGGGGCTGATTGGCCCAGCACAGTAGTTCAAAATCAAGAGATGAATCCCCAAAAACTCGGAATCGCACCCTGGGCTCTGGTTGAGGCGATAAGTGCGGATTGTTGCGAGCCACGTTGAGGAGAATTTCTTCCACCTGATCAACATCACTGCCGTAGGCCACCCCTACCTTGATCCGCACTCTGAAACGGGGCTCGGGAGCACTTTCGTTTATCACTTTAGTGTTGGTGATGATTGCATTCGGTATGGAGATCTGCACATCGTCCCGAGTCAGTATTCTCGTGCTACGCAGACCGATGTTGACTACCTCACCCCTTTCGCCAGAATCGAGCACGATGTAATCCCCCACCCTATAGGGCTGATCGAGCAGAACGGTAACCCCGCCGAAAAAGTTAGAAAGCGTTTCTTTTGCAGCCAGGGCAACCGCCACACCTGCGATACCAGCCGACGCCAGCAGAGGAGTTATGTTGATCTTCCACATGGACAAAAGGAGAAAAACTCCGCCGGCAAGAACTAATATCCTTATGATGTTTCCCACCAGGCCGATGATCTCGCTACCCTCACGACCAGCCTGACGCCAGTGGCTGATCAAATCTTCCATTATACGCAGAATTACACGGTTGAGAGTAAAAGCCCAGATCAAGACCAGAAGGCTTTTCAATAATGCTATTAAAACAAAAGGGAAAGGCGGCCGAGGAGAAATCCACTGAACAGCCGCAATGGCACCCACCAGCACCACGCTGATCCAGACAGGTCGGTGGAGGATCTCGAGGATCTCGTCATCCAGGCGGAACTTGGATTTGCGCACCAGAGCAGTGAGCACACGTTTCATAAGGAAATCTGCCAGCCACGCCAGGATAGCAAAGGCCACCACAATAACAATTCCACCAACCAACTTCGATTCATTCATGAAGGTCCAAACCTGCGGCAGCCATTTCTGAATAACTTCCATAGTCACCTCTTTTACTGGTAAGCAGCAAGCCGTGAGCGGTAAGCGGTATTTAAACTATCATACGCATTATCTGAAATAGTAACATAACCGTCGCCTATATT
>JARRNM010000256.1:0-4069 GCA_037384945.1 Deltaproteobacteria bacterium
TCACCTTGACAGAAGATGAAAGTTCGCCGAACTCGGGTACCCCCAGTGCCAAGCCACACCGAATGTTGAGCTACCGACAAACCATTTGCCGAAGCTCCTACGGCGTGGCCAATATTCACCCCCCTTGACTGGCAGATTGCGGGTTAAATTAGCAAAGTCGACTTACCGTTTCAATGCGGGGGATGTAATCTATCTCACCTCAGAACTGCCTACCCAATGGAAAAACCCAGGTCCCGGTGTGGCAAGGTTGCTTTGGATAGAGGTAAAGTAGGTTCGCTAAGCGCAGAGCGCATAGCGCCCAGCGAGAAAGGGCCAAGGCGGGAAAAGCGGGAAAGGCAGAAGGCATAGGGCGTCTTGTCAGTAGTCCGTGGTCCGTTGTGGTAAAGGCATGGGGCATAGGGTTGGACGACAGAAAACAATTTCGGATAGCGGATTGACGATAGGCTAAAGGCACAAGGCCTAAGGTACAAGGCAGTAAAAGACCTTTTTCCCCTTGCGCCCTGAGCCTTAAGCCGTACGGTTCTTTGAATTCAGGCTACTGGCTACTGACTACTGGTTTTGATAATTGCGGATTTAAAAGCGAGGTGTCAGGAGCCAGAATCCAGTAGACAGTCTTTAATTTCGAAATTCGCATTTCGAAATTCGAAATTAATAACCTCACATCCTGGCAGCATTTGCGGTGAAAGAGCCGCGAACCTCTACTTAGCTCTCTTGTCCCCTGAATCAGACAAATATACCTCTTTTTCTTCCCAGAGGGCCTCACGTTGGCGCAAAATGCGCAAGGTCTTCCGGGGGTCCTGGATGCTCATGGCCGTGAGCAATGCATTAATCAGGCTGGTAGCAGCTGTGAATGACTCTATGTATGAGTCCAGCTGGCAGGTTGCCGTCAGCACCCAGTGGGCGTGACGGGCCAAAGGTGAGAGGGGAGAATCGGTTATCGCCCCCACCCGAGCTCTTTTTCTTCGCGCATGTTCCACAACCTCCACGGTAATCTGGGTATATCGGGGAAAACTGATACCCACAACCAGGTCGAATCTTCCCAACCCCTGTAGTATATCCCACATATCTCCGTGGCCCGGCACGAGAAGATGAGCCTGTTTCCCCAGAAAACCGAGATAGGTTGCCAAGGTCAGAGCCGGCGCATGAGCTCCACGCAGTCCCACTACAAAGATCCTTTTAGCCGACTGGAGGTCGACCACCGCTCGTTCGAAGCTATCAAGGGAGAGATTCCTCAGGGTCCGAGATAGGTTGTGAATGTCCTCTTGGATGACCTTTACAACCACGTCGCCTATCTGCTGCGCGTGGTCAACGGTATGCTCCAGCCGGGTTACAGTAGAAAGACGATTTTGTAGGCCCCGGCGGAATTTTCTCTGCATGCCCGGATAGCCATCAAAACCAAGGGCTTGAGCCAAGCGCACCACAGTGGCTTCGCTTACCCCCGCTTTTTCAGCAAGTTGCGAGGCCGTGAGGAAGATGGCTTCGTCGTAGTGGTCTACAATGTACTGCATGATCCGCCGCTGAGCTGGCGTGAGACGAATTTTATTAGGTACCAACACTTCCTGGAATGGCATGAAAAAATCCTAATGGGGATTGAGGATTGTCAGTTGTCCGTTGAAGCTCACTCCGTTCGCCGCATGGGGCATAGGGCATGGAGCATAGAGTTAGAGGTCGGAGGTCAGAAGTCAGACGACAGAAAACAATTTCGAACTGCGAATTGCGAATCTGGGAATTTGGAAATTAGAGAAAAAGGGAATTAGTTGATTAATCCAAATCGTTGAAAGCATTCACACGGATTACGGTTTACCGCTTACTGCTCACCGAAATCCTGATCTCTGATCTCCGACCTCTGACTTCTGAATCGATTGGTGCCAAGTGCCTACTGTATAGTGCCTAGTAGAACAATGCCCTCTAGAGTTCCTCTGAAAGTAGGATAGCTTCAGCTACTTCACGCATGGATTTGCGCGAGTCCATGCTGCGCTTCTGAATCCATCGGTGAGCGTCCTCGCCCGATATATTTCTTCGCCGCATGAGAACGTCTTTGGCCTTACCCACCAGCTTGCGGGACTCCAACTCCTCTTGAATCACCTTGGTTTTTACCATGAGTTCAGTGTTGAAAATTGCTACCGCAGCTTGGTTGGCCACGGTGGTGAACAGGTTCTTTTCCGTCTCGGTAAATAAGTGATCCACTGAAGTGTAGCAGTTGATCACGCCGATCACTCGGTCCTTTATAGCCATGGGCACACTCAACATGGAAACAAGTCCCATCTTTTTGGCCAACTCTTTTTCTTTATAACGAGGCTCTTCAAGGACGTTTCTAACCTCGTAGGGCTTGTTGTGTTGGGCCACATAACCCACTACCCCTTCGCCCAGCTTCACCGACCGTTCTCTAATGTAGTCACTGTCAATACTCTGGGTCGCCCGGATTCTCAAGCTCCTGGCCTTTTCGTCCAAGAGCCAGAGGGAGCAAACCTCTGAACTCATCACCTTGGCAGTAACAATGACAATGAGCCTGAGTATGTCTTCGATATACTGGTCGGAGGTAATGGCCCGGCTGATAAGAGTCAAGGCCTCGATAGTTTTTTCGTATGAGCTAACGTCCATAGACGATTAGTTGTTCAAAGTGAACTAAAGTGCACTCAAGTCGGCACGGGAGGTCATAAGAACGTTCCTCAACCATTGATAAATCCAGATTCCAAACCAAGCTCTAAGCACTAGATATGAGATGTGTGCTGTACTGCATGGTGCTTTAAATACTTAGCGAACGATGTCTCCTATGCGGCGCCATCGTACCCCAAAGTTAGCGCTATCCCAGGACCAGTAAATGAGGAAGGCCTTGCCCTTGAGATTGGCCTCGGGTACGAATCCCCACACCCGGCTGTCCGAGCTCTCGTCTCGGTTGTCTCCCATAACGAACAGATGATGCGCTGGCACAGTTACAGGTCCAAAATTGCGCAAATTGCCATAGAGGGAATAACTGGCATGGGGATCATCGATAACCTTACCATTTATAAATAACACCTTGTTGACCAGTTGAACCTTTTCCCCCGGTAAACCAATAACCCGCTTGATGTAGTCTTTTTTGGGATCGAGGGGGTACTTAAAGACCACCACATCTTCTCGTTTCGGCTCTCCCAGGCTGATTAAGTTCTTATCAGTGAAAGGAATTTTGATGCCGAAAATAAATTTGTTAACCAGAATATGGTCCCCCACAAGCAGGGTGGGCTTCATGGAGCCGGAAGGGATTTTAAAGGCCTGCACCACGAAGGTTCGAATAAACAAGGCCAGAACGACTGCGATGACAATGGCCTCGACGTATTCCCGAAGAACACTTTTCCGTTTTGTCTTTGACTCTGTAAGCAACTCTTCCCGTCTAGTCTCATCACGGTGGCTAATGGTCTGACTCATAGTTTAATACTTACCTCTCTTTTCTATAAAAATCTTGCTGCATATGACGCATTGCAAGCATGGTTGCCGCCTAGTGTCCGTCCCGAAACGGTCTTATCGAATGGAGGCCACCTAATTGAAATCTGACAACCTTAGCCGCAAAGACCCTTTGCGGCGTACTTCAAAAGTCTAGCACGATTTCATCAAATGGCAACTCATAAGTTAGAGGCGAAAGGCATAAGGCGCAAGGGCAGAATTTTGAATTGCGGATTGCGGATTTAAAAGCAAGGAGTCAGGAGTCAGGAGTCAGAATCCAGTAGAAAACCAATCAAGATTCATTTCATCTGGGTTGCCGTCCCTTCGAAACGCAGAATCCGCCTGAGGCGGATCGAAGTGATCACTTCATCATTCTGCGATTCCTTGTTCTGCTGTTCGATATTCAGTAGTTTAAACCCTCTGTCCTCTGTCGTCTGTCCTCTGTCCTCTGACCTCTGTCCTCTGACCCTATGCTCCATGCCCATGAGATTGGCTTAGGTTTTGCATATCAGAAATTCCCCAAACACCTAACCTGTTTGAGACAAGATTAAAGAAAGAATATGGGAAGCTGAATTATCTATGTTATTGTTTTTCAAGAAAAATAATAGGCCGTTCTTTTTTATAATGTTTTTATGAAGTTGCAAAGAAA
>JARRNM010000257.1:0-6000 GCA_037384945.1 Deltaproteobacteria bacterium
CCCAGCATTCATCTGGACAAAAGGATCACTGGACGACTATCCTGCCGTCGTCCTCCGATTCTTCGATGCGATGGAGCAAGGCACTGTTGATTCATTCGACAAACTCAAATCTCTCAATTCCGTGATGAGTGAGCTGATTGATGGAAGTAACCGTCGCAACATGGCAAGTGTTTCGATTCGCAGGCTTGCAGCTTTTCGCCGGTATCTTCTCACCTATCTTGGAGCCCATTGTCGAATAACCCCAACACTCACAAGGTATCTCTACAGGGTTGCGGTGTCTTTTATGGGAAGATCGTTCGCCCGGGAACTTGCGGGGAAACTGCTGGAATATCCCAGAGCTGATGAGAACCTTGTTCGCTATCTTCTCATAAAACACGACAAGGTAATTTTTTCTCCTGAACACTTTGAACTCCCCCATGAGTTTCAGCAGAGGGTATTGAACCCCGGACCCACATTTGACGGGAAGGCTTTGCCTGACCATTACCTGGACCTGGAGAAGGAAAGAGAAAAGCTCGTTTCTCTGACAGCCCCCTATCTTACCAGGGCAGAAGCCAATAGCCTCAAAGGGGAAAGGGGGACAGAGTGGGCTCTCGAGAAGGAATATCTTTTCCATGCACGGGTAAACGGATTGGTTCATCGCGTTGCTCGAAGAAAAGCTCGGGAGTTCAAGTCTGCCAGAAGCTGGGGGACCATCAAAGATGGTATCGACTGGAAGGCGACTATACGCTCTAGAGCAAGGGGCGAAAATGTTCTTTACGTCAGGGAATCGAGAAGGTGGCGACAAAACAAACTGAACGTGAATATCTTTACTCCTACGATTTTTATTTTTGACAGTAAGCCGGGCAAAGGAGTACTCAATTCTGTCCAGGACGCAAATATTACTCAAAGGTACATCTTTCTTGGAAATAAACATCTCATAAGGGACGACTTCCCCAAAGCAGATCTTGTTTATTCCATTTTTATCACCCGGTATCAGATTGGCTACATGTGTGAGAATCACATCAGGAAAGAATCCATCCAGGCAATCTTGTTTCTCTGCACTCAACCGTGGATGGGGCTCGAGCGCTATAAGAGAATCACCGCGAGACCCCCAAGATTTCAGTGTCGAACAAGTCCGGACGAGGATCAGGAGTTGATGAAATTCCATTACCCTGAGAAGCTGGTTGCCTGCGGAGTGAAATATGCTGAGGAAGTTGTGTTGGTCGTCTGTGAAGAGGGCTGGAAGCCCAGTGCCGGCCTTTATAATTTCGCCCGAGCTAGAAGCATAAGACTTCATCAGTTGAGATTATCTTATTTCTCACCAAATTTGATAGAAAGAATGAAACAGATACACTTCATTTCCACCCCTCTCAAGAAGCATCCTGAGAGGGAGGCCATCGTGGAGCGATTTTTGCCGGATTTCTTTGATTCGTGAGAGCACAGACCAAAGTAATCAAACGTGGCCCATCAAGGATAGATTATGGCAGCTGCAATTCTTACCGAGGACTTTCTAGCAATCTGCTTGATTCTGGCCAACGGTGACTTGGGTACCAGACTTGAGGAAGTCATTTGTCGTGCCCGAGTTTATCATGAAAGAGGTGTTGGCAACTATGAAGAGATGTTAACCATAAATCCCCTTTTACGGCATTGGATTAACCAGATACTGAGCTATGAGGATGTATACTTCAATGATGAGGGTGAGCACTGGTGGGTTCCAGAGGGCGCAGTACCATCAGAAGTGAATCTGAAAATGCGTAATTTTTTCAGCGACACAAACAACCATGATTCGCAAACAGTCATGAGATTTCTTGGTGGGCTCGGTAAGGACAGCTCTTTGCTGGTAAACTGTTCGCGCCCTGGATGCTCGAGTTAGAATCTCGATTTACCGTATTCCTTTTATGATCACGGGTCTTTGATGATATGTTCATTGAACTTCGACCATTTCCTTTCAGGAAACAAATCATCGTGGATTGGCAGACGATGAAAATGGGGACTGTCACAATTGATTTAAGGCCCTTTGCCATAAGCAAATATCCGGTGACCAACGTGAGGTTTTATGATTTTATTCAGGCCCGTGCCTACGCTGAATATTTGAAGGGACGGTTGCCCACCTACCGGGAATGGTTATATGCAGCATACGGCGGTACCGACAAAGAGTTTCCATGGGGTAATGCATTCATGTCCGAGCGATGCAACGTGAGAGAAAGCGGCGTGGGCGATACAACACCGGTGGGTCTCTATTCCCCGCAGGGAGATAGTCCTGTGGCCTGCTGCGACACGATCGGAAATGTCTGGGAATGGACCTCGACCTCCTTCGGGGAGGACGAGGAGATGTTTATAGCTGTGGGCACCGGATGGGACCACTACAGCTTTCAGCGGGAGATACCACTCGACAGATCATATCGAAACCACAGCGTCGGCTTCAGGGTGGTGCGGGATGTGGAACAATAAAAATTGACGAGATTAGCTTGTGATGACTGATAGCAAGGGGACCGAGATAAGAATAATTGGTGTAGGAGGAGCTGGTTACAATGTAATCGAGTATTTGATGGACTCCGGGGTATCAGGTGTGGATCTGATTATCGTGGATTCATCACCGACCTGGCACGGATTTGTTAAGAACCAGGAGTGCGGGAGGAGAAGGGCAATGAGTAGGCCAGGGACACAAGAAGTGACCTGCCCGGATTGCGGTCACTCTCAGACGGAGAGAGTCTGGCATAGCGTTAATGTAACGCTTAGTCCGGATTTGAAGCAGCGTCTCTTCGAGGACAAAATAAATGTATTTTACTGTGATCAGTGCGAAAGTTCTTATCCCATCGGTATAGACCTCCTTTACCATGACATGGACAAGAAAATACAAATATACGAGCAATACTCTGACCTTGATATGCAAAAGGAACTTTCAAGAATAGAGGAAAAAATGCCTCTTGCTACTATGCCGTATCGTTACAAAAGAATCGTAAAATCGAGGAACGAGTTAAAAGAGAAAATTCTTATTTTCGACGATGATCTAGATGACAGAGTGATAGAGTATGCAAGAATCCTGCTTACGGTCAAAGCTCACGGCGACCACAAATCGGAGGGGCACTATGATGTTTTCTACAGTGGAAGGCGCGACGACGACGAAATCATCTTTAGCTTATTTTGCGATGGTGAGCACGCCGGTTACTACTCAATATCGCACAGCGAATATCTTGAGGTCTTTGATCGCTTGAAAGAGGTGGTAGATATGGAATCGAATGCTGATTCAGAGTGGTTGATCGTCAACGCAGACTACGTACTGAATATTTTCAATGTAACGGCCTCTAACCAATAGCAAAATCCAGATAAACACGAAGTGTATGCCAATATCGAGAATATTGGCCGGTTTATCCCGTTGGGCGGTATAGTAAATCTATCAGCTTTCAGTCTTCAGCGATCAGCTAGAGATTCGATTGAACGGTAAGTAAAGGCGAAATTCGCAATTTACAATTCGGAATTACTTTCTCCCCAAGCTTCAGGCCTGTTCCTGTTTCGCCAGCCGGAGCCTCAGTAGAGACTGATAGAATTGAATCCCTTGGGGCGTCATGAAATTTTAAAGGGATCAAGCGTAATCGCCTGATCCCTTATGCTTTTCTAAATCTGCAAGATGAGTAAACGTGTGCTAGGTGCGCACCAGAGCATGCATAGACTAGATTCCCCGATTGGTCGCCTCCTTGCTGATATTTCTCAGCAAAGGAACTAGTGGTGGTAGGTCACTTTGGATGGTCTCCCAAACCGTTCGAAGCTCTACACCCCAGTATTCATGGACCGCGAAATTTCGCATATCTCCCATTATGCGCCAGGGAATAGAAAGATGCCGCACCATAACCTCTTCGGGGATTTTACGTGATGCTTCACCGATGATGATGAAATTGCGGATAACAGCGTCCACCGTTTTTGAATCATTCTCGAAGTCACGGAAGCCCATACCTTCCACATAGCACTGTATCTTCTCGATGGCTTCAAGCATATCAGTGATGCGGTGCTGCCATAGCCTAGGCGACATCGATAGCCTCCGCAAGAATGCTATCTCGTAGTGCCGGGTGCACTGCCCCTTTTTGCACCAAATCGACCTTCGGTACGCCAAGGATCTCTTCAAGTAAATGTTGAACCTTGAAAAAGTGGAACACCCCAACAGTGTGATCGAACTCTACCAACAGATCGATGTCGCTGCCCTCCCTCATTTCCTCTCGGACTGACGAGCCGAAGAGAGTTAGTGAAGCGACTCCCATTCGACGAAGTTCATCTCTTCGGGCCTTGAGTTTGTCTATTAATTCACCTTTGGTCACAGCTTTCCCTCCCAAAAAATACGTGACCCAGTCTACAGCAGAAGAGCGCAACGACGCAAGCGAGAACGTAGATTCACTGCTCACTGCGAGACAGCGTTGGAACTATTTGAGGCGATCCTCTTCCGGATTGAGACACTCAGAAAGAACACTAAGAGTGGTTTCTTGTACTTCTTACAAGAATCAATCTTTACCAAGTTAAAAAGTTGCCTCAGCTTGAGACAAAAACTGGGGTAAAAGAAGAGTGCCATTGATGACGCCAAAGAACAAAAACGGCCGGCCTTGTGTCGGCCTTTTTTGTTCTTATGTGCTCTAGTGGAATCTACCTCTATGTGCAGTGAGCTTGCCCTGCCTGTCCCGTCCGTAGGCGCGGGGAACGTAGTGAAAGTGCCTATCTATTTTCCAAGCTTTTTAAACGCTATGCGCTCTCTGGGAATACCCTTGCGTGCCCCTAGATACCCCGAAGGCTAAATCACCCCCAGTTCAACTGCACTTAAATCGCTCTTATTTATCACCACCTCGAACTCTCCGACGCGATTGTAAGCTTCGAGTGTCCTTCTCGCTTGAACTGTGCGACAGTGGATTTCCTGATTGCTACTGGAGGTGAAGGGAACTCCTTTTATGCGGTTCTGCTCCTGGTAGGGACCCGCTATTATATAATCCACCAAATCCAGCACCGGGCTGAACTTCAGTTGGACCTTTTCGAATTCAAACCCTGTGTACAGAAGGATCGAGAAATCAACTTTCCTGAGATGCTCGAGGAACTGACAGAGAAGTTCGTATTGATCCAGAGGTTCTCCTCCGCTGATGCTGAGGGCCGGAGCTGCGGCATGGCAGATTACAACTTTAGCCAAGTCGCAGGGATCCACAAGCCAGTTCGGTTCATCACCCCAGAGAGCTCTGTTAGCGCAGCCCGGGCACGGATTTGTGCGCCCTTTGCGGCAACCCTGGAGGTGGAGAATGCTCGCGTTCGCGAGAGGGTGAACGGTATGGAGGTTGTGGTACAAGGAATTGACGTTCAGAAGCTTTTTCATGGCTCATGAATCGTCTTCAGTTACAACAGTGTGGCTCAACGGGACGGTATTTACCAAATACGGTTCATCCGTTTTTAATTCTTCGTGAATGATATTCCCGAGCTTGAGTTTTTCCAGAAACTTGAGGCATCCCATTCCAGTGAATCCCTTACCATCAATCTGGATCTTTCCATCCTTCTTTCCAATGACTATGTCATAGCTTCCCATTGGTTACCTCCTAAGGAGTAAGCGGTGAGCGGTAAACGGTGAACGACTGGCTGCTGCTTACTGAATATCCCCGTCTCGCCCGACCTCCCGTCTCGTTCGTCTCGCCCAATTCGCTTCGCGAATTGCTCAAATCGCCTGCTTAATTCGCAGAACAATCCGCTCGTTATTCTCCTCGAAACCAGTAAGTATGTAGCCGTTTCTACTGAGCTGCTGTTTTATTTGCAGCGCCTTGACCTGTGCCTCGAAGTCTCCCTTCCATTTCTCCAGCACTTTCGCACTGACATGATGAGTGTCGCAGTGGATGTGGAAATGCGATTCATCGCCCAGGCCGGTTTTCGATAATCCCAGAGAGTACTTCCCATTTATCTTGACCGCTATGTCAAATTGGCGCTGGAAGCCCCCTATTCTTGAGTTGAACCGATAATCGCAGCCTTTCTTTTCCAATGTCTCCAAGATCAGCGGTAACTCCTCCG
>JARRNM010000258.1:0-5421 GCA_037384945.1 Deltaproteobacteria bacterium
GGGAGCTTTTCATCAGCGGTTGCTTAGCGGCAAGATATTGGCTATTGGGTGCCCCAAGTTGGACGACAGCAAATTTTATGTTGAGAAGTTGGGACAGATTTTTGCCAACAATGAGATAAAATCGATCGCCGTAGGCTATATGGAGGTTCCCTGCTGCGCCGGGCTGCTGCACGTGGTAAACAAGGCAATAGAAGCCAGTGGCAAAAAGATTCCGGTTGCTACCGTCAAGGTCTCCATTCGGGGAGAAGAGTTGCCCCAGGAGGAAGGCCCAAGACTGGAGACGGTATCTTGAGCTTCTGTTTAAGGGACTTTCATATTGGAGATTTGGGGCGAACCTGGCTGACAGGGGGAAGGAATGGCTAAAGTATCATTGAATACTGTTTTCATCGAGGCCACCACACTTCCAGATTCCTGGTTTCAGATTATCTGGAATTTGCTCGATCACGGCCGGGAGTTTGTTATTGATCGGGGCTCCTACGCAGGGCAAAAGCGCTTAGAGCTGGATTATGTGACAGTTCATATTAAACATCCCGGAGGGCGGCCGCTTTTACCGGATATCCCCGCCCATTTGGGCATTCCTAATCCGGTGGCGGACGACTATCTCGATAATTACTTGCCGTATCTTATGACACCTCACAAAGAGCCTGAGGAGGATTACACCTATGGTGAACGTTTAGCTGGGGGGGTGGGGATTGACCAGATCCAGACGGTCATAGATACTTACAGGCGTCATGGGTTTCGCAATAATCAGATGGTAATGACCGTAGGAATGCCCACCGACTTGAAGCTGGAAGATCCACCTTGCTTACGTCATATTGATACGCGCATTCAAGACAACCGAATTCATTTCTTTGTCTATTTCCGCTCCTGGGATGCCTGGAACGGCTATCCGGCAAATTTAGGGGGGGTTCAGCTCTTAAAAGAGTACATGGCAAGTGAGATCGGTGTTGAAGACGGCGAAATGATTGTGGCTTCCAAAGGTCTCCACATTTATGATTATGCCTTCGACTTGGCGCGGATGAGAACATACCGGACATCTGAATGCGAGACCTCCGCAAATCGATAAACTTCCAACCAAACTACCTGAACAGCCAAAGATTAGCCACCTTCTGAAGAGATGGCACTACCCCCTAACTGAGCAACTCACTCCGGTTATTGCACTCCCTGAGCAGGGAACACCATACTCTGTTGTATTGTCCTAATACGCTGTAATTAAATATATTTTATAGATATATTAATAACTGACGCCCATGGGGAAATACCCTTTTTCGCAGGTCGGTTTAGAGAGTACCGCGGAAAATCTTTTTACTGGATTGGAGGTACAACTTATGGCATGGGAGTTGCTTAACAGTTGCTCTATAATAAGGCAAGTTATTATGCTGGGTTGGTTTACAAAGTAAAAAGCAAGGAGTTTGTCAACCATGTTGTCAGACATAATATCGGCCATAAGAGACCTGGATTTTAGCAGGCTCAATGATATCCTTTCCTCCATCGACATGCTCACCCTGATAAAGAATCCCTTCTTCATCGGTTTTATGGTGGCCTGCAGTATTATTTTCATAATCAGGGGAATGGAAAAAGCACTTGTTACTCTTCTATCCGCCCCAGCTTTTCTTCTCCTTTTTCAAGTGACGGTAAAGGGAACGGATGCTTTGGATTTTGATGCTGAAAAACTGCTGATTTTCTGTGGTGGCTTTGTGGCCATTGCGGCAGTAAATGTCTACGTGTATTTCGTCCGGGGTGACAAGTAAGGACCTTGTCCTCTAAAGCCTCTCTCCCACCGCCTTTACTTTTCAGATTCCATGCAGGCTTTCTGTCGTCTCCAACCCTCAAGGCTAATTTCCCACCACAAAGAACACGAAGAACACAAAGAGCATAATAAGGTCAATTTCCTTGGTCATCCCTGCCCGCCATCGCCCGCCTGAAGCTGACTCAGGCGAGGCAGGCGGGTTTGTGTCCTTTGTGGTTTAACCAACTCGTAACGAATCTCATGAGGAGTGGTTTTGAGCTCAGCCCCTTTGTAGATGACCCTGGCTACTTTTTCCAGATGATCAGAATAATTATTGCTAGAACCACGCCTAATGCGAGGAGCAAGAAGCCATAGGTGAAGTTGAAGAACAAAAGGTGTCCTGTGCCAAAGCAAAAACAGTAGATGCAGGCAGCACCGAGTAGCCAGTTTAGGCATGACCTGGCGAAATGCGGATTCCAATCCAGTTCGGGATTGTTCTTGTAGACAGGCCCCCAAAATGTAGGAAAAGGTTTCACTTTGGCGCAGAATTTTTTCAAATGCTCTTCTGCTGTAGGTTTGGTCAAAAAGCAGACCACCACCCAGACAACGGTACAGAAAGCCACTACAATCAGAAACCTGTACTGCCAGTCCAAATGGGGAATATGGTCCCAGTAGCCAACGGCTCTGGCAAATTTTGGGGAAAGGAGGGTGCTGCCGATTCCTGAACTCGCAAGTGCTGCAATCTCTGCCCAAGCGTTTACCCGCCACCAAAACCAGCGAACGACTATGACAATACCGTAACCCGCCGTCAACATAGATATGTAATACCAAGCATCACTCACTGAATCGAGATTGTAAGCAATCAGCACGGCAAGTAGCAGCATTAGCACGGTGCTGACCTGAGAGGCACGGACGTAATGCTTTTCCGGGGCCTTTTTCATAATGAAACGCCGATAAAGGTCATTGACCATGTAGGCGGCGCCAAAGTTTATGTGGGTATCCACGGTAGACATAAAGGCTGCCGCTAGAGAAGCAAGCATGAGTCCTAGGAGCCCGGAAGGGAGGAGCTTCAAGATCAACATAGCATAGCCTGCCTCGGGGACCTTTAGATCTGGATAGACGATAAGGGAAACCATTGCCACCAAGATCATGGGCCAGTAATTGAGGCCAAAGGCAATTACTGCAAAAAACATGGTTGAGAAGGAGGCATGCCTTTCGTTCTTCGCAGAAATAATTCTTTGAGTGATTGCCGGGGGCGGATTACCCCACCATTTCAAGGTTATGAAGACCAGAAATGTTACGAAAAAAGGCGTCCCTGCAGTTGGGAAAAAACTAAGTCGCTCTGCAGCTGATCCTGCCCCATATCTACTGACGAAGCCCTCTACAATATTTCCCATGCCACCGATGTAATTCCAGGCAAGCACTGCCAGAGTAATGGAACCTGCGGAGCCGATCAAAAACTGGATGAGATCTGTTGCAGCAATGCCCCAAAGCCCAGATGCTGCCGTATAAAAAAGGGTGACCAGCAGGATGACACCCAAGAGAAGATGGCGATCAATTGTGGGGGCTATCACCCCACTGATTGTCCAGACTGCCTTAATGATCCAGCCCAAAGTCACGGCATTGGCAAATATACCGAAGTAGACCCCTTTGAAACCTCTCAGAAAAGCGGCGGAGGGACCGTCATAGCGAAGCTCTATGAGTTCCGCCGTAGTGATGATCTCTGAACGTCTGAGCAGGGAAGCAAAGATGAAGGCCCCCAAGGCCCCAGCTCCCCCGAGAACACAGGACCAAGCATACCACACACCTGGGATACCATCCTTGGCCACCAATCCGGTAATGCCCAGGGGAGTGTCTATGGCGAAAGCGGAGGCAATCATGGACATGCCGGCCAGCCACCAAGGGAGGACACGGCCTGAGACGAAGTAGTCGTCCACGCTCCGTAGGGCTCTTTTGGAGAAGTATAAGCCGATTAGCAGACTAACGGCGAGGTAGGCTAAAACGATTATCCAATCAAGCGTAGGAAGATTCACCTGAGCTCCGATTTGCTATCTCATTAGCACTGCAACGATTCTGAAGAATATACCACAAAAATAACTAGGCACTATGCACTAAGCACTCAGGACTCAGGAGTCCAGCAGGCAAAGAGCTTAGAGCAAAGGGGAAAGAGTTGAAATTTCGAATTGCGAAATTTGAAATTAAATCCGAAATCCGCAATTGGCAATCCGAAATAATTTATCTCCATGCTCTATAACGAAATATGCAATGACCAAATGGTAGTAAGGTCTTATTCGAAAAGACTACGAGCTGTCTACAAAAACAGGACTTACGCGGCTTGTGAGGACCCTTTCATATATTGCTCCACTCGGAAAACGCCGCCGGGGTGCCGGTGAATAAGGGCAAAGACCGCTCCGGGTTTAACACTCTTTTTTTGGCAAAGAAGATAAATCTTGTAAAAAGTGAGAGTGGTCATAGCAACTACGTTTTTGGAAGAAAGTAGGCTCTGGATATTAGCTGGGAAATCGCTGAACTTCGGCTTACCCTCTTGTGCTTCTTGAGCCGAATTGCTGCTGATAAGCACAAGACGTCTATTCCCACCTTTCCCCATGTCAAAGTCAGTGACTTCCTCCCAATTCTCCCAATTTTCGCTTAGTTCTCCAACGTCACCAAGCACCTTCAGACCAAAGGTGACCTGGCTGTCGTCATCCGTTCTGACCAAGCGGTCAATGAAACTCTGGTCTGGAGACCTGGAGACTTTTAGGCCTAGCTCATTTAAAAGATAGTGGATTGCATCAGTGAGGAGCAGCACATTCTTGCTCTTCAGCAGGCAATCGACTGGCTTGAACATCTTCTTGTCTTCAATCCTTTTTCTCCTTTTCGCCAGTTTGTCCCCTTTCCTCTTCTCGCTTTCGGCGACGGCAGTTTCTACTTTCCCCACCAAAAACATGGCAATAAGGCAGCTAAGAGGGATAATCAGACGCTGGTTGCCACTGTATTTGAGGACTGAATAAATGGAGAAAACGGCCAGCAAAAGCTGGAAAAGGAGCAAAGTTTTCTGCTTCATGACAGTCTCCTGGCCTGATATTTCGCCTTGCTAAACATGCAATTACAATGCCAGACTAGAAGAGAAGGCAGAAAGTGCTGGGTGAAGGGTGTCTACTGGGGAGGGCAGTAGGTGGTTGTCGGCTATCTTCTGTGCATAACACAGTTATTAGTTTTGTTGAGGGTAGTCACGTCTGGAGGGCAGAGAATGGGTATATCACCAAGCTTAATCTTTGGGAGCGGTTTTGTCCTTAGACTCCTCGACAGGCGGCAGAAGACCCTTTGCGCGCAGTTTTAATCTCTTCTTTCGTCTCCTTCGTCGCCTGTCTAGCTCTCTTTTTCTCTCGGTCTTCTTATGTTTCGCCATATAGCCACTCCTGATAATATAAATGACCTCAGAGAACGAGCTTATTTTTTATAGAAAAATTAGAGAGGAGTCAAGCCATTACAGTGACAAACTAACAAGAAGTATTTAATTAGGTACATTCGTATAAAAAATTTTAGGCAGCTAAAGGAGAGAGGATGACCTTAAAGTTTTTCCTTGACAAAGGATGCTACTGTTTTTTAAAGTCCAAAGTGAGAAAAGCTATGAAGAAAAACCTAAAGAGACAGAACATTCTCGTCAGCTGGTACTGGTGGTGGTGCGTCTG
>JARRNM010000259.1:0-4017 GCA_037384945.1 Deltaproteobacteria bacterium
TTAGGCCTCAAAGGTCGGCCCCAGTTTTGTCGAGGGCAGCCGACGTCGCACCACATACACAAGAAGATAAACGAGAGGCGTATCTAACAAGGCGATCCCGACCTTTACAACCCATTGTCCAAATATGAGTGGTATTACCGGCAAAGAACCATAGAAGGCAATGGTAATGAACACCACACTGTCCAATAATTGCGAGACTATGGTGGAGGCATTGTTCCGCAGCCAGAGAAATCGTTCGGTAGTCACTCGCTTCCAAAAGTGGAAAGCCCAAACATCATGATACTGGCTGAAGAGATAGGCGGTTAGACTGGCCACCATAATTCGCGCGCTACTCCCAAGAATAGTCTGATATGCTTGCTGATGAGGCCAGAAAGAAGCTGGAGGCCAGACAATGCTTGCACTCGTCAGGACAAAGCTCAACACCAGAGTAATAAAGCCCCCCATAACCACTGACTGAGCCTCCTCCTTACCCCAGACCTCACTGATGACATCCGTGATCGGGAAGGTGAGGCAGTAGGCTAACACGCCAGCCGGAACAACTATTGGTCCAACCACAATAATCTTGCTTGCCGTAACAGCAGCAAGGACCAAGCTGCCGGCATAAATGCAAGCCAGCAGAGCCAGGTAGTTTAGTCCTCGCTGGGAATCACCGAACTTCATTAGCCTTATGCTCCGCCCGTACAGTTAAACCTATCCCGCCTCTAGGAGTCATTTCACTTTCCAACTCCATCCACCGGGGACGGCATATTTTTACCAGATCGTCGAGGATGCGATTGGCCATATCCTCGGCGAACATACCAGTTTGCCGATAACTAAAAAGATACAACTTCAGTGATTTGGATTCTAGACATCGACGATCTGGAATGTAGGTGATGGTTATTCGGTAAAAGTCGGGTTGGCCGGTGATCGGACAAAGGCTGGTCAATTCACTGGTGGTAAAGGTAACCTTGTAGTCCCGATCCGGGTGGGGATTGTCAAAAGTCTCCAGCAACTGAGGATTCACTTGGTATTCGTACCTAGTCTCACCACTCCCAAGATGCTTAAAATTATCAGTCATAGTTATCTCCCTCAAATCTGGAAGACAGCAAAAGCTCACCACCGAGCACACACTGTTTTTTTCTTTTTACCCAGTTGCAGGAGTGTCAGTCGTCAGTGGTCCGCGGTCCGTTGCCTTACAGGTATTTTCTCGCTACGGACGCCAGACCACCGACTGCTGACAATATCTGGTGTCTCCATGGTTAGGAATAGCCGAATTGTAGAACCTTTTGTCCTGATGGGCAAGGATGTTCACGGGCTAGAAAACATTTGTCGGCAATTTGGAGTTGACTGATGATTGCACCTCATAGCCTCAATGAATTACCGTTCATTCAATAAATTCTCTTCTGCCATTCCTCAAGTTAAACTGAAACGTGATACTTATCCAAATCGCAAGTATTTGTATATACAACACTTAATTGGATGAATAGAAAGCTGTTGACAGATCACTCAGGGGCCTATAAAATAACACTTAATGAATGAACATTCATTCATTAAATAGCCGGTCAAAAGGTGAACCCCTCCAGGGATTGATTCACTGGGGTTTGTGCTTATGGGGCGAGTAAGAAAAAACAACGACAAGCGCCATCGGATTATGAATGCGGCCATAGCTTCCTTTGCTCAGCGCGGATATCACCAAGCAACAATTGCTGATGTGGCCCGAGAGGCAGGAGTAGCCGCTGGAACCATCTATCTCTATTTCAAGAACAAGGATGACCTCCTGGTTAGCATTTTCGAGGAAAAAGTCCAAGGGTTCATCCAAGACTTCCATCGCCGGTTGAGCCAAGAAGAGAATGCCGAGATCAAACTGAGAAAGCTCGTCCACCTCCACCTCTACGAGATGCAGAATCACCCTGATCTTGCGGCAGTTTTTCAACTCGAACTCCGCCAGAGTCGTCACTTCATGAGCGCCTATCCTAAAACAGATCTCAAGATTTATTTTGACCTCATTGGTGAGATCATCGAAGAGGGTCAGCAGCAGGGACTCTTCCGTAAGGATCTTTACTTGAGCGCCGTTAAGAAGGCCTTTTTCGGGGCTTTGGATGAAACGGTAACCTCATGGCTGCTGGCCGGTAAAAACTATGATCTCGGCCAGATGGCGGATCCAGTGGCCGATGTGTTCATTCGGGGGCTGAGAGAATAATGCTGATCGTTGACAGCTGGCAGCTTACAAGGAGTTAACCATGGCAAATTTGTTGGTGGATGAAAGAGATGTAAAATTCGTGCTCTATGAGCAGCTTAATATCGAACAGCTGAGTAACACCTCCAAGTATGCAGAGTATTCCAAGGATATGTACGATATGGTACTGGAGCAAGCATGGAAGCTGGCGGAGAGCGAACTTGCTCCGGCCAACCGCAAAGGAGACGTGGAGGGGTGCGTTTACCAAGATGGGGTGGTAAGGGTGCCAGAAGCTTACCATCGAGCTTGGGACATGTATCGCCAGGGCGGTTGGCTAGCCATTGCCGACGCTGTTGAGGCTGGCGGCCAGGAATTGCCCGTGGCCGTTAGTCTGGCCGTCATAGAATCATTCGGAGCCGCCAACTGGAGTCTCATTATGTTCCCGGGGCTCACCCACGGCGCTGCCAGACTGGTGGAGATCTTTGGCACTGAGGAGCAAAGACAGCTTTTTATGGGCAAACTGTATAGCGGTGAGTGGTGCGGGACCATGTGTCTCACCGAGCCTCAGGCTGGAACGGACGTGGGCGCCCTGCGCACCAAAGCGGTCCGCAATGCGGACGGTACCTACAACATCTCCGGCACTAAAATCTTTATCTCCTGTGGCGAGCACGACCTAACCAAAAACATTGTTCATATGGTACTGGCCCGGATAGAGGGAGCCCCACCTGGGACCAAGGGCATTTCCATCTTTATCGTACCCAAACTGCGGCTGGAGAGCGGCCAATTAATTGCCAACGATGTCACTTGCGGCGGCATCGAACACAAACTGGGGATTCACGGTTCACCCACCTCGGTGCTGAACTTTGGTGAGAACAACAACTGCATAGGGTATTTGTTGGGAGAGGAAAATCAAGGAATGCGCATCATGTTCCAGATGATGAACGAGGCCAGGCTCTTTGTTGGCATGCAGGGACTCTCTCACGCCACCGCCTCCTACCTTGCCGCATTGCAGTTTGCCAAGGAGCGGTTCCAGGGTCCAGAGGCCAGCCGGATGAAGGACCCAGCCGCGCCGAAGGTGGCCATCATTAAGCATCCTAATGTGCGGCGGATGCTAATGTTCATGAAATCTGTGAGCGAAGGGCTGCGGGCTTTACTATATTATGTCGGTTTTTGCGAAGACATGGTACGTTCCACCAGCAGCGCAGAAGAGAAAGAGAAGTACCAGGACTTTGTTGACATCCTCATCCCGATCTGCAAGGCCTATGGCAGCGATATGGGATTCAGAGTTTGTGAGACTGCAATTCAGGTACACGGCGGTTACGGCTATTGCCAGGAATATCCCGTTGAGCAACATCTGCGTGATTGCAAGATCGCCTCCATTTATGAGGGAACCAATGGTGTCCAAGCCCTGGATTTGGTGGGACGTAAATTGGTCATCAAGAGAGGACGACTTTTCAAGCGGCTGATAGCGGAAACTGAAGACTTTCTTAAATGGGCCCGTAAAAATTTCGAACTGCGGGAACAGGTGGCCACCTTTGAAGCAGCGCGAGAGCAACTTATTCAGGTAACCAAATACTTCGGTTTGAAGGGCATGACCGAAGATTATATAGAGACGCTTCTTTATGCTACCCCCTATCTGGAGCTATTCGGGGATGTTGCTGTAGGCTTCATGCTTCTGTGGCAGGCACTCATCGCCCAGCGACGTCTACAGGAAATCTATGTTGATGCAGGAGCTACGGATAGTAGATCTCAAAGGGAGGTCTTGGCCTCCAACAGAAGCGCTGCCTATTATCGAGGGAAGGTAGCCTCGGCCGAATTCTTTATTACCAATGTTCTCTCTTTGTCCAAGGGCAAAGCCAAAG
>JARRNM010000260.1:0-3992 GCA_037384945.1 Deltaproteobacteria bacterium
CTCCACTTTTTCCTCAATTTCATCCTTGTCGATGGGTTTGACGCAATACTCACTCGCACCTAGTTTCAGAGATTCCCTGGCTGACTCCAGGGTAGGATAACCGGTGAGCATGACGACCCTAATCTGGGGATCGATCTTTTTGACTTCTGCCAGCACCTCGACGCCACTTATCTTCTTCAGCTTGATATCTAGTATAGCCACGTCGACCTTGTTCTTCCTTACGTGATCTATGGCCTCCTCTTCCTCGGTAAAGCCAAGAACCTGATACCCCTTCTTTTCAAGAATTCTGCTGAGAAGAATCACTGCATCTAGAACATCATCCAGTACCAAAATAGTTGCCATCTGTTCGCTCTCCTCACTTAGTGCCTGCGTCTTTCTCAATGGGAAGGTAAATGATAAACACAGATCCTCTGTCCGTCCCGTCCTCTTCTTGCGCTGCTGGTTCTGTGATCAAGGGAGAGGTAGCTGGACTCTGGACCTCGATTCTCCCCCCGTGGTCTTTGATTATTCCAAAGGTGACTGACAAACCCAATCCGGTCCCTCTGCCAACACCTTTGGTGGTGAAAAAGGGATCGAAAATCTTATCAATATTTTCTCTGGGAATACCACATCCCGTGTCAGCCACCGAGATAACTATCTCCTCGTCCCTCTGGTTAAAGGAGGTGGAGATAGTGATTATCCCATCCGTGCCTATGGCATCGGAGCCATTGTTAAGTAGATTTATTATGGCCTGACTAAGCTTTTCTTTGTCTCCCACCACGGTTGGCAAATCAGGATCAAAGTTGCGCACCAGTGAGACATGATCCAGACTGAAGGTATGTTCCACCACTGACAATACTTCCTCAATAGTACCGTTCACGTTGAGGGGAGCCCATGAACTCTCAGTGTGGCGCGAGAATCTTAGCAGATCGGAGACAATTTTCCGACATATCTTCGCATGCTTCTCAACCATCTCTAGATCTTTATGTACCTGGCTCTCTGGCTCTGTTTCCTCGAGGAGCAATTGAGCGTACCCCAGGACAATGCCCAGCGGGGTATTGAGTTCATGGGCAATCCCGGCTGTCAATTGTCCAACGGCTTCCATTTTCTGCCCTTGGGTCAAGCGCTCCTGTACCCGCTTGAACTCGGTTATGTCTCGACCGCTGCAAAGGAGGCCCACCACCTTACCATCACCATCCCCCACAGGGAGCTTGACAACGTGGAGCCACTGTTTCCCCTGGGGGGTGGTAATCTCATTTTCTTTCACCAGAGGTTCGCCGGTTTCGAGCACCCTTAGATCTTCTCTCCGATTGGTCTCGGCCCGGTGCGAGGAAAAGAGATCGAAGTCGGTCTTACCGATGATTTCTTCCTCCCCCTTACCCACCAGTTTACAGAAAGCCTTATTGGCCGCGCGGTAAACTGAATCGCGATCCTGGAGGGTGACAAAGTCGGGGGTAGCGTCCAGAACCGTCCTCAGGAGTTGACGCTGTTCAGTCAAGCTAACTTGGGTAGCTCTGAGTTCGGAGAGGTGATCTTTCAAAGTCCGGGTCATGGAGTCAAAAGACTCCGCCAGACTTTGGATCTCGTCTCCGGAGCATATCTTGTAAACCTGACATTGCTGGCAACTCGCTATCTTCTTGGCATACTCACCCTCTACGCAGTGCGGACACAGAGTGCCTGCAAGATACCAGCAGCGCAATCCCAGTTCCCCAAAGGCCGGACACTCCTGTCGATCGCAGTGCATGATCTCCCAGCAGTTCTTTTTCAACAGGGGTGCGGTTTGCACATCCAGGTTGCCCCGAAGTGCTTGCTCTGAAGATTGATGGAGAACTTTGATGCGTCTGGTGACAGTGCGGGCGAGGGCCGTCCCCACGAACCCGGCAATGAGGATGACGAATCCAGTAGCCAGAAATGCGCTCCACCAAAGATGGTTGATTGCTTTCTGCACTCTGGTACGGAGCAAGCCAAGCCGGACGGTTCCGAAGCGATCTTCGCCTACGAACACAGGGACGGCGTAATCATAGACCAGCTCATTTCCTGTGTTCAATAATCGTATGTGATAGCTTTGATTATTTGCAACGCCGTTCGCCCTTTTCAGGGCCACCGGAAAACCTCCCTTGAAAGTATGAACAAGGGTCTCTCCCTGTGCATCCAGAATGAAAGTGTAGAAAATATCATCACTTAACTGCATTGTTTCGTCCACGAGATTCTGCATTCTCAAAAAATCCATTGCCAGAAGCGGCTCAACTACTCGGGCTGCTATGTTGCTGGCCTCGGAGATGCCACGGTTCCGATTCTCTGCCAACAAAGCCTCTTTCATAGTCCTGCTGACCAGCAGAAAGATGACTATTCCGAGCAGCAAGAGGAGGGAAAGAATTCCCAGATAAATTTTGCTACGAAATCCCAGTTTCACTTAGATCAATCCCTTTATTCTTCCAAGTTCATACCCACCATAAGGGCCAGTCGTCTCACCGGGTCAAAATCCACGTCTTCTGCAGGTATAATGTCTGATATGTCGGCTGCCTGTAATATTCGCTGGTGCTCATTTTCCTTAGAGTGGAGTTTCAAAAGAGCCCTTTTTATTTTTTCCACAATGTCTGCTTCCAGGTCTCCACGGGCAGCATAGACCCACCCCGGGTACCAGCGGGTGTTGGCGATTACCCTGATTTCATTGATATCAATCTTGTCAGCCACCACATCGAGCGTTCCCTCCCGAATTGAACCGACATCATATTTTCCGGCATAGACTGCCAGAACCACCGTCTCTTGCTTTCCTCCAGGCCCGGGGGCGAAGGCAATCTCACTGAAATCCTTTTGCTTGAGGCCATGGGCCACGAAGTGCCCCAGAGGGTAGAGATAGCCGCCGGCGGAAGTGGGATCCACCGCTATCCACCGTTTGCCCCGGCAATCGACTATGTCTTTTATGGAACGATTATCATCCCGGCAAATGATCTGGCCTCTAAAGTTTTTCCTCCCATAAACTTCGACAATCCGTGCAAAGGCACGTGCTCCGTAACGGTGAGCAATCTTTACATAGATAAGCGGATTGGAATAGGAGATATCAATCTTGCCCTGACCGACCATTTTCATGTGCTCGTCAAAGGTATCGGGAAATATCTGTTTTATGTTAAGACCGGTTTCTCGGCGGAGAAACTCCACCAGGGCATGATGTCGTTGGTAGGAAACCGTGTGGGAGTATTGAGGGAGATAGGCATAGGTGACAACATTTTTTTCTTCGCGGATGGCGACCTGTTCCTTTTCAGTAAGATCAACCTTGTGTGCAGGCTCCTCCTGGCTGCAGCTTGTAAGACAAAGGAAACATATGAAAAGAGCACACCAAATTCTTCCGGGTATCATCACTCTACCTCCAAGTCAGACCGTATTGTCCGTTCCCAGATCTGCGTCGGAACGCAGACTTCCTGACCGCCCGTCACTTTATTAATAGGAGAGATTAATTATTAATTATATCATGATTTCATCTGATCCATCCGAAATCATTGGGGCTTTCCCTCCTGGCCAGACAGAGCCCATGAGAACCGGCCCGGATGGTTCGGGGTGACCACGTTTATTTCAGCAAAGGGAATTCACAAATGTTACCAGGAGTTTCCCCAAAAATGAATGGACCATTCTTGTAACCTCTGTTCAGTGGTTAGTTTGTATTGCTGAGTAAATGAAAATGGACTTGCTGATGTCTCTTCTGTCGTTCCAGGGCTCACGGTCTGGTCACTTCTAGCCCGACTGTGCCCGGGGGATGGCACCCCCTCCCTGTTCCCCGTTCCTGCGGAACGGGGCCAGGGGCTCCCCCAACCACAGCCGGGAAAGTGACACAGACCTTCCGTCAGCCCTGTTGAATTCCGCTACGCGGACCCACCGAAGGTGGGATTCAACAGGGCAGGTCACTCAGAAGAGACATCAGCAAAGGCCAAAAGGGGAAGCTGCGAAACAACGAACATCTGAGCAACCGATCTTCACTCTCTCAGCCTTGCGAGGGTCTGCATGAAGATATGGCGCAC
>JARRNM010000261.1:0-6302 GCA_037384945.1 Deltaproteobacteria bacterium
TGATGAAGTGACCCCTTCGACATTCGAGATTTCTTGTTCGACATTCTGCGGCTTAAAGATGAGGTAGCTCAGATGAGGTCAGCTCCAACTACCCTTCTCCTGAATTCTGGATTCTGACTCCTGCCTCCCTACTCTATGCCCCATGCTCCATGCCCTATGCCTTTTTGCGTAGGATTAACCAATGAGGATTAGCACCATGAATCAGGATCGAAAAAAAGAAGAGATCGAGCCCACCGTGTGCCGCAATCCCGCCACAGGCGAGATTTTGGGATATTCTCCCCTGACCGGCCTTGAAAAACTTCAACAAATTATCTCCAGGGCAAAAATTGTCCAAAGGTCGTGGTCGCAACTGGAAGTGAGAGATAGGCTCAGATACATGCTGCGGATCCGGGATTATCTAGCGCAGCATGCCGAGAGAATCTCAGAGGTTATCTCTAAGGACAATGGCAAAACCCGGGTGGACGCCTTGACAACAGAGGTGCTCCCGGCAGCAATGGCAGTGAACTATTACACCAAGCATGCGAAGAAGTTTTTGAAAACACGATACATTTGCCCCGGAAATATCCTGCTTCTCAACAAACTCTCAAAAGTAGTGCGAATGCCCTTTGGAGTTGTGGGGGTGATCTCTCCCTGGAACTATCCTTTTTCCATACCCTTTTCAGAGGTAGTAATGGCAATCCTTGCCGGTAATGCAGTGGTGGTGAAAACTGCTTCAGCAACTCAATGGGTTGGCAGAATTTTGGAAGAATGCTTTTTGGCAGCGGAGCTCCCCCAGGGGATTTTTAACTATGTCAACATCCCCGGCCGTTTAGCCGGGAGTGCTCTTCTGAAAAACGGAATTGATAAGCTCTTTTTCACCGGCTCGGTGTCAGTGGGGAAACAACTAATGGCGGAAGCCGGCGAGAGTTTGACTCCCCTTGTTCTTGAGTTGGGGGGCAATGATGCCATGCTTGTCTGTGAGGATGCTGACCTATTCCGGGCAGCCTCCGGCGCTGTATGGGCGGGCTTCCAAAACAGCGGTCAGTCCTGTGGGGGTGTCGAGCGTATATACGTCCATGAAAGAGTCTACCACCCATTTCTTCAGGTACTCAAAAAGAAGGTTGAGGCTTTACGAGTGGGTTTTGATGAGGATTTCGGGGTTGACATTGGAGTCATGACCAGCGAGCGCCAGGTCTCCGTAGTTAAGAAGCATCTGGAAGATGCCCTGGCAAAGGGTGCGGTTATCTCTGCCCGTTCCCCTGAACCCGAAGGCGAAGGTTCGAGTAACATCCTTCCAGCCATGGTTTTAACTGAAGTCAACCATGAGATGTTAATCATGCAGGAGGAGACCTTTGGCCCCTTGGTGGGAGTGATGAAGGTAAGCAATATGGATGAAGCCGTTGCTCTCGCCAACGACTCTCACCTTGGTCTCACCGGCTCGGTGTGGTCAAGAAAAACAAGTCAGGCTGAGACACTGGCCAGGCAAATTCAGGCGGGCGTGGTAACGATTAACGATCATTTAGTCAGTCATGGTCTGGCCGAAACTCCGTGGGGCGGGGTGAAACAGTCGGGAATCGGCCGCAGTCACGGTGCCATTGGCTTTGATGAAATGACCCAACCCCAGGTTATAGTCCATGATATTTTGCCCTTTGCCAGACAAAATATCTGGTGGCATCCCCACAGCGGTGAGGTATTTCAAGGTCTTGTAGGGGCCATAAAATTTCTTTATGGCAAATCTATTCCCCAGAGGGCCGGGGGACTTTATCATTTACTCAAAATCCTACCCAGATACTTCTCGACAGGGAGGTAGAAAAGGGAGGGGAGATTTATGGCCAGCAGGGTGGTGAGAAGCTCCTGTCGCGGTTGCCACGGTGGTTGCGGAGTATTGGTTACGGTTATGAACAACAAGGTTTCCGCGATAAAGGGCGACCCGGATTGTCCGGTCAATAGAGGATGGTTGTGCATTAAGGGGAAAAGATACAACACCATAACCCATCATGCCGACCGTTTAACCGATCCCTTACGTAAGAAAAACGGTTCCTGGGAAAAGATATCCTGGGAAGAGGCTTCTGCAGAAATAGCTGACCGGTTTCTGCACATAAAGGAAAAACTCGGTCCGGAATCTCTGGTATTGGGATACGGTACCGGTCGAGACAATGAATCCTTCATTTACCGCTTTGCCAACACCTTCGGCACCCCCAATGTATTAACCGCCGGCCACATGTGCTACGGACCTCGCATCGTTACAGGAATCACCCGCTGTGGCAACCTGCCGGTGGTAGACTACGCAGGCAAGCCGGCTTGTATTATTGTTTGGGGGGCCAATCCTCTTGTTTCCCATCCGGACGAATACAAGGGTATCTATTTGGCTCGAGCAATGAAGGGCGGCGCCAAGATCATCTGTGTCGACCCACGGAGGTCCATGGTGGCCAGACAATCTCACCTGTGGCTTCGAATAATTCCCGGAACAGACGGTGCTCTGGCCTGGGGGATGGCAAATATTATAATTGACCAGGGACTATTCGACCGTGACTTTGTGGAAAATTTTGTCCATGGATGGGAGGAGTTTTGCCAGAGGGCTAAGCAATATCCCCTGGCCTGGGCGGCAGGTAAGACCGGGCTGAGGGAGGAGGAAATCCGGTCTGCTGCTGAGACCTTCGCCACCAGCAAGCCGGCGGGCATCCACTGGGGTGTGGCTTTGGAGCAGTCCAAGAACTGCGTGAACACAATAAGCTTGTTGATTTGCTTGATGGCAATGACCGGGAACCTGGATAGACCTGGAGGCAGTGTCTTCTATCCAAATCCACCAGTAATAAACGCCTCTCAGCTGGGTGCGCACCGGATGTTGTCGCCCGAGGCCCGTCAGAAGCGATTAGGCGGCACCAGGTTTCGCTTGGCGAATCGCATCGGGGTGATCAACCCCAAGGCTGTTTGGGATGCCATACTGGATGAACAACCTTACCCGGTTAAAGGTTTGTATCTCATAAGCACCAATCCGCTGATCTCCCGGGCCAACTCGAGAGAGGTCAAAGGAGCCCTGGAAAAAGTGGAATTTCTGGTGGTGCAGGACTTTTTCCTCACCCCTACGGCTCAGGAGGCGGATATAGTGCTTCCTGCTTCCACCTGGTTGGAACATGACTATGTGGCTGATCTGTGGAAACGTCACGGCTGGGTGATAGCTCGTCAGAAGGCGGTGCAAGTGGGTCAGGCCCGTTCGGATTACGCTATTTTGAACGAACTCGGTAAACGGTGTTCAGACCCGGCCAACTGGTGGCCCACAGTCAAGGATGCTCTTAATTACATATTGTCCCCTTCCGGGATGACCTGGGAGGGATTCTGTGAGCTTGGCTATTTGCAAGGCGAGCGGATTTTTCTTAAATATCTCAAAGAGGGCTTCAGCACGCCAACGGGCAAGGTGGAATTCTATTCCACCGGTCTGCAGAAGCTGGGCTACGATCCCCTGCCGGACTTTCTCGATCCACCGGAAAGCCCGTGGAGCAACCCGGAACTCTTGGAGGACTACCCCTTTCAACTCATAACTGGTGCTCGCATTCCATTTTTCTTCCACACGGAGAACAGGGTACCCGGGGTGTTGCGCAATAAACATCCCGATCCCTTGGTGGAAATACATCCAAGGGTAGCCAGGGAAAAGGGAATCACTGAGGGGGACTGGGTAGAGATCAGCTCACCCCGCGGCAGCGTGGTACAAAGGGCTGTTCTCACGGACCGGGTTCCGCCAAAGGTCATTGCCGCGGACCATGGGTGGTGGTTTCCCGAAGAGAGTGATGGTCTGGGTTGGGACCGAGCCAACGTGAATATCCTTACCGACAACGCGTATGGGGGCTGCGATCCTGCCATGGGTGCTACCAATCTTCGGGTTCTCCTGTGCAATGTGAAAAAGGCAAATAACCGCAGCTGAATGAGCTCGAGAAGAGCACACTAAAAATAAAATCGAGCTCCCACAACTCCTTCCAAATTGAGTTTCGCGTCTGGAGAGACAGAATAAAAGTGATATAGGTAATCAGCATAGATGTGGAAATCATGATCACTATCTGGGGACCAGCCAAACCCCCCGTCAAGGGCGTTATACTTGTCAATAAAATATTTGCCGTTCACCCCCGTTGGCAGTCCAAGGGTAACTCCCAGGCCGAACTGTTCCTCAGCCATTCCAGTCCCAGAAAATAGGAGAACCATCACAATTACCACAACGGAACCTCTCAGAATTTTGCTCATTAGATCACTCCTTTTTCGGTTTCGGAGGTGATGCTCAATGGGAATCTGGGGACCACAAAAATATTAAAGGATATCGGGCCGGATATCTTGGCCGTAGTCTACCCCGGGCATCCCAAAGCCGTGGTGCCTGAGGAATTCTTCCCGGAATCCATCAATGTCCGACAGCACACTCATGTTTTTCGTTGTCACCATCTCCCACAGCCTGGCTACTTCTTCCTGGACATCTTCACGCATTTCCCAATCGTCAAGACGTATTCTGCCCTTGCGGTCGGTTCTGAGCGCTCCGCCGGAAAAAAGATGGTCGTCATACAGTCTGTGCATTTGATGTATACATCCCTCGTGCAGTTTTTTTGCCTTCATAACCTTGTACAGAAGGGATATGTAAAGGGGAACCGCCGGTATCACTGCACTTGCTCTGGTTACCAGGGCCTTGTTCACACTGATAATGGACTTGCCTCCCAAGTGTTCGAGAATCCTGTTAATCTCAACTGCACTTTCCTCCAGATGACCCTTCGCCCTTCCGATTGTTCCATGGCGATAGATGGGATTGGTAAAAGCAGGCCCAATATAGGAAAAGGCCACTGTTATAAAATTCTCCGCCAACAAACCGGCTCCTTCGAGAGCCTTTACCCATAACCTCCAATCCTCACCTCCCATAACCTTAACCGTGTGGGCAATTTCCTCTTCAGTCGCTGGTTCCGCGGTAATCTCCTTCACCTCTCCGGTGAAAAAATCAACGGTCTTGGAGGTGTACTTTTCTCCAATGGGCTTGATGACGGAAGAGTAGATTTCACCGGTTTCGGGATCGATTCTTCTTGGTGCGGCTATGCTATATATCAGTAAATCAACGGCCCTGAGATTGTCTTTAATAATGTCTGATGCCTTAGACTTGACTTCCTTTGAAAAAGCATCTCCATTAATGTTCCAAGCCTTGTAGCCTTCCCTCTCAGCTTCTCTTTTGAAAGACTCGATGTTGTACCATCCAGCGGTGGCGGTTCTGGTCTTAGTACTTGGTCTTTCGTAGCCAACGCCAATGGTGGCAGCCCCCGAACTGAAAGCTGAGACTATGCGAGCAGCAAGGCCATACCCGTTGGAGGCACCAATCACTAGGACCCTCTTGGGACCCTTAATTCTATCCTGCCCCTTGATGTAATTTATCTGAGCTTTCACCTGTGCGGCACACCCCAAAGGGTGGGCGTTGAGGCAAATATTTTTCCTTATTTTCGGTTCTATGACCATGACTCGAGTTTTCATCCGGCTGGTCTAGGCCAATAGCTGCCCTGCCCTTTTGATCAGCTTCCCGATAGGCATTCCCTGGGGACATCTCCTTTCAGCCAGGGAATAGTCCAAGCTGCCAATCCGAGCACGAATTTCCGCTGAGAACCGTCCATAAAGAGAGCGGGCACGGTGGCGATCTCCATAGCTCTCGTAGTACATGAGATATCTCATCACCGCGGCCACCGGCACCGCGCCATCCAGGGCAGTCTCGCAAATATTGCTGCAACCCGCGCAGTAGCTGGGAGCGGTCTCCTCGGCGTACCGATTCAGGAGCCGCAAATCCCCGGCAGAAAGGTTCTTCTTGTCCAAGGCAGCGGCAACGTTGGACATGAGGATGGTAATGTTGGGCATCTGGGAGCAGATGGCGGCAATGTGGGGATTTGTCCAAACTGCCTTGAGCTTGGCTTGCTTATCGGTGAATCCCTTTTCAATAAAAGTGTCCATCAGTTTCGCTGAACTTGAGGAGAAAAAAGACCAACCTCCCTGGGTTTTCATAGCCGTCAGGCCAATGCCGGCCTCCTTGCAGGCACCGACCGCCTCCTTCATCTCGGCCTTATTCATGGTCCGATAGTTATAGGCCATCATGATGCCGTCAATCCAGCCTAGCTTGGCTGCCTCGAGCATGCATTCTTCCATGTTGCTGTGGGTGCTGAAGCCGAAAAACTTGATCTTCCCTTCAGCCGTGGCTCTATCCACCCAGGACCTGGTACCTTTGTCGAGTTCATCGATGCCCCTTATGCCATGAAGGAAGTAAAGATCAAGGTAACCAGTTTTCATTCTCTCCAGTGACCGAGCCAATAAGCGAGTCATAC
>JARRNM010000262.1:0-3909 GCA_037384945.1 Deltaproteobacteria bacterium
ACAGCTTGCAGTAAATTCAAATTTTTCATCTCCTAAGGCGTCAAGACACTCTCTAAAATCTGCGAGTAATCCTTGCTCTTCCAGTAATTTGCTAAAATTCTCCACCATATGCCAGTGGATGGACCTGGAGGGCTGAATGGTGTAGGTGTCCAAGGTGCGATACATGGCTAGAATCGAGTTTTTCTACCACGCGATAGGCTAAATGGGGACGCAAATGTCTTCCTGCCAGTTGACAGGCCAGGCTCAGACAGTCAATGGCGCGGGATCGGGTTTTAATCTTACCTGGTTACAAATAGTGAGAATGGCAATTTAACTACGATTTTTAAATTTGTCTACCATTTGATACCCATAGATGTCAGGTATTTTTGCGCTGCTTTATGTTTAAGATTGGCGGCAGCTTGCAAATCCTTAATGGCTTGGTTCTTTGAGCCAAGGTGCCAGTATGATACCCCACGAGTGTAATAACTGTTTGCATGTTCGGGGTCAAGCTGCAGAACCTTATTGCAATCGTTAATGGCTCTCTCGTACTGCCCTGTCTTCGTGTAAGCAACGCTACGATTGTAATAAGCTACGGCGTAACCGGGGTTTACCTCGATAGCTTTGTCATACTCTCTGATCGCCTCTTTATAGTTGCCCTTTTTTGAATAAGTGGTTCCGCGGCTGGTATATGCCACTTCAGGCCTTGAGGTTTCCGACTTTGCAGTCGCCTTCGATTGCCCCCCGGCTCTGGTAAGCTCAATTGTCTCCCCCTGCTCCGGCACCTTGAGAAGGAGCTTGCCGTCGCGCAATTGATATTGCATATTCGCCGCGTTAATCGAAGCTTTGCACTGAAGAAAACCAGGGCTGTATTCTTCCATTGCCAAGTTTGATTTGAGAATCCGAATCTCACTAGGGGTTATCACTGCTGGAGAGGAGGTTTGGGCCACAACCTTGTATTCTCCGAAAGTGCAAGTGTTGCGGGCGATTACCTGGTTTTCCTGGATGATGAGGACTAAATTGGCCTTCAACCCGCCTTGCTCGAGATTTAAGGCGTTCCAGGCACCGTAAATCTCTGAACTGGCAGGGACTTCACCTGCAAAAGAGCTGCTGATAACAAGTGCCATAACTGTTACCGCAACCACCAGAGGGGTAAGCAAGATATTTCTCGAATACATCTCTCGCCTCCTTTCCAAACCAATCAGTAAACCGATGTTGCGGTCCAATCTCTCTTAAAGGCAGACGACCTCGGCAATCACTACTATTTATCCCATGACCGATTTACGTAAACCTTGCAAGAGTCGCACCAGATAAAACCGTAGAGCCCCTAAATATGTGCATCTGCGTAGAGGTATTGAAAAATTACGAGCAAATTTTCCTTTAGCAATGGATCATCTGCGAGGCGAAATTCTCAATCCGAAACTGGGAGCTCGCCCGGAAAGATGGAAGTTCGAAGGACAATTGCGGTTTTCTCCTTTAACTCGACCTCCTTTTCTAAAGCCCGTGGGGAAAATTGACTTGGCTTTTTTCTTGCACTTGCTCTTGGGAATAGTGAGCGCTCCTTAGAGCGGATCAAGCTGGATGGAAGATTGCCATGGATTTTCTCTCCATCACAAAATATGGAAATACCGCGGAAGCCTACCTAATCTCACTGGCTATCTTCGTGACAAGTCTATTTGTCTGGCGCTGGACATGCACCATCTTGCGGGGGACATTCTGTGAATGGGTCTTCAATATCCAGAATGTATTCGATAAACAAAGCCTCTATAAGTTGACCAGCCTATTTACCTTGTTGATTCCCATAGCTGGATTTTGTTTTGCCAACAGGAGGTTGTTTCTTGAAAGAGAACTCTCCACTCGGTTAAATACTGCTACTTTAGTTTTGGGTCAAATTGTTTTCCTCCTCATCCTTGCCAACATCCTCGAACCCCTCGCTGAAGTGATACTGATCAAGTCCGTGAGAGACGTACAGAGGCGAGATCAAAAGTATCTCCAAACCCAAAAGCAAGGTATAGACAAAACAAAAAAACATGTAAGACTACTGATGCAGGCCCTCATCCTCTTCGTTCCCGGGCTGACAATAGCAGCCGCTGTCACTACTGTCCCAATAGTTATATGGCTGGCACCCCTGGGGATACTGACCTTTGAGCTCGCCGTCTTTTTCAGGATCCTCGGCACCACCAAACGTAGCCTGACAAGTGGTAAAACCGTTTATGATAAAATACCCGATGAGTTTCCTCCTGCACCAGAGGTTCCTCCGTCCCTCCATGACCCGGATCTTGAATTGAAAGAGAGAATCGTCAGGTTTTTTCTGGATATATACAGACACAGGGTGCGAGCCCTGACAGACAGCCCGGCAGAAATCCGCCTGGTAGACTCCCTTTCCTTCGCTCCCAATTACATTTATGAGTTGCGAGTAATGAAAAATGGTGACTGGCAGTCAAGACGCATGACAATTGGACCTATTGGAGAAGATAGCGGCAGTAGAAGTAAATGCTTTTATGTGATCTACGATCATCATTTAGTCATCAAGATACCTCCAATTCCCATAAATGATTTGACCGAGTACATGAAGATTTTAAAGAATGAAAGACGCATTGTGAAGAGACTTTCTATGAAGGAGTGCATTATTCCAAGCGCCGCGGTAATCCTCAAATTGATCCAACCGTTTCAACAAGAAAGGGATTTACCTTCCGAGGATAACGAAGATGATTACCTGAAGTTTCTAAAGGTATTTTCCGAGTTGCAGAAATATCTGCGCCTTGACAACACTTTCGTTTTGTTTATGGATTTGTCCAAATATTATTTTTTAAGTCATATTATCCAAGCTTTTCACGACACAGAGAAAAAGCTCTACGATGAAATTAGAAAAAATTCTGAAGTCATAGGAGATTACCGGAAGTTCGAAGAGAGGCATGGTGCTGAGAACATGCCTTTTTTCGTTGAGATTGAAAAACTGTTTAACCAATATAAGTCTGAGCTAGGTAGACTGATAATACAATATAATTTGTTGACTCCTCCTTCGCCCGATCAAGTAAAGACATGGTTTTTTGTCCATTTAGTGGGAGAGAGTGTAAAACAAGTGGACGATCGGATCAGCGCTGAGTTCGTTGTCGAGATAAATAGGATGTTGGAAGGGATCGTCGGCAAGAGGTCCAAAGCCATTCAAACTTACCGCGACAGTGTGAGAAAATCAATTCATCGAGCAGCCTTTACACAAAACAAAGGTTATATGGAGGGAGTTATTACAAACCTCCTCGAACTGCTGGGCCATTTGCATGAGAAGAAGGTGGCAATGAGGGATCTCAAGCCAGATAATATGTTGGTGGCCGGCAATAAAAACAAATATCCAGCTTTTCTCGCCTATCCCAAAGATTACAAAATAGGACTTATTGATGTCGAAACTGCCGTGATTCTGGAAGAAGCAGGCAAACAGACCGCAAACCAGCCACCTTTAGGCGGCACGCCTCAATATGCCACGCCCTCCCAATTTTTCGACAACACTCTGCTAGCTCGGCTCTATGACGACTTGACCGCAGTACTCCACCTACCAGATTGGTACGCCATTATCGCCGTCATCTACCGGGTGATTGCGGGAGCACCCTTGTTCGCCAGGACTGCTGGGATTATCCCCGGCATAATTAAAGCAATGAGAGCGCACCGAGGGCGAGAACAGGAACATTTCCAGAGCGTAAATGAGGCCTTTTGGACTAGTGCAGTAGGTGAATTTAAAGAAAGAATGACTCTGAATGAAAAGACCTTTAAGTCGGTGAAGGTCCAAATCCTTGACAGGGCCAAGAAAATGTTTAGGGAAATTGCCTCAGGTGAAAAACAACGGTTAGCTGAGGAGATAGGCCAACGGGTTAACAGCGAAACGATACCTATGAGCGCTAAGGACCGTCGGTTGCTGAACTCGTCCTCACGCCAAAAAAC
>JARRNM010000262.1:3919-7681 GCA_037384945.1 Deltaproteobacteria bacterium
CAAATAGATAGATCTCGCATCATTTTATTATTAAAAGATCTGGAAGAACTTAAAATGCAGCTGGAACTGCAAACACAGATGCTGCAATGGTTAGGTCAATCTGCACCCAGCATCTCAGCCTACGACTTGGTGGAATTTATGTTCAGGCGGGTCTTGACTCGCATGCACGGGGTGAAACTGGCATCGTTTGAATCCCGGTGTTCGCAAGATTCGGCAGATTCTGCCTGCGGCGCTGAGGAAAACTCCTCGCAGACTACCATCGCCATCACGAGTGAGGCCTAGCGCGGATATTTAATAAATTACTCTGGCGAGACCGCGAAGATGGCCGCGCCTGAAACCTGAAACCTTATGTGCCAGATTGCCCTAACCTCTTGGGTAATCAAAGCTTCCCGGCCCTGGACAGCTCTTTATCTATCGACTTGGCCAGATCCCGCCCCATATCGACGGCGGGAGTGCTTTCGGTGATCAAATTCGCTCGGAAGACTGTAATTATAAGGGTGTTCCCAGTGGCTGTGTCTATCAGCCGTACTACGGCGCTCGAGTAGGCAATATTTCCAACCAGGAGAAAATTGACCCCAGCCAAGTTGCCTATCTTATGGTAATCGGGGTAATCAATCTCCAGATAGCTGATGCCTTCATCCTGAAGAATTTTTCCAATTTTGGTGCGATCCACAACACTGAAGCCCTTTGCAAGAAGATTGCCTCCTATGGTGTCGCTGACCACGTTGCCGACCTGAGGAATGTCACTGGAGAAAGGCATTATTCCTACACTTTTCCCTTTGAGGTGCATATCTGGTTTAGAATAAGATTTCACATAACCACAAGAGCAAAGTGAAAACAGAACTGCCGTCAAAAGCAAGACCAAGACATAGCGCTTCATGTTCATCTCTCTTCTCCTTTTTTCTGCTTTGGTTTGGCCATGGTGCGCCACCTTGCTGAATTGTGTTACTCTTTTTCTATGAGTGGGTTGGCTGCCTTTGTATATGAAGTAAATAATCATCATTCTAGCAAAGACTAGCCATAGGGTTAATACATAATTTTATTTGCCATACTAGAGTAGACGAGGAGAAGGAAATGAAAAATAAGAGGCGAGAAATCCCCTACCCCGCCCGCTTGGATCTGGCCCGTACTCCCACTCCCCTTGAAGGTCTCGCAAAATTGAGCAACAAATTAGACGTCGAGGTGTACCTCAAACGAGACGATCTCACCGGCTTAGAACTTTCGGGAAATAAAGTGAGAAAACTCGAGTTTCTCCTCGCCGATGCACTGGCGAAAGGTTGCGACACCATACTGACCTGTGGGGCCGCCCAGTCGAACCATGCTAGGGCCACGGCAATCGCCTCTGCCAGATTGGGACTCGCCGTGCGATTACTGCTGCGAACCCGTAATCCGGCCAATCCGCCCCTCGTTGAAGGAAATATCTTAATCGACCGGCTGGTTGGCGGGGAGATCGTCTGGCTTACCTTTGAGGAATACGGCCGTCGTCGTGAAATGCTTGAGCGTGAAGCGGAATCGCTGCGGAGATCGGGTAAAATCCCTTACATTATACCGGAAGGGGGCTCTAACGCGCTGGGGGCCTGGGGTTATGTGAGAATGGTGGAGGAAATGGCCAGACAGCTTGAGGATCTCCAGAGAAAGGAGTACCGGTCTACGACCATCGTACATGCCACCGGTTCCGGAGGAACTACCGCCGGGCTCCTTCTGGGGGTAAAGTTGGTTGGACTGGACGCTCAGGTGGCAGGAATTAATGTTTGCAACGATAGGAATTATTTCGTTGACGTGGTTGGCGAAATCTGCGATGCCGCCATAGCCGACTACCAACTGGAAATCTCATTTTCTCCGCAAAAGGATATCCAGATAATCGACGGCTATGTTGGAGAGGGATACGGTAAAGCAAGCGCTAAGGTGCTCTCTCTTTTGGTTGAGCTGGCACGCACTGAAGCTATAATTCTTGATCCCGTTTACACTGGCAAGGCTTTCTACGGAATGATCCAGGAATTGAAGCGAAACCGGGATGTGTTTGGTGATAGAATTATATTTGTTCACACAGGGGGGATTTTCGGCCTCTTCCCCATGGCAGCTCAGCTAGAATCGTTTCTGTGATATCGACTGGCCGGGGGGCCTTATCACTGCTATTCAAGGTTTTTACTCATAGCCAGCGCCGCTTGCCCCTCAGGATAATAATAATCTTCAAACCTTTTCATTTTGAAGCCCGCCTTTTGAAAGAAGGAGAGAGCGGCTTCATTATCAACTGCAGTCCAGAGATTCAGTTGAACGGCTTTGTATCTCCGCGCTATGTCCTCCATATGCTCTAACAAAGCGGTACCAGCACCTTTTCTTTGCTGCTCTACCAAGATACCGATGGCCAGGAGGTGTGCTTCCCTAGAGCCAAATACTTTTTTACGTTCCAATACGAGCATGGCAAAGCCGAGGATATCACTTTTCTCCTTAATGACTTCTGTAATCACAATAGGCTCCCCAAACCAGGCAGGGATGATTTCTTCATAATGTCCGTATTTTGAGAATACCTCAGCAGATAGCTTTCTGATGAACTCCAGATCTTTTTCCTTGGCAGGGCGAAAACTAAAAGATTTCCTTTCACACATAGAGCAAACCTTACAAAAAATTGCGGTGATTGGCAATCTTCGACTTACACCGGGGGGGACGTCGCCCAGACTATGCGGTTTGCGTTATGGTCTATGCGCTCAGGACTGGATTCGAAAAGGGCGGGGAAAGAGGTGGGATTAAACAGGCAAATCTAACTTTACCTAGCCCGGATGTTTCATGAATGGCTTGCTGCGACCCTGAATATGGACTTCCTTCTCTCCGAGCTGGAGGCTCTACGAGCCGGAAGCCTGGCGTCCTCGGGTGTTGGCTCCTGCGACGTACCATTCAGGTACGCCTCGGCTTCGATTTTGGATTTCGGATTTCGGATCTCGGATTTTTGGCTCATTGATGATATCTGACGCAACAGTCCAGATTTCACCATTTGCTCTCAGTCTCCCAAAAACTATTAGGCAAATTTTCAATCCCCATTCCGCAATCCGCATTCCGCAACTGTCTACCCGGTGGCACGCCCATCTTCATGGTCTCGCGACATCAATTCATGAAACATCCGCGCTAGCGGTTTTCTTTATTTTTGTGGGTTTTGACGAATTGACTCAGGTAGGTGCGATCTCCTGGAGTGATATTGGTGAACTGAACACCCATCCCAAGACTAGAATTGCTCTCTTCCGTCTGCAAGGCGGTTGACCACACCACCTTGCCTGCAACACTGATTGTTTGCCGCTCGGGCGGTTTAATTATTATGAAAAAACTGCCTTCTAGTGCAAGGATCCCCTTGCAGGAGAGGAAAGCTCCTGAGGGACTCAGGTTGTGGATTTCACCTTCGATCGTCGTTTGGGTGGTTAGGACTGTAACAGGCCATCTGATCTCCACTCGTGGTTGCAAGCGCCTTTCAATTCCTAGGATCATTCTCAAATCCTCGAGACAGAGAGGTTCCCACTGAGAACAAGCACTTCACTTCAACTCTTTGTTGAAACATTAGAGTGTTATGTATTTTTTAGGCTGTAACTTGGAGATTTTCAGGGGTCCAAGTGTCGAGAGACAACTGCTCATAACTTAAGGGATTGCTGAATTCGATTCCTATCCCACAGGAAATTATATCGTCGGAATTTGCAATGTTTGACCACGCCAGTTCTGCTGTCACCACTATAAGCTTCTTTCGTAGCGGATCCCTAAAAACAAGGCGCAGAGGTTGAT
>JARRNM010000263.1:0-6161 GCA_037384945.1 Deltaproteobacteria bacterium
CATTCTCGAGGCCGCCGCCGAGTGTGGCATTTATATCAACAGCCTTTGCGGGGGGGAGGGCGTTTGCGGACAATGCAAGGTACAGATCACCCGTGGTGAGGCAAAACCCACCAGTCAGAGCATCAGATTCCTCAGTCGGGAGGAGATTAATTCAGGCTTTGTCCTCGCCTGCCAGACTAAGGTCAGAACTGATCTAGAAGTGTGGGTGCCTCCCGAGGCTCGGCTGGAGGAGGAGCAGATTCTCACCGCCGAGTCTATGGTGTGCTACCAATCACCCCAGGATCTCCAAGTAAAGGATACTCTTGATATCCCCTCACTTTTGTACATGCCTGTGACCCAGAAAATTTACCTGTCTCTTCCCAAACCCTCCATTACCGATAACCTGGCCGACCTTGACCGGGTGTACAGGGAAATCCGCAAAAAAGTTCAGGCGCCTACTCTCGAAATTTCTCTACCGTCTCTCCGAAATATGCCTCGTATGCTCCGGGAGAACCAGTGGCAAGTTACCGCAACCCTCTACCCTATTGACGAGCATTGCATAGAAATTTTATCTCTGGAACCGGGCGACACCTGTGCAGAGAATTATGGGATTGCCTGCGATATCGGCACCACCACCATCGTCGCTCAGTTGGTGGATCTGCGCAGTGGTGCCATTTTGGGAGTTGAGGCCAGCCACAACCAGCAGGCAAGGTACGGCGAAGATGTAATCTCGCGGATGATCTATGCCTGCAGCCGTGGTGGCCTCTCACCCATCCATGAAGCTGTCATTGAAACGGTCAATACTCTCACAGATACTCTTGCGGAAAAACACGGGGTGGAGGTCAACAACCTTACCGCGTTGACCGCCGCAGGCAACACCACCATGACTCATCTTTTCTTGGGTCTGGAGCCCTGCACCATTCGCTTGGAACCTTATATCCCCACTGCCAATTTTCTACCTTCAGCATCCGCTGCCGAACTAAATCTCCATTTGCACCCTAATGCCAGGGTGACTTCCGTGCCCGGGGTAAGCTCATATGTGGGTGGAGATATCACCGCCGGGGTTTTGGCCTCTGGTATAAGTAATAGTGCGCAGATTTCCGCCTTAATCGACATCGGCACCAATGGGGAGATCGTTATCGGCAACAATGAATGGCTGGTCTGCTGTTCCGCTTCTGCTGGGCCGGCCTTCGAGGGCAGTGGCACCAAGTGCGGGATGCGGGCTACAAAGGGCGCCATTCAGAAGGTGGAGATGGAAGGGGACAAAGTTCATTATGAGACCATCGGTGGCGCCAAAGCCAGAGGAATCTGCGGCTCCGGTCTCATTGACTCCATTGCCGAGCTCTTCCGCAACCGGATCATTGATGCCAGTGGCAAGCTTCTCAGAGACTCTAAAAATCCTAGAGTTCAGCATAATGATGGCGACCTGGAATTTGTCCTGGCCTCTGGGGATGAGACGGAAACAGGAAAAAGTGTGGTGATCACTGAGAGTGACATCAGTAATCTGATAAAATCAAAGGGCGCCATTCTTGCGGCCATGCGCTTGCTCCTCAACAGTGTTGGCATGTCATTTAAAGACTTGGAAAAGATCTTTGTGGCTGGAGGCTTCGGCAACCATCTGGATGTGGAAAAGGCTATCTTTATTGGCCTCCTCCCCGATGTTCCCCCAGAGCGGGTAAAGTTTATCGGTAACAGCTCCCTCACCGGAGCTCGGATGGCCTTGCTTTCCAGACATGCTCTGGCGCGAGCCAAAACTCTGGCACGGGAGATGACCTACTTCGAACTCTCAGTCGACCCGAAGTTTTATGATGAGTTTGTCGCCGCTCTTTTCTTACCCCACACCGACATGGATCTTTATCCATCGGTGAAGAGAGTAATGGGAAGTTAATCGCAGAACGCGATTTTTCAGCATGCTGCAGAGAGCTGGCAGTAACCAGAAGTCGGAGGTCAGAGATCGGAAGTCAGACGACAGATGGTTCAAAGTAGTGAATATCGAACAGCAGAACAAGGAACCGCAGAATGTTGAAGTTATCACTTCGATATTCGATATTCCTTGTTCGATATTCTGCGGTTCAAAGAGGCGGCAGCTCAGAGGAAGTGAATCTGATTGGTTTTCTCCTGGATTCTGGCTCCTGACTCCTTCCTACTAGGCTTTTGCCTTGAACCTTCCGTTTTGGGCCTTTAACCCGATGAGCTAGAAGGATTTCTACCCCCACTCTAACCGTTCGCTGGGGGAAATATATTAGACCAATCCGCAGGAGGGAAGAAAATGCGAGTCGTAGCCTTCAACTGTAGTCCCAGAAAGAATGGCAATACCGCAACGATGATCAATGCAGTGCTCGAGGAACTGGAAAAGGAGGGTATCTCAACCGACCTGGTCCAGGTGGGCAAAAACGGCAAAGAGGGGGACATCTTAAATAAGTGTCTCGCTAAAATACTCGAGGCTGACGGCACCATCATCGGCTCGCCCACCTATTTCAGCAATGTTTCTACTGAAGCAAAGGCCTTGATTGACCGGGCTGGGATGGTGGCTCGCACTAACGGGCAACTGTTCAAAGGCAAGGTGGGAGCCGCCGTGGTCGCCGCTCGACGGGCCGGGGCCGTGCCCGCCTTCACCGCCATCAACTACTTCTTCCTCGCCAACCAGATGATCGTTCCGGGTTCTAGCTATTGGAACCTCGGATACGGCGCGGGTCCTGGTGAGGTTGAGAAGGACGAAGAGGGCATCAAGAGCATGAAAGATCTTGGTCTCAACATGGCCTGGTTGCTGAGAAAACTTGAGGAATGAGAGAACCCCACGGGCATGGTTCAAAATCCCCCTTTATAAAGGGGGACTTCGAAGCGTCAATTTCTGAACGACAAGTCATAATTGCCGCAAGCCCGGGAATCACCCTCAAGCTGGACTCGTATTCGCTGTTATACAAGTTTTTTTCTTCTATCATGAAGGAGAGAATGCTCAACACAGTTATTACCCACTAGAAACTTCAAACCACCTTTAAGAAAGGGGGGCTAGAGGAGACTGAATCATAAAATCCCCTTTTTTTAAAAGGGGGATCCAGTCACCAAAAGTCCCCCTTATGAAAAGGGGGATTTAGGGGGATTTTTCCATAAGCGCTGCAACTATCACGGCCGTTCGCCAGCACCAATATGCTCTGGGGCTATCTTGATTTCTATATTCAGATCCTTGCCCGCCTCCCTTTTACCTGTCCTTTCTTCAGAGGTCCGGCTGCCGCCCTCTAGCGCTTGCAGCTCTTGCAAGTAAGCTATTTTAGTTTGCTCTCGCTCCGCAACCAGTTTGACTATCTGGTTCAGTGCTGTTTCACGCTGCCCGTCAGTGCCGTGCATAACATCCAGCCTGAGAATTTCCAGTTGGGCCTCCGTATTTATCAGATACTTCTTCAGCCCCATCCGGATTACACTTGCTCTGCTCATGGCCATGGATGGCAGGGAACCTTCCTCCACCTTCTCGCTTATATCCTCATATTCCTTTTCAAAAGCCTCAAGTGGATCGGTGGTCTTAATCTCTATCCCCTTCATTTGACTGGCAGTTACCGACCTGTTCGCAGCGCAGGCTACAAGCATGCCAGTAATGCAAAGGAGCGTTACCAAAAAAACAGTAAAATATCTGAGTGGGGCTCCATTCATCTCCGCAGTAATCTCCCTTTTGGAGGCTGTCCGACAACTCACTCAACGGTTCCTGCTGTCATTCTGAGCCCTTCGGTAGGCTCAGGATAAACTCCGCGAAGAATCTCATCGATTCAGGTACTTACGCCTTCGAGATTCTTCGGCTCACGCCTCAGAATGACGTTGTCGGACAGCCTCCTTTTGCTGCCTTTTACCAGACCAGACCGTACCCCGCAACTGCATTCAGAATAGGGGATCTGGAACTTCTTCTCTCCTTTGGATACAAATTATGTTGAATAGCACCATCAGGGCAGCAAAACAATGGCGGACCTTCAATCAAATCTGGCCTTGCCCCTGAAGATAATAAAAAAAGCTGGAAATATGCAATCAGCCGATCTACTATTTGTCCATGCCCTAAAAAGTGTGCTTGACGTGCTCAATTTTCCTTTGTTAATGTGCTTCCGCACCACGGACCTCTGAGATCAATATGGGGCAACATCCCATCTCTGCCCTTTTCCGAAGAACAGGCGAAGCGAGCGAAATTTACCGATCACCCTTCTCCTAGCACCGTATGGAGGACAACCCAGATGAATCGACATAAAAAATTCGTTGCCTTACTCATTGGTCTGGCCATATTGCTCTTCGGCACGAATCAGGTTGCTGCCTATGCACAACTCCCCATCAAGGTGGCCATTTTGCCGGTGAAGATTAACGCACCCGAAAACATGGACTACCTCCAAAGTGGACTGATGGATATGCTCGAGTCTCATATCGGCGGCAAAGAGGGCATAGATATTCTAGACAGGAATCTGGTAGTCAAAACTTTCGACAAGTTCAAAAAAGATTTGAACGAAACCACAGCCAGGTCTCTGGCCCAGGATTTGGGAGCCGATTACCTGGTCGCAGGAAGTGTCACTTTCTTCGGCACGGGAGGGAGTATTGATTTTGAAGTCTTTGCCAAAGACCCGGCAAAAGAGACTTTCACCGTCTATAAAATAATAAAGGACAAGAATAATCTCCTATCGGACTTCAGCCAGCTGGCGGATGAGATCAGCGCCAAGGGATTTGCGGTGCGTCCGCAGCCTGTCAGGGCGGCGCCGGAGCCCCAGGCTCGTCAGCCTGAGGTAGGAATGGCTGTTCCACCCCCAACTCCCAAAACTGCGCCACCGCAACAACAGGCTCAACCACAGCCGTCTCCGGCTCCTACCTCGGCTGAGACAGCGGCTACTCAGCCCAAGGTGGCGTCCATTAGACAGGAACTTATCGAAGGAAATCCCCCGCCAATCGAAACGCGTCCGGAAAAGGTGGTTGGAACAGTTCTGGCGCCTCAGCCGGAACCCTGGAAGAGCCAAAAACTGAGCTACGCAGTGTATAGTATGGATGTGGGAGACATATTCGGCGACGGCTCTGTGGAACTGGTGGTTATGAGCCGCCATAAGATCTTCGTCTACCGATATAAACCTGAAGGGCTCGAGCAACAGGCCGTATATCATGGAACTAAACACGACCGTTTCCTCTGGGTGTCTGTAGCCGATCTCAACCGGAACGGCCGGGACGAGATCTATGTTGCCAGTGAGAAAACAGGAGAGGAATTCGAGACCAAGATTTCTTCCTTTGTCCTGGAGTGGAATGGGGAAAAATTTTCCCTCTTGACCAAAGCGCCCCACTTTTACCTCAGAGTGGTGCGACTCCCCGGAAAACCTCCAAGGCTCCTGGGCCAAAAATGCACCAAGGACGGCGATTTTCTGTCGGAGATTCACAGCCTTGTTTGGAAAAATAACAGCCTTGTCCCTGTGGGCGTGGTTAAACTTCCTGAATCTGCAGATATCTACAACAGCAGAAACGGAGACATCACCGGTTCGGGGAAAAGTGAAACCATTTTGATCGACCCCAAACGATATCTGGTACTCGCCGATTCACGGGGTCGAACCTTCTGGCGAAGCACGGAATCTTATGGTGCCACGGAAAATTACGTAGAGATACAGATACCCGCGCGAGACATACCACAGCCCATAGACGACTTGAAGGGCGACGGCTACCGTTTCGCCCCCATCCGAGATAAACCGGAAGGGGTGAGATACCTTTACCTTCCCTCGCCCCTGCTTCTCACCGACCTGAATGGGGACAAGAGGCTGGAAGTCATCGTCAACCACAACCTCCCGGGGTTTGCTCAGCTCACCGGCGGCAGGGAGTACAGCAAGGGAGAGATTCTCTCCCTGACCTGGGGAGAGGACTCCATGCTGGAAAACTGGAAAACAGGTGAGATAGAGGGTGACATCAGCAGCCTGCAAGTGGGAGATCTCAACGGCGACGGCATCGAGGAGCTGATTGTCGGTACAACCGAATCCGGTGGAATCAAAAGTATGTGGGGAGGAAAGAGCAGCGTTATTCTAAGGTATGAACTAGCGCCCCGCTAGCCCTTTCTCTGTGAACCGGCCTCTTGCCCTTCCAAGGCCGAATAAAAAATACTCCTCCGCACTTTCACTCCGTAACAATCCCCTCTCCCCTTGTCGCAGATCCCGAGCTTGTCGCGGGGAGGGGAGAGGGGGGATGCAGTT
>JARRNM010000264.1:0-3824 GCA_037384945.1 Deltaproteobacteria bacterium
CCCAATGGTTGTGGTAAAAGCAACATTGTCGACTCAATTCGCTGGGTTTTGGGAGAGCAAAGCGCCAAACAGCTCCGAGGCAAACTCATGGAGGAGGTAATCTTCGGCGGAGCAAATGGGCGTCCGTCACTGAATTTTACCGAAGTGTCACTTGTTCTCTCTAATGAGGACGGAAAAGCGCCCCCACCTTATCACGAACACAGCGAAATCATGATTACCCGTCGCCTCTTTCGTTCAGGAGAAAGCGAGTATCTGATCAACAAGATACCTTGCCGTAGAATGGACATTAGCAGGCTGTTCATGGACGTGGGTGTTGGGCATCGTCATTACGCAATTATCGAACAGGGAAAGATCAGTACGGTAGTAGAGTCCAGGCCGGAAGACATCCGCGCACTCATTGAGGAAGCTGCGGGGATCACCAAGTTTAAAATAAAAAAGAAAGCGGCTTTGCGAAAAATTGAACTCACCAGGCAAAACCTTCTCCGCCTTGGTGACATCATCGCCGAAGTTTCACGTCAGCTTTCGAGCCTTAAACGTCAGGCCCAGAGGGCAAATCGTTACCGAACTCTTAAAAAGGAAATCAAACAGATTGAAATCACCCGAGCCCTGCATCGCTATGGACAATACACTCAGGACCTGCAACGTCTGGAGCAAGACCTCACCTCCTTTAATGACCGGCAAGCTGAGCGGTCGGCTAACTTGGGCAGGTTGGACGCTCAACTAACAGACCGCTCCAGCCAGATGCACGATATGGGTGAAAATTTGCGGCAACGAAGAGAAGCACTGTTTCAAATCAAGAACTCAATCAGCAGCGACGAAAACAGCCTACTCCACTTGCAAAGGCAAAGCCAGGAACTGCGGGAGAGACAACGGCGGTTGACCAAGGAGATTGAGCAACAAGAGGATCGCCGCAAACACCTGGCTGAGGAAAGAGATAACCTCGCTGAAAAACAGCGTCATTTGGCAGAGGAATGCTCCAAGTCAGAAGTTCTAGCCCGCAAGCTGGAGGAGGAACTAAATCGAGAGAAGTTGCGTTTGAATCAGTTGACAGATGAGCTGGATCTGGGAAAAGGTGAACTTGTAGATTTACTGGGCGAGACGGCCCGGGTGCGCAATGCCCAAATGTCAACGGGTAAGCAAATCGACGATTTTACTCGCCGCCAAGGCCGGATAAAAACTGAATACCAGGAACTCAGGGAAAAAATTGACCGGTTGCAGCCAGAGAAACAAAGCCTTGAAAGGAGAAAGGCCGCCGTTGAGAGAGAACTCGAGGATCTCTCCGGGCAGGCCGACTCACTAAATCAAAAGAAGAAAGAACTGGAGCAAGTCCGAGAGGATTGCACTGAAGCTATAAATAGCCTGGAGAGCACCTTCCACCAACGGCAATCCCAACTGCAGGTTCTAGTGGAGATGGAGGACTCCTATGCTTGGTTTAGCGATGCAGTTAGGGAGTTGATAAAGGCCCGGGATGAGGATGAACTCAAATGTAACATCAGGGGAGCCGTGGCAGAGATGCTGGAAGTAGACCCGAGCCACCGTCAAGCGGTGGAGGCGGTTCTTGGCGGCCGCTTGCAGGCTTTAGTAGTGGGTTCAGTTAAAGACGCTTGTGCTGCCTTGGAACATCTGAAGCGTACCGGCGCAGGACGGAGTCATTTCCTCCCCCTCACAGTCACCAATAAAGCTCCGACACCGCTCCCCGGGGGAGACGGTCCGGTGCCCCTGGCCGGCTTAGTGAGGCCACGGCCGGGATACGAGCAAGTCGTCAACCATCTGCTGTCCTCCGTCATGTTCTGTGAGGATCTAAACCAGGCCCTTTCCTGGTGGCAGTCCCATCCTCATGCCTTTGTTCTGGTAACAGCCGCAGGGGATTTGGTAGCCCAGGATGGAACCTTATGGGGAGGGAGTCCGGAACAGCAAATAAGTATCTTGGAAAAACAAGAACAGAGAAAAGATCTCGAGGAAAAGCTTTCTGAGTCAGAGAGCAGATTGAACACCGAGCGGTCCAAGTCCCGTGAGATAGAGGAGCAATTTGCCCGTACCTCTTCTAAAATGCAGTCACTTCAAGAGAATAAAGAGAAACTGCGCGATCAGATCCTGGAACAAGAAAAGGAAATTTACCGTTTAGAGACAGAGGAGCAGCGAATTGCTGAGCGGCTTACCGTGCTCGACATGGAGAAAGAACACGAAGAAGAGGAGATCTCCCATTTGCGTGTCGAACTCAGCCAAAGTGAGGAGGAACTTGAATCCTTAGAACAAAGACGACAACAATTGGACGAAGAACTGGCAGAGAGAAAAAATGAACGACAAGAACTGGAAGAGACAGTGGACAATCTCCAAGAGAAGGCCACGGCTCAGCAGGTCTCAGTTGGCACATTGACTGAGAAGCAAGAGGCAGCCCGCTCAAGTAACAAGCAACTGGAAGAATACTACGGTGAAACTCACAGGCGCCTCGAACAGCTTCGAGAGGAAAGGAAAAACTGCCAGGAGCAAATAGAGCTCCTTTCGAAAGAAAGGGTTCAAATCCAAGAAGGTTTAGAGCTGGCGCAAAAGGAGTTGCTGGAGCGAGAAGAACGTCTAAGGGCTGAAGAGGAAGGGTGGCGTAAATTTGAAGACCAGCAGCACGAAATGGAAGCAAGTAGACTCCAGTTGATTAAAGAGGACAGAGAAAAGGAGCAAGAGATTCAAAACCTGCGTCAAGAAATCACTGAACTCAAACTGAAGATTAAATATCTCATCCACCAGATTCAAGAGAATTACCAGATGGATATCAGCGTTGAACCCCCGCCCGCCCTGGAAGAATCAGTGGATCTTGAAAAATTGGAAGCGAAACTGCAGCGACTTCGCGATGGGGTGGCACGTATCGGCGAGGTGAACCTGACAGCGATCGAAGAATACGAAGAACAGCAACAGCGCTACCAATTCCTCACCAGCCAGAGAGATGACCTCGTTCAATCGTTGGAAGGGTTGAATAAGGCCATATCACGGATCAACAGAACTACCCGTAAACGCTTTCTAAAAACACTCGAGGCGGTGAATCGCAAGCTTGCTGAGGTTTTCCCTCTGCTTTTCAATGGAGGCACCGGCCATTTGCAGTTGTCATCCGACCGGGATCCCTTGGAGTCTGGGGTGGAAATCTTCGTACATCCCCCTGGCAAGAAGTTGACCAGCATGAGTCTGCTATCAGGTGGAGAAAAGGCCCTGGCTGCGGGAGCACTCCTTTTTTCACTATATATGATCAAGCCTAGTCCTTTTTGCATTCTTGATGAGGTGGACGCCCCCTTGGATGAGGCCAACATAGACCGCTTCATCGAGGTGCTCAAAAAAATTAGCCAAGAGTCACAAATTATCTTGGTTACCCACAACAAGAGAACCATGGAGATCTCCGATACCCTTCTCGGTGTTACTATGGAAGAGCCTGGTATCTCCAAAATAATGTCAGTAGATTTCCAAGGAATACCTGAAAGTTATGGCCAGATGGTTCAATAAGAAATCTAAAGAGGACGCACCTGAAAGTATCAGCGAGAATAAAGCTGAAAACCACAATACGAGTGTGCCCTCAACCTCGACCTCAGATTTCCCGACCGCCAAATCCCCTGAAACAGATCCTGAGAAATCTTTGGGGTTTTTTCCCTATATGCGTTCCCGTTTGCGGAAAACGCGACAGGCCTTCATCGGCCAGCTCGACCGCATCGTACGTGGCAAAAAAGAAATTGACCAGGATGTATTGGAGGAGTTGGAAGAGGTTTTGATTACCTCGGATCTAGGAGTTGAAACCACCCAAAAACTGATTGCCTCTTTGGAAGAGAGACTGCATAGGAATGAGC
>JARRNM010000265.1:0-4560 GCA_037384945.1 Deltaproteobacteria bacterium
CGCGTTCCGTCTTCCGATTTTAAACCCCCGTCTCGCCAGTCTCGCTCGTCTCGTCCGTCTCGCCAGCCGGAGCCTCAGCGCAGGCTGATAGTAGCAAATCCCCTTGGGGACGCCACTTTATTAACAAAACTAAGGGCTTAGTCAGCAAGTGCTAAGCCCTTAGTTTGTGTTTGGGCTGACATGATCTGATATTGGGAGGGAACTGCACTTCCAACTCCAAATAATCAGTTGCATTGATGAAGATATGAAAAAGAGATAGCAATAATCCCCTGATGATTAAGACTCCACATATATAGGAGAGATCGCAAGTTATTGGTCACCGGTATTTAGCTCCACATGTGGTGGCAAGATTTCGGTTGAGAGTGTCAAGACGCGACTCTATTTTTACATTTTCAAGAACTTTCTAGCAGATTTCCAGAGCAATCAGGGTAACGTCATCATGTGTTAGTTCTTTCTTCGCATGTTGATGCACCGCTCTAAGGACTGCCGATTTGAGTTCAGAAAGAGGGGCTTTCGTAATTGCATCAAGAACATCTTTGAGGCGAGCATAACCAAACACGTCACCGTTGGGGCTGGGTGCTTCAGTGACGCCATCGGTATAGACAAAGAGTCGGTCCCCGGGGGCCAGCGGAATCGACAATTGCCCATAGAGTGTATCCGGAGCAATGGCAAGTGGTATGTTCATGGGACGACCATCGCTCTGAACGTTGCGACCGGACGGCCTGGCAAAGGACCAGGTCCTGTCGGTCGTGCGCCTGTATAGCACAGGGGGGTGTCCGGCATATGAGACACTAGCTTCACTCTCCTCACTGTAGTAAGCGACAACTGCCGCTGTAGTCATGGCATCCAGGCTTCGGCTAACGATTAGCTGGTTAACCTTACCCAGGATGGTTCGACTATCCAGAGATCACATATGAGCTTTTAGGGAGTCGTATACGTACTGGCTCACTTCCGAGATGGCCTCCCCGTGGCCAACAACATCCGCGATAGCAAGTCGAGTAATTATGTCACCTCTACAGACTCCAAAGTAGTAGATGTCTCCACCCTTGCTCCCTTCACAACAGGCTGCAGAGTAAATAGAGCCGATGACCTTTCCGGCAGTGATCTCTATGTCGCGATTACGGATTCCTCCCCAAATTCCCTTACACTCAAGCCTTGGAGGCGACTTAACCTTTGCGACTTTTGGATCTTCTTCGTGCATAGATTGGCTCCTTTATAAAGGTTTATTATCGCATCATTTAGAAGTCGGCTGGGTGAATGCGCCATGGAACTAGCATAGGCACTTTGCGTTGATAGTCCCGATAAGACCCTCCAAAATCGGCCAAAAGGTCGCGCTCTTCAAGTACTGAACCGACCAGTATCCATGCTGACCACAGAACATTGTACAGCAATCGGTCTAGGCTCAGGTCCGGACATGACCAGATTAACAATAGGCAGAAAAAATAGAGCGGATGGCGCACCCAGCGGTAAGGGCCACGAACGACAAAAGGCATCTGCGGCGGGTCTGTTCCACGTAAATCATTCAAAATCGGACTGAGGCCGAAGACGTCAAACGAGCCCAGTACCCGAAAGCCCCAATAGGAGCCCAAAATCGCCAGGATAAAGACAGCACGCATCAACCAGCGAATAATGCCCTGAGGTGTCGCTAAAACGTAGGCGGACTCTTGCCAGAATACGACTAGTGTCAGTAAGACAAGGCCTGAGGCAATCGTAAATAAGGCACCATGGTATTCCGCCCTAGTGAACCTTGCCAACCATCGGCGGAACGACCTTCTGAGCATCATGCTGTGTTGAATGAAGAATGCTAGAGAGAGGAAACCGTTCAGTCCAAGTCCTGCGATTTCTCCCAGGCCCAGATTTACAAGATTCAGCGAACCGTAAAAGAGAAATACCATCCAAAGCAGCAAGGAGACTGTCCCAAAGAGGTAACTCAGTATGAGCATTACATAAGAACTAAATTTGGAGGTAGACGGCTCTAGCATTTTTTACCAATTCTATAGAGATAACTTGCTCAAAAATCTAAGCTAGTGAGTTATCAAAAACTGCATTCAAGGACCGGAAAACATCTATTTGGGGGACTTACATCAATAAACTCCAGTTATATGGCGTGGTCCGACCGCTTGCCGCGCTTCTGCGTAAAAAGTAGATCCTGTCAAAGAGAAATACCTGGATTGTCATGAGTAGCCAGATCGTGTTGGTGGTTACTTTCTTCCAGCTAATCGCTTCTCCCGCTGTGCCGAAACATCCACAGCTGATGGAGGAATCTCTGAAGATGTTGATGAGGACGAAAATGGTGAACATAAAGAGTAGCCCACCCAGAATCGACGCCGCAGCGCGGGTTCTCAAACCGAGGATAAGAAAAAAACCGCAGATAAGCTCTATCCATGGTAGGACGATCGCCACAAGATGAAGCCCCCAGTACGGGATGATCCGATAGGCGGCTATGTTTTCTGCAAATACGCCAGGATCGGGTATCTTGTTCAGGCTGGCATAGATAAATATGCATCCGACATATATCCTAAGAGCAAGGGATAAATATTCACTCATCAAAATTCCCTTAATATACGACGAGATACTCTTCATGGTTCCACCGGATAGTGTTCCTTCCTCCAGGCATCCAAACCGCCCTTAAGGATTTTCACGTTTTTGTGGCCCCGCGCCACCAAATTGCTGGCCACCTCCTCATCGTGGCGCTTACTAATTGTCCGCCCGTAAACAATGATTTCTTTCGACTTGTCTGTCTGACCTATACTCATATCATACATAAAGTCAAATATTGCCACCGGGAGGCTCACCGCGCCTGCTATGTGCTCTTGTTCGTAAAAGCTGTATGGCCTGGCGTCGACAAAAAGTGTTTCACCTTTCTTGTGTTTATCGAAGGCCGTGGACGGATTTTCGAAGGAGACGGCCTCGTCCAAAGAGCTTTGCGGAACAATTGGTATGCCCTTGAAGTTGGATCTGTTAAAAACCAGAGCACACACCACACTAAGGCCGACGATTAACAGATAGTCGACCCATTGCAAGCGAGAGGCCGCAACAGGCCCACGTATTAGTTCGCCTGATAGAGTGTTATCAGCAAGTGCTGTCGCTGTTTCGCTTTTCGCAGTCATGAACAAATCCAAGGGTTTTCAAATCGTCAAAGGAGACTAAAACTATTACAAAGAAGCTTCGATACGATATTCTAATGTTTTATGGTGCTTTCTAATCTTGCCCAAAAACGCATCTAAGTTTTTAATCACACCAAGATGACTCATAAGGACTTTACCACTTTTATCTATCAGAATGGTAAGGGGGACACGTTTAACCTTGGACTTTGTCTTAGCCTTTTTCTGCGGATCTGCAAACAAGGGAAATTCAACTTTGAACTTCTCTTTGTATACAGCAATCTCTTTAGATTTGCTTGCCAAACCGATACCTATCATCTTGATGTTTTTACTCAGTTCCTTATCTTTCTTGATAGACCTGTAAAGTTGGTTGGCAATGGGAGCGTTCTGATGGCATTTGGGGCAGAAAATACTAAAGAACTCCACGACGATGAGGTCGGCCGGGATCTGAGACAATGAAAAAGCACCTCCACCTTTAATTCCAAGGTATGCGCTCATCTCGGGCAAGGTTGGCATTTCTATTTTAAACTCTGGCAGTGTGCTGCCTGGAGCCATGGCTATTCCTGCGTAAACGAGAGAACAGCTCATGCTGAGCAAGATGCAGACGACTAGCACCAACACCTTTTTTCGGAAATTCTGGTCTTGTCTCAATTTTTCAACAAATGTGCGAGCATTGTTTACTGACATAATTCCTCCTTTTTCTTTTTGACATTCAAAGTAGAGGTCGCACAGTAGAGAGGAAATAAGAGATGGCTACATTGTATTTCCACGAAAATGGTAGACTTCTTGCCTGAGCGCTCTGAGATGTATGCCAAACCTGAATCGTGGATTCCAGCTGATAGTCCTCATTCAGAAAAATTGAGGCGAACACGACTTCGTGTGGTCCCCTTTTGCCTCAAAACTTCACATCTCTTCCCAAGATGTTTACTTCTGCAAATGTTACAATATGATATGGCTATGTAAACCAGACCATCCCAATGCCCAGCAATCGCTTCATTCGATTAGCATGCAGACTCGTTTCCACCCACAAAGATTAACTGTTATCCAATGTTAACTGATGATGAAATGTGAAATGTGAAGCCCAGCCTGTTAAGTGAACAAACGCAGCTGCAGTCGGTTGACTTTATTGTGTTACTTTGTAGACTTTTTCGGAGGTAATATAATAGACTTATTCCAATAAAATAAGGTATTTAGGTTATACACTCCTAATATATAACTCCCCTTGGGGACGCCATGTAAAAAATGAGGGTCAACTGGTCTTTCAGTTGGCCCTCTTCTTTGCATTCCGCCGGGATTTGAACTGGTAGGACGCCCGCTCGGAGAGCGGCGCAACAGGTAAATGAACTTGCGCTGCCTATCGGCTGTTTAGCCGGTTTTGTCCGCTGACATTTGTACAGAGAAGAATTCCACAATCCGCGTTCCGTCTTCCGATTTTAAACCCCCGTCTCGCCAGTCT
>JARRNM010000266.1:0-3797 GCA_037384945.1 Deltaproteobacteria bacterium
CGGGGAACACTGGGCACAAGGAACTTGGCATAGAGCATAGGGCATAGAGTAAGGAATCAGGAGGTAGCGGACAGCTAGCAGCTGGCAGCAAGCAGCCTGTAATTTCAATTTCACAATATCTTGTAAAAACCAGCTCCGCTTGCGATTTGAAAGATTTCAACGACTCCCCTTGCGCCTTGTGCCGTGTGCCTTGCACCTCTATTAATTCCCAAATCCGCAATCCGCAATCGAAAACCCCTACGCTCTCTGGTGGATCTACCTGTTACTGAGCTCTGCCAACAATCTTTCAATCAGATTATCGAAAGATCCGGTTGACATAACCAGGAGCACGTCCTTTGGCTCGACTCTGGACAGGATGAAAGGCAGCATGGTGTCAACGTCGGGGAAATAATGAGCCTCCTCCCCGCGAGCGGCTATGTCCTCTACCAGCTGCCGTGCCGACAACCTCTCTTCTGGGGCAATGCGCTCCAGTCCCGGAGGCTCCTTGATAAGCACGAGATCAGCTGCTGCGAAAACCTCGGCGTACCGTTCCTGGAAAACTCTCCTTTTGCTGGAATTGGTGCGCGGCTCGAAAATGGCCCAGAGGCGGCGACCGCCATAGAAAGGACGTAGAGCCTCAAGAGTAGCCCGTACCGCCGTGGGATGGTGAGCATAATCATCAATAACCGCGACGCCACCCGGCTCGCCCCTTACCTCTTGGCGACGGCGAACACCACTAAAAGTGCTGAGGGCCTGCTGGATGGTCTCTTCTCCCAGGTCCAGCTCATGAGCCAAAGCCACCATAGCTATGGCGTTGCTGAGATTATGGGCTCCGGCAAGGGGGGAATCAAGGCTGGCTACGAATCCTTGCGGCCCGGAAACAGTGAAGCGGGTTGTGCCAAGGCCATATTCCACTCTTTCCACTCTAAAGTCAGCCGCTCCCTGAAAGCCATAAGAAACGAGTGGACAACGAGCTTGGCGACTGAGGCGGGAGGCCCCCGGATCGTCAGAGTTTGCTACGAGGAGGCCGTCCGGCGGAATGCTTTGCACCAGCCGGGAAAACACACTTTCCACTGCCTTCAGGTCAGGGAAGATATCAGCGTGATCGAATTCCACACTGGTTAGTACACATATCTTTGGCTGATAATGAAGGAACTTAGGTCCCTTGTCGAAGAAAGCTGTGTCGTACTCGTCACCCTCGACCACAAAGTAAGTCCCCTTGCCAAGCCGATAACTCTGGTGGAAATTGACCAGCAATCCGCCCACGAGGCAGCCGGGGTCCATTCCGGCCACGGTGAGGAGCCAGACAAGCAGCGCAGCAGTAGTCGTCTTACCGTGGGTTCCCGCCACGACCACCGACTGGGACGAATTCAGGAAAAATTGGTGGAGAGCCTGGGGCATGGAACAGTAGGTGAGACCAGACTCGAGGGTTGCCACCGCTTCCGGGTTGTCGCGACGAATAACGTTGCCCACCACCACAAGATCGGGAGGAGGCTTGAGGTTTTCTACCCGAAATCCATCCTTGATGGGAATTCCTCTAGAAGTGAGAAAGGTACTCATGGGCGGGTAAACATTCTCGTCAGAGCCCTGTACTTGATAGCCAGCTTCCTGAAGCATTGCCGCCAGGGTGCCCATGCCGGTACCGCAGATGCCAATGAGGTGGATAGTTCGGATTTTTTCTGGGAAGTTCAATTGCGACATTTACGTTAGCTACCTGTAGCACTCCTGCCATGCGAGACGGGCGAGACGGGCGAGACGGGCGAGACGAGGGTAAACTCTGAAAAGTTACTTGCCCGTCTCGCTCGACCTCCAGTCTCGCTCGTCTCGCACGCATAGCCCGTAGGCTATGCGAGTCCTTCCATCACCGCATCGTGAAGCAAAGGTCGAAACTCTTTGATCTTTTCATTAGCCCGACTCGGGTGGATGCGATTGGTCAACAGGATTACCGAGATCCCTTTCTCCAAGTCAAGCCAAAAGGAAGTGCCGGTGAAGCCGAGATGGCCAACACTCCTTGAGGAAAAATACCTGCCGGCACTGGAGTGCGAAGAAGCTGGGGTGTCAAAGCCCAAGGCCCAGGTGCTGACTGGATGCAGGTGCGCCGGCTGTAAGAACTCGGTCAAGTATTCCCTTGACCAGGGAAAGGAAGTGTTTTCTCCGGAAATTGTGTCCAAAATACAATCGAGGACACATTTAATCTCCTGGGCGGTGCCGAATAGCCCTGCGTGGCCAGCTACACCGCCTAGAGCATAAGCATTCTCGTCGTGAACCTCTCCTGAGAGGATACGGTCTCTCCAGGGACAGTATTCGGTGTCGGCAAATTGGTTGTGATCAACATCTTTCTCCTGACCAAGGGGAATAAACTCCGGAGTTGCGCAAATAAGATGATCAAAGAGATCTTCCCGAGTGAAGTGGTAAAAATCTTTTCCGCTGATCTCCTCCAAAAGCCACTGGATGACAATAAAACCCAGATCACTGTAAAGGGTGTTGGCCGCCGGGGGGTAAATCAGGGGTTCTTCGAGAATTTGCCGCCGTATTTGGACCTTACGAGCCATAAGGGGCAGAGTTGTGAGGGAGAGATAGTATGGCTTCCAGGCGGGCAGACCGGAACAGTGGCTGAGGAGCTGTCTGAGAGAGATTTCCTGTTTGTCCTCCGGAACAGTGGTGGAGGACAAGAGTTTTGCAAGTGAATCGTCCAGCCGAACCATTCCCCGGCTGACGAGACATAGTATACTCAGGGTTGTTGCCAGGGGCTTGGTGAGTGAGGCCAGATCGAAGCGGGTTTGACGGGTCATGGGCCGTGGCGTGGGAATTAAACCGCTGTTTCCCACCCCTTCAAAGAAGACAATTTTCCGGCGGTGGGAAACTAGAAGGACACAGCCGGGAAATACGCCATCAGAGACAGCACCGAGTAATAAATCTAGAATCCTTTTGTCCGTGCTCATGGTGCTGTGGCCGACTGATGATAGGTTAGGGTGCCGGATTCAGCATCCAGCGTGGCAGGGAGGCCTAGAGGCAGGGTAAGATTCCTCCTTCCATGGCCGACGGGAACCCCTGAAAGTATTGGCAAAGGGATAGAGGAAAAGCGCTCCTGCACCAGGGCATTGAGTTCATCCCGGGGGCCATTATTGGAAAAGTCGCCCAGAATAAGGCCAGAGATCCCCTGAGCAAGGCCGGTATGGATCAACTGGGTGAGCATCCGGTCGACTCTGTACAATCGTTCACCTCTGTCCTCAAGAAAAAGAATGGCTCCCGAAAGGGAGGGTAGAAAAGACGTTCCCAGGAGGTGAATGAGGGTAGTGAGATTGCCGCCGAGAACCGATCCTTCACATCGCCCCGACCTGAGGCAAATTGCCTCGGTAAATAGCAACTCAAGGGTTGCGCTGCTGCTGAGGGCGGTCCAAAATGATTCTATGGTTTCCTGGTCAGATCTGGCCAGAGTGGAGACGGTGGGACCATGATAGCAAACCAAACCTGTTTTGAGGTGACAGGCGAGAAGGAGGGCGGTTATATCGCTGAATCCCACTAAAGACTTGGGCGTGGCCTGAAGTTCTTCATAGGCAATGTCCGGAAGGATGCGCAAGGAGCCGTAGCCGCCCCGGGCGCAGAGAATAGCCTTTATCTCTGGATTCCGGATAAACTCATTGAAGCGCGCGGCCCGATCATCATCACTTCCGGCAAGGTATTCGGGCTGGAATGACTCGCCATCCACCCCTGAAACCACCTCCAGACCCAGCTTCTTCAAAATGGCACAGCCTGCCTCGAGCTCGTGGGCCGGGCATGGGCTGGCCGGTGATAATACCCCTACCCGATCTCCGGGT
>JARRNM010000267.1:0-6636 GCA_037384945.1 Deltaproteobacteria bacterium
GGGCGGCCCCTGGCGGGCCGCCCCGATCTTTTTTTGCAGGAGACTCAGGCAGGGCTGTTAAAAGCCGTAGTAAATCGACGCGGTGAAGCGCTCGCCTTTGTCCTTATAGTGAGTATTATCAAGCTTCTGGCGCTTGGCCGTCAAGCTCATCACCTCGAAACCAACCTTGACATCCGGCCCCAAGGTGTACCAGGTATTGGCATAGGCGTTATAGGCGTAAATAAATTCCCGGTTGGCATTCCCAAGACTGCCCGCTCTATATCCACTGTTACTGGGATTATCCAGGCCCAGGCCTGCGGTAACGCTCAATTTGGGCATGATCTTGTAGGTCAGATCCGCCCAGCCGCCCCAGGCTTTCCATGCTCTGGTGTCGCCGTCGCCATTTGTATAGGTATCCAGGTTATAGCGGAGGAAATTCCCGCCGATAGCTTGTCCACCCCAGATCTCCCCTTTGAACAGGACGGGACTGAAATCAAACTTGAATTCAGCCCCATACAGATAACGATCTATGCCGTCAGTATAATTGTCTTTGTCGTGCATGTACCCGCCATCAATGGCCAGCATGTGCTTGCCCCCGGCCGCATCAAAGCTGTAGGCCGCCCGGGCCAACATCCAGGGCATATCAGTTTTGCTCGAAGTATCTGTCCTACGCGGCCGCATGGCGCTCACCAAGAATTGAAAATCCCCTGCATTCTGGCGCAGGGTTAACTGCGGTTGCCTCCACCACAGGTTACCGGTTGCCGAAAGGATACCGAAATCAATGGTCGAGGGATTCAATTGCATCACCGGCAGCCAGTCCTGACCGGCTCTGACGTCGGTGCCCGAATCCTTGTTGGCCAGGTCCACATAGGCAAGGCGCATCCTGGGGATGAGGTTATTTCCGGCGTTGGTGCCGTAGAAATCAAGCTCTACAACACCCTTGCCTTCCCAACTGGCCACAGCGTGGGAGGCTGAGAATCCCAGTCGCGTGTCCCTGGGGTTAAAGTTGGTGGAGCTGCGTCCCTGGCCGTTAGTTACATTACTGTCGGCCGGGACACCGAGAAAATCATTGTAGCAGACGAACTGGGAGGTGTCGTAAGTATAATCCATCTTCACCCGGCCCCAAATTTTCATGTTGTACTTGGACATCACCGGTTCATCCGCGGACGCCAGCGCCGGCAACGCCAGACAAAGGCAAAGCGCCACAGCTAGTATCCTAATGGTCCATCCTCTCATTTTTTTCTCCTTTCTCTGTTTAATCAGGTTGTATCTTAAGTGGTGCGTAAAGTTTCCTCCCCCCCTTTCGTGCAGATTTGGTCTAATGACCCGGCAAAACGCACCTTGAAACCAAAGCAAGCCTCTCGGATTTGGAGCAGAAAGCCCCGGGCTCCTCCAGAAGACTCATTTTGGTTACCTGCATTGGAGATGAGTATCGGCCTCGGTACCCATTGCCAAATTTTGACTGGAACGTTTAATGGACCTTGAGATCGGCTAATATTAGTAAAACAAGTACTTACAAATTTCTTGCTGATTTTGGGAGACGTCAGTGAACCTTGCTTGAATCGTTCCTACCGAGTTTGAGCTCTCGCAGTAGCGAGGCGGGATGAGCTGCAACGTGAAAGATAAATGATTCAAATGCTAAAATTTTTACTCCTGTTGGGGTTAAAAATCAAGTACCATTCCCGGAATTATTATAGGATTCTTTTCACAATTGCGGTGAATACTCCATCCCAACACTCGTAATTCGCACCTGCTAACTGACCTTGCTTAGCTCACATGCACGGTCATGGCTCTGACTTTCTCATCCTCGCAGTGGAGCTTTATTAGAACTCCGGCTAGACACAGCATACTTTCAAGGGTTATATACTTCAAGAGACTAAATACTCGGCAGTTACTATGAATTTCTGCCTTGTTAGTGGGGGTCTTACAGGCCAGATAATGCAAATGGGCGAGACACACGGTAGAGTGAGTTTATGGAGTCGCAAGAGCGTTATGACCGGACTCCTCCTTTTCCTCACCTTGCTGGCCTATGTCCCGGCCATGCAGGGCGGTTTTATCTGGGATGACGACAGCTATGTAACCGAGAACCAAACTCTCAGATCTTTAGAAGGGTTGGAAAAGATCTGGGTCCAGCCGAATTCTACTCCCCAATACTATCCTTTGGTGTTCAGCAGTTTTTGGCTGGAGTATAAGTTGTGGGGCCTGAACCCCACAGGCTATCACCTGGTCAACATTCTCCTCCATGCTCTGAGTGCCTTGCTCCTCTACCGCTTACTTGTGTACCTCAATGTACCGGGCGCTTGGCTGGCAGCGGCGGTATTTGCCCTGCATCCGGTTCATGTGGAGTCGGTAGCCTGGGTGGCAGAGAGGAAAAACGTCCTGTCAGGTTTCTTTTATTTCAGTTCTGCCTTCTGCCTTTTTCGTTTCTTTGGCCTGGCTGGAGAAGGGGCCAGTACGCTGCCCGCGGCGATGCTCTTGGTGCTCTGGTGGAAGCGCGGGAGTGTGAAGGGTCGAGAGCTGGCGGCACTGGCGCCGTTTTTCGCCCTGGGGCTGGCGATGGGACTGGCCACGGCCTGGCTGGAGAAGCACCACGTTGGGGCAATGGGCTCGCAGTGGGATTTGTCCTTGGTGGAGAGTTTTTTGGTTGCCGGGCACGCCCTCTGGTTTTACCTGGGCAAGCTGGTCTGGCCACGGGAGTTGATCTTTAATTATCCCCGATGGCAGGTGGATGCCAGTATCTGGTGGCAGTATCTCTACCCCGCCGGGGTGGTGTTGGTGGTGGTTATATTATGGCTTTATCGTAAACGGCTTGGTCGTGGGCCCCTGGTGGGGGTCTTATTTTTCTGTGGCACTTTGTTTCCGGCTTTGGGGTTTTTAGATGTCTATCCCTTTCGCTATTCCTATGTTGCGGATCATTTCCAGTACCTGGCAAGCGTTGGTTTGATTGTTTTGCTGGTCGGGCTGATCAGCATCAAGGTTACGTTTACCGGGACGTCAAAACTCTGTGGTCTGACACGATTAAGAAGAATCCACTGTCCTGGATGGCTCACAACAATCTGGGAGCGGTGCTTGCCGATGAGGGTAGAGTCGGGGAAGCTTTGAGCCATTACTCTAGAGCGCTGCAGCTCAATGCAAGCCATCCGGAAATTCATAATAACCTTGCTAATATACTTGTCAAGCTGGGCAAGTTCCACGAGGCCGAAACTCATTACTTAAGAGCTTTGCAAATCGAACCTGAGTACGTAAAAGCTCACAACAACTTAGGGAATCTACTGGCTGCGCAAGGTAGACTCGATGAAGCCATAGCCCATTATTCGGAGGCTCTGCGGCTCAGGCCTGACTATGCAGAGGCCCATAGCAACTTGGGTAATGTGCTGGCCAGCCAGGGAAAATTCCGCGAGGCCGTGGATCAATATTCAGAAGCCCTGCGGATTAAACCAGACAACGCTCAGACCCATTACAACCTTGGCAATACCTTGGCTATTATGGGGAGGCTCGAGGAAGCGATAGATCAGTACACGGAAGCTCTGCGGCTCAAGCCTGACTATTCGGCCGCCCGCAAAAACCTTGAACTCGCTTTACAAATAAAGAACAATGCGTCTGCGACCGGGGACAGCCAAGCACGGCCATGAAAGATTTGTGTTTTTACCTCTGTCATCATTTGCACTAAAGAAAGAGATATAGAAGGCTGGGAGAAATCATGATCTGTGAGGGCCTTGCAAAACACCCCTAAAGATACCTTAAACCGAAGGGGCCATTCGGCCGCTATCTCGCTCGCCTGGTCAAAGCTAACGTGAAGGTTTTCGGTCGAGCCGGCCTGCCTTGTCATTAGATCCAACAGGATTACCGACTTCGCAATCAGACCTTTTTTATAACAACCATGGTAACATCATCCTGCTGGGGCGCAGTCTGTCGATGCTGAGCTAAGGCATCCGTTATTGCTTGAACTATTTCCTGACTCGATTCATTCTTGTGCCGCCGGATAATCTCCTTTAGTCGCTCTTTGCCGAAGCTTTCCCCCTGGGGATTTTCAGTTTCCCAGATACCGTCGGTGCCAATGAGCACGATCTGGGAATCAGACCATAGATCTCGTTTCTGCTCTTCGAAAGAATAGGTCTCATCCACACCAAGGGCGATGCCATTTCCATGCAACTCATCGAAGAAGTCTGTGGATGGATCATAAATCATGGCAGGTTCATGTCCAGCTCTCACCCAATGAACTTTGCCATTACTCGAATCAATCAACATGAAAAAGAGGGTCATAAAATTGCCTGTCTCGACCGTGTCGATGCAAAGGAGGCGATTGACTTCTGTTATTGCTTCTGCCAGATCCTCCGGCTGGATGAGCACCCTACTTCGCAGGAAGGCACGGACGGTGGTCATGAGCAATGCCGGAGCTATCCCATGGCCTGCCACATCACCCACTGCCACTCCCATGTGGCCCTGCCCCAGCTCCGGGAACTCTATGAAATCGTAGTAATCTCCTCCCGTCTCTTCACAATAGATACTTTTGCCGGCTATATCAAAACCCCGAATTCGGGGAGGCCTCTGGGGAAGTAAACTCTGCTGCACTTCCATGGCCAGATCCATCTCCTGTTTTAGTCTCATTCTTTCTTGAAGTTGGGTGACCATGGTATTGAAGTTCTCCGTTAGTCGGCCCACTTCGTCCTCGGTTTTCACCGGAAGAAAAGTGCTGTAGTCTCCCCGTGCTACGCTCTCAGCTGCGCCAGTGACGTCTCTGATGGAAGAAACCGTCCGCCCAGTGACCAAACGGATCAACAACAGGATCAAGAGAATAAACAGGGACCCTCCAATAATGTAGTAGTGGCGAAATCTAACGATTGGAGCCAGAATTGCCTTTCCTGGGGCGACCATAACCAGACTCCATGGAGCTTCCTCCAGTCGGTAGAAACCGCTTACCTCTTTGGGTGGGTGTCCCTTGCCAAGTATCGTCCCTGATCTCTGTTCCCTCATCGCCTGCAAAGTTGCCAACTCCAGGGGGTCATTGTTTCCACCCAGCTGGCGCCGGTCGGGATCTGTACAGACGAGCACTTTTCCAGTATTGTCCACCAGAAATGATCGCTGACTCTGCCACCAGCCGGTGGCTGCCAGATTTTCCAGTAGATACTTAAAGCGGATCACCACCTCGAGCTGGCCTATTTTCGCACCCTTTGCGTCATGGAGCTCCGAAATAATCGACACAGTCTCATGGTGAAGAAGGGAGTCGTAACGAGGAGGGGTTATCCCTGCTATTCTGGCCCGGTGAAAGTGCATCATGCCGCTCATCATCTGAGCCCCCTGGGCTCCACGAGGTTGCATGTGCATATGCACCATGGATTCGTCATGGTCTTCGTCAACTCTCTCGAGTTCGACTCGAACCACTCCTTCCTGCTGCCGCAGCTGTGCTAAAACCCACTCCTGAGTTTGCTGGTCTGAATATTCCCCACCCGTTTTGTTGTACATCTCCAGCCATTTCAGGGGGCGACTCAGACGCATGTCGACTTCGTGGGCTGCCCTCTGTAATCTCAGAACGGCAGCTTCTCTCCACTCTTTTAGCAAGCTGTTTCTGGCATAGACAAATCCCATTATCCCCATGCTTATCAGAAGGGCTGCCACAGGAAGAAAAAGAAAGAGCATTAACCGTTGCTGCAAGCTCTTTATCCGAATCATCAATTCTCTCCTACGAATCTCTTGTCAATTCTCCAGCGGAGACCACGGCCTAAAAATTCCCGTGTTAGACCTCTTGGTAATTGGTGGATTAAATATAGTATAATTAAAAGATATCAAATTACTCATCAACTCTAACCTACTAGTGCGGTTTCTCAAAGCTACCAGCGAGACACTCAAACTGACACCACCCAATATGTGGTTCCAGATTAGATTTTCTTTGCTCTCATATGTCTCTTTTCCAGTGCATACTTTTTACCCACCTGCAAGCTTCTACACGTGCAAAAGTGCGTAAAAAATATGCACCTCATCTGCTAACTAAAGGATTAAGGGCGAATTGTCACTATAGCATGTAGTTAGATAATTAATGAAATCAGTATATTATCTTTCCACTGGTTATCTGGCATACTGATTGCCACCATAGGTGGCTATGAAAGGTAAGAGTAATTAACTTTAATAATTATGCACTCAACTCCGCAAAAATCTCCTCTCCCCTTGAGGGGAGAGGGGGCATGTTGTTATCTTGCAGACTAAACTCAGTTGTCATTTTAGCTTTTTTGGTAAATCAGAGAATATGCAGGGAGGAAAAATGACTTAAGAAAACTACGAGACCTTAACCCTATACAGCGATAATGAGACCGAAAAAGACAACGGCATCTTCAGGCCCGGCCGGGACGGTATGAGCACCTCTACAGCGAGAATCACCATAACATATTTACCCAGGAGGAAACTATGAAACGCTACATGTTTATTGCCTGTGCACTTACCCTTTTTTTAATTCCGGGAATTTCGAGCGCACAAATGCAGGGTGGCGGTAAAGGCAAGGGAATGGGGGGTCAGCAAATGCATCAAGGCGGCCAGGGAATGATGGGCCAGCAGATGCAGCAAGGCGGCCAGGGAAAGGGGATGATGAGCTCCGGCATGCACGCCCACATGGCCCAGATGGGTGAGATGATGAACAAGATGTCACAGATGATGGGAAAGTGGCAA
>JARRNM010000268.1:0-3757 GCA_037384945.1 Deltaproteobacteria bacterium
GCCATCGTGATGATCTTCGAGATGACCCTTGACTACAACGTCATCATCCCCATGACCATCACGGTTGCTCTCAGCTATGGGGTGCGCAGGCTGCTATCACGGCAAAGCATTTACACCTTGAAGTTGGCGCGGCGGGGCCACTACATGCCGGAGGCATTGCGGGCGGACTTCCACCAGTTGCAACGGGCCCGGGAGGTTATGGATACTCATTTTGCCACCGTGACTGCTTCCAGCACCCTGGATGACCTTGCGAGTATCGCTGCAGAAAACCCAGAGGTCTCATGGTTCTTGGTAACAGACGGTGATGGGGTGAGAGGGCTGGTGACCAAGGAGGCGGCCCTAACGCCACTGTGTCAACTCAGAGAGGCCATAACCCTGGGGGAGATCGCCGACAGGCAATACGTCACCGTGGTAGAGGACGCAACCCTGTTCAACGTGATGGACGCCATGCGTCTCGGCCATGTTGCTATGGCCGTAGTTACCAACGGCAATCAGGCCTTGTCCGCTGATAAGGTGAGAGGGCTGATTACCAAACACCAGATAGGAGATACCATGGCGCAGGCGGTGCAACTATACTCGGATCACCAAGAGTGAACCTCCGCTGACATGGTACATAACCAACGAGCTCATTGTTATGAAGGGCTATAAACGATTACTTGTGGACTCCATCTTACTTGGAGTGGTGGGGGCGTTGAGCGCCCAGATCTTCATGTTTCTTCTGCGACAGGCCCATCGTCTCTTCCTGATTGAACTAGCGGGTTATCATCTGCCGGGGTTGCCTGAGGAAGGCGGCGTTCTCCGCCAGGTGATCGGACCGCACGGCCTGTGGTTGATCCCTGTGGCCACCACCTTGGGAGGGCTGGTCGCAGGGGTTCTGGTCTACAGTCTGGCCCCTGAAGCGGAAGGGGACGGCACCGACGGCGCAATAAAGGCCTTTCACCACATAGGAGGATTCATCCAGGCTCGAGTGCCCCTGGTGAAGACCATCGCCTCGGCCATCACCATTGGCTCCGGGGGCGCCTCAGGCCGGGAAGGGCCCATATCGCAGATCGCCGCCGGCGTCGGCTCGGTGTATGCCACCCTCACCCACCGATCGGAGGAGGAAAGGCGGTTTCTCGTGCTCATCGGCATGGCCGCCGGCCTCTCGGCCATCTTCCGCTCGCCTATCGGCACGGCAATCTTTGCCATCGAGGTTCTCTATAGTGACATGGAATTCGACGCCGCTGCCCTCATCTTCACCCTGCTAGCGTCCGTGGTGGCCTATGCGGTGAACGCTCTCTTTGTTGGCTGGCAGCCCCTCTTCCAGGTTCCGGCCGGGCTCAAGGTTCCGGTGTTTTCTGAGTATCTCTGGTACGCTGTACTCGGTGTCATCTCCGGGGTGGTGGCGGCCATGGTGCCCATGGTGTTCTACACCGTCCGTGACGGATTTCACGCCCTGCCCATTCCTCCCCATGTGAAACCGGCCCTGGGTGGTCTCGGGGTGGGTCTTCTCGCCCTGTACTTGCCGCAAGTGCTGAGCGGTGGCTACGGCTGGATTCAGGAGGCCATTGACGGACGACTCGCAGCCGAAATGTTGCTCATCCTGGTCTTTGCCAAAATGATCGCTTTTGCCTTCACCCTCTCCTCCGGTGGCTCCGGTGGCATCTTTGCTCCGAGCCTGTTCGTTGGTGCAATGCTCGGGGGTTTCCTGGCTCAGGTCTCGCACCAGCCGGCGGCTCCCTTCGTGGTCGTGGGCATGGCAGCTGTATTCGGGGGAGCCGCCCGGGTGCCCATTGCCGCCATGTTGATGGTAACGGAGATGACCGGGGGCTACAATCTGCTGGTGGCAGCCGGGCTGGCGGTTATGCTGAGTTACGTTGTCCAAGTCGCCATCACCGGTCCCCTCAAATACAAAAGCCTCTATGAACAGCAGGTCCCCGTACGCGGTGATTCCCCGGCCCATTACGTGGAGCAACTCGAATGCGCCATCAATCTGCTGGGTACTTGTCAGATTTGCGTGCCGCCTACCTGCCGCCATCTGGATCTACGGGCCCTGTTGGCTTCGGGCATTCCCGTTGATCTGCCGGACGGCAAAAGGCTCGCCCTCGGCAGACTGAAGGCAAAGAGTTCCTATGTGGGCAGATCGGTTCAGGAGAGTTTCCCGGTAGACAGCCGAGCGGGTCTTGAGGTGGTGGCTGTCTTTCGGGAGGGACAAACGCTTTTGCCTTACTCCGACTTGATTCTACAGGGAGAAGATCAGTTGCTGGTTTTTGCCTTGCCCGATGCCTGGAGTCAACTGGAACCGCACCTATCTCCGCCATCTTTATAACGACAGGCCACGGCCACCAGAACGAAGCTCCTGGCCAAAATGGGTTTGGCAAAGGATACGAAAGAGTAGATTTATGGCAGGTGTGCTTCGAAAGCTCAGGCGCTGGCAATTGGCCCGGCGTTCCATCCCCGAAAAATGGATAAGTATCCTGGAAGACAATGTGCCCTTCTATTCCCGGATCTCTGGGGCAATGCGGCAGCGCTTCCTGGAAATGCTTAAAATATTCGTCTGGGAAAAGTACTTTATCGGTGCCGGCGGTATGGTAATCAGTGATGAGGTGAGGGTGGTGATTGGGGCCTGCGCAGTGCGCTTGGTTTTACACCTGGACCTGTCATATTATGACAGGTTGACCGAAATTGTGGTCTATCCCTATGTCTACAGGCATTCGGATGAGGAGGTTGCAGTCCTCGGTGAGGCTCGCAACTGGGGTACGGTGGTCCTTTCTTGGCCTGCAGTTGTGCAAGGCCTTGGCTCCCCGGAGAGTGGCCATGAAACAGCCATTCATGAATTCGCTCACGTGCTGGATCGGGCCGACGGGGTCTTTGATGGTACCCCCAAGTTGAGAGCTCGGGCAGACTACAGGCCGTGGGCAGAGATTATGAGTCGTCACTACCTTGCACTGCGAAAAGGAGATCCCCTCGAGGGAAGCGTCCTCCGTCGGTACGGCGGAGTTAATGAGGCTGAGTTCTTTGCCGTGGCCACAGAAGCCTATTTCGAGAGGCCGAAGCTGATGAAGGAACTGATCCCAGATCTCTATGCAGAACTCCAAGAGTTCTATGGTGAAGATCCTGTCTCTCTGGAGCCTAATCACTATGCGAGTGCATCAGCCAGTAAAAAGCCATGAGTGACCTCCTCACCACCGTTAAGCCATATCTAGATCAGTATGGTTACTGGGCCTTGTTCGGCGCAATTTTGTTAGAGGACTTCGGTATGCCGGTGCCCGGGGAAACCTTGCTGATTGCCTCCGCTTTTCTGGCCTCTCAAGGAGAGATGCACCTTGTTCCTCTTCTTCTCATAGCTTGTGTTGCTGCGGTCACTGGCGATAACATAGGGTATGCCATCGGCCGCTTTGGAGGAAGAAAGCTGGTGCTTCGCTACGGTCACTACGTGTTGATCAGCGAGCAACGACTGCAAAAGGCTGAAGGATTCTACCGCAGATACGGGGGGGCGGTGGTGGTAATGGCTCGTTTTTTCGCCGTGTTGCGCCAACTCAACGGGATCGTCGCAGGGACAACCAAGATGAGTTGGCGGCGGTTTCTCCTCTACAATGTGCTGGGTGCGGCATTATGGGTCAGCTTTTGGACCATGTTGTTCTATGAAGTAAAGAAATAAAGCCGGGTTAAGGGTTCAAGGTTCAGGGTTCAGAAGTTCAAGGTTCAAAGGTTAAGGAATCCTAATAATTGTTGAATTCGTTTTATTTGTTTTATTGGTTGAATTGGTTGACCTAAA
>JARRNM010000269.1:0-4311 GCA_037384945.1 Deltaproteobacteria bacterium
GACCCCGCCGATATTAATACCAGGGAAGATTACCAACTCGAGACCGAGAAAGCAGCAACGAATATCAAGAAAAAAGGAGACGGAAAATTATTAAAATAACCTTGTAAGTTAGCAGTCTCAATCATCAAGCAGCAGTAATGGTATCCAGGGCATGGCCTGCACACTTGAAGCGATGGGGGTAAGAATGAATCCGCGATGTTCTCCGTTCACTTCCCCATATCCCACAATCTGGGCGGAGTTGTTGATATCACGGGCAAAAGTGAGAGTCCAACCGCTTCCAGGATCAAGGAGATCGTTCAAGTCACGGACCCCATTCTCCGTGTCAAATATAAAGGCGTGCTCAAGGGCATCATCCTGATCACTATCCCACATAATACCAACCATCTGCCCCGATTCATTGATCCCGTATATTTCGCCATAAGGAAAGCCGGACGGCATGGTGATCTGTATCGGATCGACTGATGAGTCTGGCCAATAGAACGGGAGAGATTGATTTGTTGTGGCTATGACATGGCCCCCGATTAATCCTGAGTCGTTTATCACCACGGCATACCACTCGCCAGATAAATAGTTGGAATCCCGGGTGAGGGCCTGCATGCCATTGGTCTCATCATAGATGAAAGGAAGAAATGCCCATGAGCTATTATTGGCAATTCCAACGACTTGTCCATGGGTGTTGATATCGTAGGCAATACTGTAACCGTTTTGATATTCCGGCACAGCCGTGGTAAATGTGCCGAGATCCTGAATGCCGGTGGCATCGTCGTAGAGAAAGGCATGAAATATAACAAAGGTTCCATCAACATAATAGTCAAGAATATCTGCCAAACCAACTACTTGACCGAGATTGTTCAGATCGTAACCATCACTTTCATTTCCACCAGTACCCTGGCTCGGGGTAAGTACGCCGATATCCACTATGGTTTCATCATTGCTGTCCCATCGCACAGCGCGCTTGTATTCCTCCTGATTGTAAGAGTAACCTGAGACCAGTCCGGCGTCATTGACTCCCCAGGCGCTGCTATCTCCGTTGAGCGAAGGCAGCAAACTCGCTCCTTCGGTCTTGCTCCAGATGAATGCCTGACGGTCCTCTTCCTTTTCTGTTTCTGCATTGTAATTATAGAAACGCCCCACCACCATTCCCGAATTATTTATGCCCAAACTCCTGCTCCTCTGATAGCCGACCGGCGGTTCGATCCCCCGCACTTGGTATTCATACGTCGGACCGTTCTGAGGCGAATCTTGTGTGATTGCTGAAAGAGACTGACTGTGTTGCACGGTGTCGGGCCTGTTGGAGCGTTCAAGATGGGGCGAAAAGATTCTCAGCGCCATTGGTGATCTGTTGATCAGATAGGGAGGAGGGGTTTGTGTTTTTATAATAACCTGTGAAATAATGGGGAACTGAGTTTCTCCTCTGCTGGGAGTATGAGCCACCAGCAGAAGGACGAGCACAGTACTACTGAAGACGAAGAAAAGCCTTGCGGAACTTTTTAGAAAATGTTTCATCTCTTTTACCCCCAAAAAAATTAGTCATCATCAAGTTTCCTTCCTACCTGGTTCCATGTAGACCGCAACCAAGGTCTCTTTACCCAAGGATCTAGATTCGACTCATCATAATCTTGCGTTTAGGTCTGCTGTATCTCCCTCTACGCAAAATGTCCTGCTTCTAAGAAAGCAGAGACTTTTGGGGATTGGTGCCTCCGAAGTTAGCTCCTACACCCCGCTAGATCCCTGGAGACAATTTTCCTCTATCGTGCCCATCGGCAGTCGATAGTACGTTTAACCATGAACCAGTAGACATAACACTTCCAGTAAGAATGGTGGACGGCCTGCTTACCTATGGGCACAAGTGTGCGCCTGTCCACTTCACCTTCACAAATAGGCGACAGGCATTGCCTCCGGAGATATTTTGGAATCTGAAACTTGGAAAATACTTTCTCACCGCAGTTCAACGCAAATCGAGTGCCAAGAAGGAGGATTGAATCTTTTCCTTCACTTGGAAAGCCAGAATGTGCTGTGCGGGCGCGAAGTTGTAGTTTAATACTCGGAAAACTCTTGCAGTATTGGAAATGACTCCAGTGTCGAAATGCGTGCTGTTTCTAATACATCTGACAAGAAATCGGTATGGAAATGGATAGGGGTTTTGAAGAATTGCATTCAATGAGATATGCAAATCAGCTTCGAAAATTGAGAAACTTTGCATTACATCGTGCGCCACGAGGCTGTGTAGAAGATGAGGGTGGGCCCCTCGGAGTCGGCTTGCAGGAGCTGATTTCAAACCACCTACCCAAAAATTGCCGTACCAGAAATGGGTAAATTTACCCAAAACTGGTACGGCAAAAAATGGGTAAAAATAGACGAGTTGCTTGAATAATTCAGGAGCTGAAAAAAGCGAACAAGGAGCTAATTAACGACTTGACCCTACGACCCACTGGCGGGTAAAGATTTAATGTCGTTGATAAGTAAGGCCTGCAAAGCAAAGGCAGGGCCTTTTCTGACCCTGCCTTTGCTTTGATAGGTAACGACATAAGCCGTCACATTTCATACCAACGCGTTAATCATCAAGCAACAAGGGCATCCAGGGCATGGCTCGAACCGGATGGGAGGCAGGATCATTGGGGTCAGTGTTCTTCAGATACTCTTCTAAATTGTTATAACCATCTCCATCTGAATCTATGGATGCATCGTTCGCCAATGGATCCAGACTGTTGGCCACTTCCCACCCGTCGGCAATACCGTCTCCATCAGTGTCTGCATTGCAGGGATTCGTTTCACCCGCATCAACTATGCCATTTTGATTGGCATCTTCCACCCCGTCGTAGATAGAGTCATTATCTGTATCGGGGTTATTGAAATCGGTGCAGTACACGTCTTCGATATCGTCCGGAAGGCCATCGGCGTCGCTATCGAGAAATGTGTAATCAACTGTAAATGAGAGGGATGCCGGAGAAAGATCAACTTTGCCGGCCTCGTCCTTTGCCCTCACCTGGAAAGTATAGGAGCCATTGGGCAGATCACTGTAACTTTTCGAGGTTGATGACGTATAGGAAGACCAATTGGCTTCGTAGGCCTCTAGTATGTGAGAGTACAACAAATTCGCGCTGGGTGTTTTGTTATCTAAGCCGGTATAGGTAAAGATCACGTCGTTATCAGTTATGGTACCAGAGGGTCCACCGATGATGGTGGTATTGGGTGGAGTGGTATCACCGCCGCCACCACTTCCTCCGCCATCTCCACCTTGTGGTACTAAAGGGACCGTTGCCGCGAAGTGATCCATAACATCTACCGTTCCTATTCCTACAGCTGTGTCAATAATAACAAAGAGCTCATCTTCAAGAATTTCCGCGAGGGTACCCGTTCTCCCGTCCGACAGCGTAATAATCCCATCAGGATCTGGAAGATTTGATACCAGCGAGTCCTCGTAGATTGAACAGGTCCTCATTGAAGGCTCATAAACCAGCAAGTCATCACCTGAATAGGCAACTCCCCAGCAGGAAACCTGGATCTCCATATATGGGATGGTTATGAGACCGTTTATGGTGTCTTCCACTAGGGTACTTCCCTTCAAAACTATAGCGCTCCCAGCCCATGACTTTACTGGGAGAGATAATGCAGTATATGCAACTAAAGATAATAATGCTAAGGAGATAATTTGTTTTCTCATCGTTAGCGTCCTCTCAATCGACGGACTGGCCTTGCGCAAAGGGGATGTCATCAGTTCCACTCCCGCCTAACTATGAAAAGCTCACAGAAAAGAGAGCGCCTTTCGTCAATCCGAACCTTTTACGCCATTTCGTTCTTAAACTTCATTACTTGGGCACCGCCCAGCTATCCTCCGACTCGACACCGTCAGGTACCCATGTCCACTTGATGTTTTGATAAACGAAAGAGACAGTTTCCATGTGCCTATACGGTTCGTTTGCGGAGAGGAAGGTCGTGGGCATACTCGGCGAGATGTTGGCAATGATGGCGTTTTGTAATTCAATGGTAAAGTAGTGTTCCTCTTGCCCTTCGGGACTGATTCGGTAAAATTTGACCGTAACTTTGGTGAGCAGTTCCCCTGTGGTTAATGCCCGGTAGAGCTTGGGGGAGGACTTGTCGAATTCTTTGAGGATCTTGAAAGGAGCGTGCACTCTCCTTCCTGTTGGGAGCCCGCTTGTGACGTCTCTCGGGATGTTAATGCTATGTCCAAAAGCATAAACAATAATTGCTCCCTCACGCCCTTGTACATTACTCGACCCCTCAATGTTGCCCTGTTGTTCCCCTTCCACTTCCATAAAGGCAGGTGAGGCCGCCCAGGCAGTTATAGAC
>JARRNM010000270.1:0-1565 GCA_037384945.1 Deltaproteobacteria bacterium
CAGAATTGCAGAAAGCCTTGAACTGTTCCAACCCGAGCCTGCCAGTTGCGCCAGTTCACGCAAAGTGTAATCGTATTCCCCTCGAACTACAGCGTCCAAAGTCCCGTCGGCTCTTTTCAGGGTATCTTCCGGCTCGGCGGTCACGTGAGGGCCTACCGCAGCGGTTCGACAGTCAGGGAGAATCTCTTTAGCCAGAGAACCATAACCGAGGTCAGAGTCTATAGAAGGCGTGGTGGTGTGCAAGACCACTAATCCTGGTCTGCTCTTCTGTAGTGCAGACACGACCTCCTGCCGCTCGAGGTTCATGGCCGGGCCATCCAGGAAATCTACCCTGAATCCCGCCTCATCTAAGACGGCAACCGCAGTGAGCAGCCAATCAGGATGGCGCTGTACCCTGCCTCTTGATCTGGCGGCCCAACGAGCCGAACGGCAAAAGTCCTGCACCACCGGAGGGTTGAGTACGAAAACATCGGCCATGTCACAAAAACCCTATCTGGGCAATTTATTCACCCAGTTCACCTTGATTTACAAGCAATTCCTATGCCGGTGTCATAAGAGGTTCTTTGCCCTGTAATACTCCCTCCAAGCGCAGCACCTCCTGGGCAATCTTCTCTTTCTCATCTTTATCAGTCAAACTCCCCAGATATTTCTCATACCACCTGATCGCCTCCGGGTAATCTTCTCTCAGAGTCGCGATGATGGCCCGTGTTCTTTCTGATACGGGTGAAGGATTTCCTGGGAGGAATCTCGCTTCGTAAATACTCAGCGTTTGATTGAAATCCTCATCCCGGTTGGCCTTTAGAAAGGAGTATTCCCTGGAATCCGGCCTCAAGCCAAAGAGCTTTCTGACCAGATTTGTCCGCTTTTCTGACCAGTCAAGTTTTCCGTAGAGCTTGATCAGGTGGAGGGATGGATCCAGTGAGAAAGGATGAACAGCTCTGGCATATTCAAAATGTTCTACTGCTTCTCGGAGGCGATTGTCTCTCTCACAGAGAATGGCAAGATTGTAATTTGCCTGAAAAGACCATGGGGCCCCCTCCAGCACCCGGTGAAACGTTTTCTCCGCCTCCTCATACTCCTCCTTAAGATAATGGATTTGCCCCAGCATCAAGTAGGACGGAGTCCCCTTGGATTCGTCCTCAGTTGCCTTGACAAAATAGAATCTTGCTCGCTCAAAGTCCTGCAGTTTATAAAAAATTATACCCCGGTAGTAATCCAGGCGAGGTACCCCACCTTTCATTCTAGTCATGGTTTTGGCAAGTCTCCATGCTTCATCTTGAAGGCCCATCTGCAGGTAAACATCAGCGAGATCAGCGTAGGCCCGCATGTACTTGGAGCCTGATGACATGCTGACAAGCCGCTCCAGATACACTCTGGCATTGTCCCATTCTTCCAGTTCTCGATACATCCTGCTCAAGTGGTAGATGGCATCATAGTAGTCTGGCTTTAACTTTATCGCTTCCAGAGTTGATGCTATAGCTCTCTGATAATCTCCCTCCTTCCAGTAAACAAAGGCAAGATTGTAGTGGGCAATAGGGCAGTGAGGGCACAGTCGCTTGGCTATC
>JARRNM010000270.1:1580-7206 GCA_037384945.1 Deltaproteobacteria bacterium
CAAATTGCTCTTTTATTTTGTTCAAGTCAGGGTACGGACCTGCATAGAGAGCCTTCCCATAGTTTAAATGGGGCCTGGACATGTTGGGAGACTTTTGAACTACATCCCGCCACAATGAGATTTCATTCATCCACACTTCGTTGCGGGCATAGGTAAGGCCGGCGAGCAGTGGTAAGACTATAACAACTGTTGCAGCAAGACCAATTTGGCGCCCTCGAGTTGAAGAGCCCTCGATCTTCTCGAGGGTCTGCATGAGCACCTGGACGGATGCCATGGCCAGAAAGGCGATGGCCAGATACAGCCGATGTTCATAAATCACATCCTTGATGGGAATAATGCTGGACGTGGGGGCAAGGGTCAAAAAGAATGCAACAATTCCGAGGGTGACCAAGCGAGATTTTCTATAGCTGATGAAAGCCAAAAGTACCAGCGCCAGCAGTAAGATGAGCGATGTAACCGTCCTCATATTCAACAAGGTGGAGGCCACAGGATAGTCCCAGTCAAGATTCTGGCCGGCCGGCCAGAAAAAGAGCCTCAGGTAGGTAACAAGAACGCTGAACTCCGTGAGAATATATTGCTTTCTGGTAAAGCCGATTATCTGGTCATAATAAAAATCCCTTTGGATAAGGCCACCGAGCTTATAGGCGATGATTAAGCCCGCGGGAATCAATGAAATGATGACCACCTTTCTTTTTAGGAGGTCTCTGAGTGTTGTGTCGAAAAATAATAGCTCGTAAGCCACAATCATGGCAGGTAGAGTAACCGCAGTCTCCTTTGAAAAAGCTGCCCCAGTCGCACAAAGAATCATTAGCCCATAGTATCCAGCCGCGGTATTTCGAGGTAGAGTCAGTCGTGCCCTAACATAGAAAAAAAGACTGCCAAGATAAAACATCCCGGCCATACTTTCCGCCCGCTGAATAATGTAGGTGACAGCTTGAGTCTGGAGGGGATGGAGAAGAAAGATTCCGGCAGCAAAAAAAGCGGCGAACCGTTTTGGAAATCTCAGGTCCACTTTGCTCATCGCCGGGGTTTTTAATGTTTCCATGAAAAGAAAATAGAGGAATAACGCAGCAAGGTAGTGAATGAAGAAATTGAAAATATGATAGCTGGTAGGATCGAGCTTGCTTATTTTATAGTTCAAAGCCAGGGTGAAGTAGGTTAAGAATCGCTCTTTACAAAAAGAATATATCCTCCCGACATTGGCGAGATCAAAAATGGCATCATTTTCCACGATCCGGGGGATGTCATCATAATGAAAAGCCCCATTAAAGCTGTTTGCATAGGCTATGAGTCCGAAAGCCAGGAGCAGAAGCACCCATAAAAGATCTGGGTCGAAATGTCTGGATAACCTCTTCATTTTCTTTAGTTTGGCTCACCGAGGAGCAACCGGCGGTCTGAAACATAAATCCAAGAGGCTACAGGTGCCGGATTTGGTGGACGGTATAGGCCAAGAGCTTCGCAGGACTCACCGTTAACACTACTGGTTGACGAAGCCCATAAAGAAGTCCTCCAAAGTCAACCTCTTGGGCTCAATGGCAACGACTTCCACACTCTGACTAACAAAGGTGTCAACAAAGGCGGCAAGGTCATCCTTGGGAACTTCCACTTTTACTTTGTCCTCCACCGTCCTCGGGGTTAAACCTTGATCTGTGAGGGCTTTTACGTGCTCTGGCAGCACCTTCCTCAGCGAGACTTCGTAAGCGGAAAAACTCTCTGAGATAACATCCACCAGAGTTCCACAGAACCTGAGTTGACCTTTGGTAATAATGCCAATGCGGTCACAAATTACCTCGACATCATGGAGGATGTGGGTACTGAAAAAAATGGTCTTGCCTCTAGCGCGGAGTTCCAACATTAAATCTGCTACGAGCTTCCGGCCGGGGGGATCAAGGCCTGACATTGGTTCGTCCAGAATAATCACCTCAGGATCGTGGAAAACAGCCTGGGCTAACCCTACTCGTTGGACCATGCCTTTGGAATACCCAGAAATGGGACGTTTCTTCTCGAGGGGCAAATCAAGATTCTCCGGCAAATAACCCAGTCTCTTGCGCGAAGAAGCCTCGGTCACTGGAATCCCCAAGATGCTGGCGCTGCCCGATGTCGGCCGAATCAGATTCATCAACAGCGTGATCGTGGTGCTTTTCCCTGCACCATTGGGGCCGAGAAAGCCGAAAATTTCTCCCCGCTTTACCTCGAGATCCAGATCTTTGAGGGCAACTACCTTCTGGGTTAACTTTTTCGTATATGTTTTGCTGAGCTTGTCTGTCCGGATGGCCGTCATTTTGAACGCTCTTTCCTTTTTTTGCGCGCCGCCAGGCCAACTCAAATGATGGACTCTGCCTTTTGGCGTGACCAGCAAACAACGTTAGAACAGCATAAACTATGCCATTGGTTTATTTTTTCTTCCTAGGTCTCTTATGGGCGTAAGCGAATTTGCTGGTGGACCTGACTCTCCCCTTCTCATCCAGATAAAATTCCCCCCCGTAGGGGTCAGAAGGAATTTCTTTCAATAGTCCCCTATCCACCAGGTCCTCGAACCTCTGAGGGTTGGTCCCATATTTATGCACATAAAGTTTCACTGCATCTTCAAGCTTGGAAACAGCCTGGAGAGCTTCCAGTCGCACGAGCAAAAATCCCCTCAGTTTTTCATTTTCAGTAGTGCGGAGCATCTCCTTCAGATAGGCGATTGCAGTTTCTGTTGCGTTAGCCTGATAATAAAGCCTGGCGATGAAGGTTGGCAAAAAGGTGTTTTTGGGGTTGAGTTGGTAGGCCCTCTCGAAATAGACTGCTGCTTCTTTGGGTTTCTTGAGAAAGTAGAACTGATTGAAACCATAAAAGAAGGGCAGCTGCCAATCCCAGGGACGATGAGCCATTCCCCTCAAAAGCAACTTATTCAGCGGCTCGAGCAAGGAAGGGTTCCAACTGAGCAAGCCGTTGGCGAAATAATACCCATCCAAATTATAGGGGTCCAGGTAGGTAACCGTATCCAGGGTATGGTAGAGTTCGCGCAAGGTTGTAAGAGGTGGTGGCTTCTCGAGACTACCGACGAAAAACATACTGTTGTAAAAAATAAGCTGGGCTGTAAGTATTTCATTTCCAAAGGAAACTACCTTGGTCATCTCTTTGGAGGGGAGAAGCATGAGCCTCGGCGGCGGAGCCGCAGCCTGCCGCCTGTGGTCCACCTCATAGAAAAAATAAGCACAAAAGATAAGCGCCAGAAGGACCACGGCGAGCCGCTTCATGACAGATCTCTTCTTTCAAAAAAATAGGTTGCCATCCCCATGACCACCGTAAGGTAAAAGAGGCCGTAGAGGAGAACCATCAGACGGTACTGTACATCCACCGGCAGAGAGTAAACAAAGACCGCTTTCAGGTCAAAGGCGGACAAGTTGGGAAAGAGATAATAGCCGGCCTTGGCCAAAATGGCCACCATCTGAGAGGGTCGTTCTGCTTGTGGGGCCTTATCCAAATAGTCCTTTACCACAGCAGTGCTTTGGCCAATGCAATAGACTGCAATGGTTAACGCCATAGGCAGAAAGGTTGAGGTGGCAAAGGAGTTTAAAAGTATCGAGACGCCACTGATTACGAGGAGCATCACGTATTCAAATACCATGACCAGCACATAGGACTGCCAGTTTAAAGGTTGGGCCGGCGGGTATTTGAGGGCGGTCAAGAATATGGCAATTGCAGCCAGGAGATAGAGGATGACCAAAGAAACCGCAAGCAAGAGAGCGAGGGCGAGAAACTTGCCGAGCATGTACTGGGTTCGGGAAATGGGTAAGGTTACAACCGTGTGAATCCCCTTGCGATCTATATCTTTGGAAATCAGGGTGCCGCCCATGAACACGGTGAGAAGCAAACCGATAAGGGCAATCACCGAGAGAGAATATCCGGCCGCAACCTCGGCGGTCTGACGCATGGAAAAATAGGAAAAGATCGGAACCGTGAGCATGAGAAGCAGACCCAGAATAAAGATGCCAAAAAGGGTGCGGTCCCGCACCCCTCCCAGAAAGGTCGCCTTGACTATCGCGTTTATCTTTTTCATGGAGATAAATGGGATCTTGCTTAACTATGTTCCCCTCCCCCGTCCGGGGGAGGGGATAAGTCGGGAATCTACTGTTCTTCTCTTAGCAAAAAAGGGCCGGAAGGCCGGCCCTTTTCAGAATGTGGTCGTTTTCTGCCTCATTGCCAAAAGCTATTCATCAGTGATTTGGTCAAATATTAGCTCCAGCCTACGCGAGTAAAACACCAACAGCTGCTCAAAGCAAGCGAGATTATAATGGGTTCCAACTGGCATCGGTATCATTTATAGACGTGCTGTTAGCATTAGTGGGGCTGGATGCGTTACTCCCGGTGGCCACCGTTTGCCAAAAAATAAGCGTTGTGTCAGATGCGGTGCCGTACTCTTTATCACCACTATAATGCATCGTCACGATTGAATAACTCTGATCATCACCTGCACAGGTGTAACCAATGCTCACGTTCCTGGAAAGACTGATGTCACAATCGGGAACAGCGTCATCTGAGTCAGCAACGTTTACAGTGCGGTCATCCTCGTGAGTGAAATTCGTGGTGCCGGCATACGCCATTCGAGGCACGAATGGTAAGACCAGCAATAAAGCAATAATTACAAGAATGATTTTTCTCATTTTTTATCTCCTTATATTATAGTCTCGAGGATTCAATCAGCTCTTACGGATATTCCTGAGCTTCCGCATAATAGGCCTCGAGTGAGGTTTTCGCAGTTCTCAAGTCGCTCACCGCGGCAGCGTTGTAAGACTTCTTGCGGTATGCGGCAAACTGCGGGATCGCGATAGCCGCCAAAATCCCGATAATCGCGATGACGATCATCAGCTCAATCAGGGTAAAACCTTTTTGATTGAGCTTTTCTCTGATTTTTGTAAGCATTAGCATACTCCTTTCTTTTCCAGTGTAAGTACCAAATATGTATTTACTTCCTTGATGCTACCCTTCGCTTGTTTCACCCCCTCCCTTGGATTTTTGGATGCTCTTTTCAGTTGGGGGGAGACAATGCAATTTACTTGCCAATAAAGAGTGACTTCTGCGAAAGAGCGCTAAACATGGAGTAAAAACCGACTTGATATTTTCAGCCTTACTGCATTTAACTAGTGGATTTTTATTAATAAATACAATTACAATCTTCCCTGCAAAATCTTGGCAATGGTCGTATATTAATAGGGTAAATACAAGATTTTGAGACATTTTTCGGCAAGAGTGAGGGGGCAGATGGAGCGATTTTCTATCATTGAGCGTCACCCTTTGACAATATTTGTCAGCAGAAGTGGTTAAAGTCAACGATAGTGAACACAAATTTTCAAAATTTCCCCTTGAAGTATAATAATTCTTACCTTGGCCATCTTCACGGTCTCGCGACGGTAATTCATGAGATATCCGGGCTAGGAACTTGCAATTGGTTTGAAATTTGGTTAGGTTGCAACGGGACCAAAACAGGGAATCTGGTGGAGGACAAGACTGCGTGGTTGTTAGAGCGAACAGGAGATTATGGGTTATACCTTATTAGTTGGTGTCCATCGGGAAACCATGTTGCTGGATGTCATTCTGAGGAGTCCCGCTAACAGCGGGACTCCTCAGAATGACATTAGGC
>JARRNM010000271.1:0-3669 GCA_037384945.1 Deltaproteobacteria bacterium
GGTAGAGTGTTTTTGAGCATTTGACCTCTGAAACGAAGGTGGCGCCTGGCCGTTTAGCAAGAATGTCACGGGCGAAAATGATCAGCAAACGATCACCGAAAACCACTTGGCCTTGATTGTCCACTACCCCTATGCGATCGCCATCTCCATCGTAGGCTACTCCTACATCCAATGTTTCGCTTTTTACCAGGGTAATAAGGTCTCGAAGATTTTCCAGTACAGTGGGGTCAGGCTCGTGGTTGGGGAAAGTTTCATCGGGCTGACAATATAATTCGTGAACTTCGCAACCCAGCTGGCGCAAAAGAGGCACAGCCACTGGGCCTGCCACGGCGTTGGCTCCGTCGACTCCTATGCGAAGCCGTCGCTCCAGGTTGATGGACTGAAGAATATGCTTATGGTAGGGGGCAATGATGTCGTAAGAGTCCAAAGTTCCACGGCCGCGGATAAAGTCACCTTCATCCATGATTGTCCTCAACCTTTGGATCTCTGAGCCGAAGATGGTATCAGGGCCGTTGCAAATCTTGAATCCATTATATTCTGGTGGGTTGTGGGAGGCGGTAATCATGATGCCGCCCTCAGCATGGAGATGCCGGAGGGAGAAATAGAACACCGGTGTGGGACAAGTGCCGAGGTCAGTTACCTGGAGGCCGGTGTTCAGCATACCCTCAAGCAAAGCATCGCGGAATTTTTCTGAACTCGGTCTGATGTCCCGGCCCAGGGTGATTCGTCTTTTCCCTTGCCGAAGCAGGTAAGTGCCGAAAGCACGGCCAAGCTGAGTTACGTCGGCTGCTGTTATTTGGGTACCGACGATCCCGCGGATGTCGTACTCTCTAAATGTTTTAGCATCCATTCCTTCTTCCTCTGAATTAAGCTCACTCGGATCAACCCCATGGCGCAAAAATAACGGAATTACTGGTTTGGAACTGCTAGGCCATTTGACCTCATGGCTCGTTCCAGTGTACAAAAAAACCTTCCATTGGCAACCAGTTTTTTACCTACTAGTCAAGGGGAGGCTTTACCTATATTGTGGCTCTTAGCTCATGCACTTTTTTGATCTTATTAGGGAGAGGCAGTAGTCCGTGCTCAGTGGTCCGTTGTGGGTTCACTTCCTTCACCGCTTGGCGCATGGAGTTTTCATTGGAGCCTTATGCTTCATGCTCTATGTACCATGCCTTACAACGGACGACGGACTACTGACAATGGGCAACATACCAAGAATGAGTACACCTAGCGACTCGAAAAAAGGACAACGAGTATGAGTACTGAATTGTTTGATCAGGCAGATCTAAAGCAGATGGAGGAATTGGGCATCACCGAAGACAAGGCGAGAAGGCAGCTGGCCATCCTGGCGAAAGGCCCACGCTGGGCTACTCTGGTAAGACCTTGTACCTCCGGAGACGGGATTGTCAAACTCGACCCTGAGGAGCAAGAGCGGTTCATCAGTCGATGGCAAGGAGGAGCTGATGAGGGTCGTTTAAGTACTTTTGTGCCCGCCTCAGGCGCGGCCACTCGGATGTTTGCCTTTCTCCAACGTATCCGAAATGAGGTTGATCAAGTGACTTTAGACAGGACCGCCACAATATTCGGCCGAACAAGCGATGATTACCGGGAATTCCGAGTCTTCGTGAGGTCGTTGCAGGAATTTGCCTTTCTTGAACCCCTTGCTGAAGTAATGGCCATGGCAGGCATCTCTTTGCAGGAGAAATTCCAGTTGGGAGTCTACAGCGACATTTTGGACTTTCTCCTTGAACCACGGGGGCTGAATTACAGCTCACTACCCAAGGGTTTGATTCCCTTTCACCGCTATGCGGACCACTATCGCACGGCCATGGAGGAGCACTTGGTGGAGTCGGTACGCACGGTGCGAAACCAAACAGGGCTTTGCCGAGTTCACTTTACCGTGGCCCCGGAAAATCAAGCTGAGGTGGAGGCACATGGCCGAGAGGCGGCAGCAAAGTATAGTGAACACTTGGGAGTGAAATACGAGCTTTCCTTTTCCATCCAAAGTCCAGCCACCAACACTTTGGCCGTTGACCTGGAAAACAACCCTTTCCGCAAGCCCGATGGAAGTCTACTCTTTAGACCCGGAGGTCATGGTGCTTTGCTGCAAAATCTCAATCAACTCAAGGGGGATATCGTTCTGATTAAAAACATAGACAACGTAGTCACCGATGAGCGGCGTGACCTGGTGGTGTTTTATCAGCGGATATTGACGGGCATGCTCCTCAAGGTGCAAGATGATATCTACAATTATTTGACCCTGTTGAGCTCTGACTCTTTTGATGCCAATGATCTCCAGGAAGTCCTCGACTTCGTGGTTCAGCGCCTTAATCCATCTGTGGGAGCATATTTGGGGACATGGGGCGAGAAAGAAAAGGTCGCCGGAATCTTTCGCTTACTCAACAGACCGTTGCGGGTTTGCGGTATGGTGGTCAATAGGGGAGAACCAGGTGGAGGCCCCTTCTGGGTAAAAGACGCTTCCGGACGGCTAAGTCTTCAGGTGGTGGAGCAAGCTGAAATTGACAGAAACTCTCCTGAGCAGGTGGCCATCTTGGAGGCTTCCACTCATTTTAGTCCGGTGCAGATTGTATGTGGTTTACGGGATTTCCAAGGTCAACCCTTCGATCTAAACCATTTTGCCGACCCGGAGGCGGTGTTCGTCAGCCGCAAAACTGAGGAGGGTAAGAAGTTAAAGGCTCTCGAGTTGCCGGGTTTATGGAACGGAGGCATGGCGCATTGGAATACGATTTTCGTGGAGGTGCCCGAGGAGACATTCAATCCGGTTAAGACCGTCAATGATCTGCTAAGACCAGGACATCGGTCCGGGCCCCACAGGCACTAAGGACTGAACACTATAACTCGGAACGGGGAACGGGGAACGCGGAATCATAGAAACTAAGACAAAACTGATTGGGATACGCTTTATAGAAATATTCCGGGTTCCCCGTTCCGAGTCGCAGTGCACAGCGCCTGCTAGCCTTGTCAAGGAGCGCTGTGCGTCAGTGAGAACGAAATGTCCGCTCTCTATCAAATTATCAAAATATTGCTCTTGCCGCCCTCATCCATTCTTGCACTGATGGTGGCGGGTTTCGGACTCAGTTTGTGGAGGTTCAGACGGTTGGGGCGAGTGGTGCTGGTCTTGAGCATGCTCTTTCTTTACCTCCTGAGCATTGCACCCACAGCGGACTTGCTTGAAGGCTCCCTTGAATCTCGGTACCAACCCCTTTCCCCCAACCGGGTGCCCCGAATTGGCACCTTGGTGGTACTCAGCGGTGGCGCGTCAGCTACAAAGGATCTACCCCTGTCGAGTAGGTTGAGCGCCAGTTCCACTAAACGTGTTCTCGAGGCCGTAAGACTCTACAATCTTATGGACCAACCTACTATAGTGATCTCGGGCGGCAGCGGCAATCCTTTTGTAGAGGTTTCGGAAGCGGCACTAATGGGCGAGTTACTCCTAAGTTTAAGGATACCTGACCGAAGGATTGTGATCGAAGATAAGTCTGAAAATACCTTCGAAAACGCCGCAGGGGTCAAGAGACTGACTTTGAAGCCGCCGCTGATTCTGATAACCTCTGCCAGCCACATGGATCGGGCCTTGAGGGTCTTTAAAGGGCTAGGCATGACCCCATTACCTGCTCCTTGTGATTACCGGGCCCGGTGGAGCATAGA
>JARRNM010000272.1:0-3666 GCA_037384945.1 Deltaproteobacteria bacterium
GACAGTTTCCAAGCGGATCAGCGACTATTGGCATGAGGGACAGCGCTTATTGGAAGGCAGGCCGACTACATGGTCACCGAGTAAGAGAGAAAAAGAGATTAGAAAACATCTCATAACCGGGCATAGCTTATACAGGAAGAAAATATACCGGAAATCTCTACATGAATTTGACCAAGCAATAGAACTGGATCCCAATAACTATCGAGCGTATTTTTGGCGAGGCCGTGTATATATCAAAGTAAATCGCCTAAAGAAAGCTGCGGTTGACTTTCAAATGGTAATCAAACTCAAACCAGATTTTGCAGAAGCCTATGATAATTTGGGCTGGCTTCATATGCAATTTGAGGAATATGACGAAAGCATCAACTATCTGTCCAAATCACTTGAGCTAAAACCTAATGAAGGCTGGACATACTATACGCGGGGACGTTGTTATTATCAGAAAGGTGATCTGCAAAAAGCTCTAAAAAATATCAAAACTTCTTGCAACTTAGGTTACCCGCGAGGTTGCCAGGCCTATGAAGAATACAGGAACGAAATAAAGTGAAGAATCCAGAGCCCGCCACCGGCCCACAGGGCCTGAGGCCCCGATGGAGAGTTTAGTCACCCCCGAGGCGTTCAGCGCCGAGCGTAAACCGTTTGGTAGGCGGTAAACGGTATTGGCAAGCGGTGAGTAGCAAACGGTAAGCCGTATGAGACGTTATCCGTTATTCGTTATTCGTTGTTAGTTATACGTTATACGCTACACCTCATTCTCTGACTTCTGACCTCCGATCTCCGTCCTCCGACTTCTCAGTCGTTTGGTGCCTAGTGCATAGTCCTTAGTGGTTAGTTGCCCTCCGATCTCTGACCTCTGAGTCCTACCTGCTGCCAGCTGCCTTTTGTCAGCTGTTTGCTGTCCCGTCCTCGGCCTGCCCAGTAAAATTAGCCCCTGGCAACTATCTCACTGGGACTCAAGGCTCTGCTCTTTACCCGCAACGGACCACGGACAACTGACGAAAAGCTCTCTCCGCTATGGGAAACTAAGGTGCTCTCATACGGAAGTTTTGCAGTAATCGATGAAAATCTTCGCGTTCGAGAGGATTTGTGGGGCTGTAAAAAAGGTGGGTCGGGCAACTACAGTCTGATGAGCCAAACTCTCTTTGCCCAGGTTGCATAATTGATGATAAGGCCTCGGCTATGGCGCACTCCTGTCTCTCTGATGATCTGATGGCCAGGGGAAGAATATGATTGGCTTGGGCGGTGAGGTGGTCGATATGCCAGTGTATCTTCTTCTCCCGGCGACGGTGTCTCGCCAGGCGGGACGACAGGCTCCTCAGTGCAGAGCCAACATAGAGGTAGTATCCGGCTGGAAAAACGCATTCGGGCAAGCGGCCTGCCTTTAATGCTGATTCTCTCCGCAGCTGTATAAGGAGCAGATAGCTTCCCCTGTCTTTGACCTCTCTTGCCAAATAGTTCCACGGAATGCTTAAAATTTTTATTTTGCTAACATCCAGCGACAGGTCTTTGTTCCAGCTTATGGCTGCCGGAATGAATTTAACCTCCCTTCGACAATTGAGCATAGCAGTGCTGAAAGCGAAATCTGTGTGGTAATCCGGCATGAACCATTCAACATTCGGATGATGCACAATAAACAAAACTGACGTTCTAATCCCCGTCCGACTCATCTTCGCAAGCTCCAGAATATGTTTTTTCCCCCGGGCGGTTACCGCATCTGGAAACATTGCCACTCCGTTTCCGAAAAGGGTGCAGGATTTCACTTCCAAATAGACTTCCTTGCCCTCGTGACTCAAGAGAAAGTCAAACCGGCTCCTCCCGACCCGCACTTCGGCTTGAATAATCCTTGAGCCACTCAAAGGTGGAACCAGTTCATTTTCCAAAAGATGTTGCGCTACACCATTCGTCTCATGGGTGTGGAGAAAAATCGGGCACCCATCACGCTCCACGGCGAGGACTGTGTGCTGGGTTTTGCGCTTATTCCGCCTCCTCTCCATCCCTCTGTCTCGCCGCAAATACAGAGTAGCGCCAGGCAAGAGAAGCTCCCAAAGCCGGCCGGGGTTTGGCAGGAAGGCTCTGATTTTCCTGTTTTGTCCCGCTTCGCACTGCACCAAAAAGCGGTTTGGCCTCGAGACAAAACGAGCCTTGACCATTTCTCCACCCATATATTCCGAACCTCCCATTGACCCTCCGCACCCCAGTGCAGGCAAATTAACTCTACGCAAAAGAAGCAAGCATGGGGGCTTGTCAGCAACCATTCTATGAATTAGGATTCTTAAATAACATACATTCACCAACAAAACTCACTTTTTCCTCAACCATCGGCTCATTGAGAGACCCTCGCAAAGATAAAGTCTCCGAATAGTTAGAGTCCTCTCAAAAGGCTGACTTTTAGCGGGAGCTTTAGACTCATGGACAAGGAAAAGAAAATTCTCATGGCTATCGATGATTCCGACTTTGCCCTCAAGGCTATTGAGGCGGCAGGTGGTTTATTGAGGGATGGTCAACGTTTCAGGATTACCGTGTTTCATGGCTCCCCTGATCCCAATATTCCTTTCTTGACAAGGGTACTGAATTTGACCCCCACTGATGTAGAGGAAATTGAAAAAGTCTGCACCCTGGAAGAGCAAATGGTCCTGGACCGGGCCCATGAAACTCTGGTTAGCACCGGCTTCGATTCGGATAGGGTTGAATTAATCTGTGAGTCAAAGTGTAAGGACCCCGTCAACCATATTCTGAACCTGGCTGCCAACGAGGCTTTTGAGACTCTCGTCCTCGGACTCCGTGGCACCGCTGGTGCAGAAGGCAAGTTTATCGGTTCGCTGCCTTACAAACTTGTGCATATGGCGGAGAACCATGTCCTGTGGATAATCGATCCGCGGGTGTCCTCTGGGGATGTGCTCGTAGGGTTGGTCGGTGCACCAATTAGCGGACGGGTGGTGGACCACGTAGTCAATTACTTTTCCCATCTCAAGGAGAGTAGATTCACCTTCTTCCACGTGACGCCTCCCCTACCTCCCCAGTACTGGGACAATGCCCGCATATTGAGCTCCAAGGAGCGAGAGCAAAGGGATGAACAGGTTGGAAAATGGATGCAAGGGTATGCGGATAGGGTCAAGTCCATAGCGGCGGAAGGTAGAGCGAGGTTAATCCAAGCCGGCATACCTGGAGAGCGGATCTCGATTAAGATAAAAGCGCAGGAGAGAGGCATTGCCCGGGATATTCTAGAAGAACTGGAAATTGAGAACTACGGCGTCTTAGTAATTGGCCGCAAGGGTTCTAGAGAGAGCAGTCAGTTTGGCCTTGGTAGCAAAGCCCATAAGCTGATCCTTAATGCTCACGCCCGAGCCATCTGCCTGGTAAATTGAGGGTCACAGGCCCAACGAGGTGAAAAGATGACAGTCCATAGAGTCGCAATCTTTAGCCCCTATACCTTTGAAATAGGGCAAAAGATCCATATAGCGGGGGGGCCCCGTCAGGGCGATTGGGAAGTGATCGGTGTAAGTGACCACAAAGTCAAACTGAAATGCCCGGTGTCCTTTCGTGAGTTTGATTGGAGCCGATTCTGCTACTTTGTAGAAGAACGCGAAATCCCTGAATGGCCTCAGCAGCTTTAAGAGGAAACCAACTGCCCCATACTCAGGAGAAAATTGACCTTGACAGAATCGC
>JARRNM010000273.1:0-14482 GCA_037384945.1 Deltaproteobacteria bacterium
TTTTTTTGGGGCTAAGACGGCGAAATTACATCATCAGAGGTCTCTCCTTCCAGGGCCCGGAGGAATTCTTTCTCCAGGGCTTTGACCTCTTCCATCCTGCCGGTTTCGAGATATGTTTTATAAATAATATCATCCTCCGGCAGAGGTTTTCTGAGCAATCCTTGTTCAAGGAGTGATAAAGATTCAATGGATTTGTCGCATACCGGATAACCCCTGTCATCGATCCTGACCTGTGAATCAAAGGACGCCCTGGATATATTGTTGATATCAACGAGCTTAATGTCTCCCTCCCTGGTAAGCAGCAAATTGCCGACGCCGGCGAGATCCGGCACATGATTTACCTCCAAGATCATTCTCTTGATTTTTGTAACAAAATCCTTTGCCTTTGCCCGGACTTCACTTGCCCATTCGTCGCCAATTTCCTCTGCATCTTCAAATGTTTCAAAACTGATACGCCGGAGGATAGAGACCAAATGGCTGTCGTCCAGCCGGTCCCAGGGATCCAAGATGGCTCCCTTGACATACTCTTGCAGGCCGCACAAAAGGATTTCCCGGTTGCCATTCAGATTATAGTCCACCAGAAATTCGTCGGATTTGGCAAAATTGTCCGGGGCCAGGTAGGACTCGATCGTTTTTACTCGTGCGACTTCCGCTTTTGCTTCCTGGAGGTCTTGGAATTTCGTTCTGAATATCCGTAACATTTTCAGAGGTTCTGCCCTGGGGTACCACTTGGCGCCGTCGATGATCACCCCATTCTTCTCCTTTTCCACGTCCTCCAGGCTCAACACCTCCAGGATGTGGGAGCGCAGTCCTTGCCGGTAATGCCTGCGGTAGATGTAGGCAGCAGGGTCCCTGATAAAATTCAGTCTCAACACATCTTCTTCATTCAGATAAGGGATATCTCTGATGTCTTTTTCCATGTGATTGATCCTTTGGCTTTGCGAACCGCCCGGGTTGGATCGGGATTTAATAAAAAGTAACCTCGTCAAGCCAGATTTTGGCCCATTTGCCACGTCCAAAACTGCGTTCATGGACAAGCCAACTGATTCTCTCAATATAACTTAGTTGCAGGATTTGATTTGTGCCTTGCTCCTTAGCGCGTCCTTTTTGAATTGACAGTGAATTAAAAGGGATGCGTGTTTCTTTCCAGTCTTTTGTCACTGATAAACTGTGAAACCAATTCTCCTCATAGTCGGAGCCTTCTTGGCTGTCGCTGACTTGAAACCAGACCGTAAGGTCTCTGTCGGCTTTCATATAGAACTTTATCCCCGAATAGTTGGTAAGATTACGCTTGAGTCGATTGGTTATGCCCGCATGAATGGGCCGGTTCTTGAACTTCTCAACTCTTTTGGTACCCAATTTGAAATCCAGGGCCAGAGATTTTTGCGTACCAGCTGCACCCTGAGTCTCGTCGATATAAACTATTTGATAGCCCCCTGCACCGGCTCTGCCTCCTTTGAATTCACCGAGTATCCATCCGGCCATATCCGAAGTCTTGTCTTCAAAACTCCCATCGACGTTTTTCATCTCCCTATAAGCCTCAGGTCTGAGCTCGTGCAGACGCCCCTTTTTACTGAGGGCCGCGTAAGTATTATGTCTGCCCCGAGGAGTTTGCCCACCTGTTTGACCCCGGCAGGATCTATCAGCCCTGTTTGGGCCAGCTGCAATTCGTCCAAAACAGACTGTAATTTCGACCGTTCCACCACGTTGAATTGTCCTGAATTTACCAGAGCCGTAGTCATATCTTCCTGAACATATTTGGCCACCTCTTTATTTTGCCCCATAATTACTTCGAAATCTTTAATGGCTATGATTTTCTTGGCAAGCAAGATTTGAACCCGGTAACCTGGTTTGAAACTATGAGACTTATCTAGAATCTTGACTAAGATATCCCTGCCTATGATCCTAACCACTTCAACTCGCGACTGGTTTACCCTGGTCTTCTGTCCTTCAAGCAGATAAGTTTTCTCTATTAGCTCTTGAGCAAGTTGCAGGGCAAGTTTGACCTCTTTTCCGAACAAGGGAGGTTTCTCAACTCTTAAAGTAACAGAATTTTGCTGAACTTCAGTTACCTCAGCGGGAAGATAAAACACGCTTTTAATTGTAGGTTCTTGAACAACTCTGTTCTCCCTGGCGGCTCGGCAGCTGGTAAATAACATTAGGATGGCGCAAGCTAGAGCAATGTAGCCGTGGTCTTTCACTTGTGACCTCCATATTGAGCTAAAGTCAATTATCTGCGGAAGAGCATAGGCAAATTGCGGAGCGAAAAAATGCGGTGGAATCCGCTTTTTCACGGTGCTCAGGATAGAGCTGGATTCCGTGGGTTGTCAAGTGGTGTGTTTTAAAGCCCGGACTACTACTCCAGCACTGCGGCCACGCGACAGGGTGCTCCACTGAAGTCTTTTATTGGTAGGGGGAGGACAATGATTTCGCATTGATTCCGGTCGATTAAGGTCAGGTTCCTGAGGGATTCGACAATAACTATTCCAGCAGCAAGAAGTGTCTTATGAATAGTTTCACCTGGATCTGCAAGGGGGCTGGGTGAGGGTGTATCTGTGCCGAGCAAGCTTATTCTTATATGCACCAGATACTCAGCCGCCTCCCGGGTTAGACAGGGAAAATTCTCGAAGTAAGCCTCAGAGGTAAAGTTGACATCCCAACCCGTCTTTATGAGCACTCGCGAGCCGGGAGGGATAAGATATTCGTGGGCCTGGAGGTCCTCTTGGGTGATAAGGTCATTCTTCCCCTTGCGAGTGAAGTCCAGCATGACCGCCCTGCCGATGAGTGATTCCAGTGGAATCTCCTCAACGGTCATTCCACCTTCAATGAAGTGTGAAGGCGCGTCCAGGTGAGTACCTATATGATTGCTGAAGCGGATAGACTGCACGGCGTAACAGTCTTTTCCTAGGGTTGCCACCTCCCTGAATTCAGCTGGTGGATCCCCGGGAAAGACGGGCATGTCTTGCTCTATCCTGTGAGTTAGATCGATATATTTCTTCATGGCTAGCCCACCAATCCTTGGGTTAAAATGTTTTGCTCGCGAGCAAGGAGACTTTCTCGTCCAACGAATAAGGTTTCAGTGTTCAGGTTTCAGCTTTTTTATTTTTCTTCCCTGACACCCGACACCTAAAATCATAACATTTGATGGATTGAACTTGATATTTTGCTCTGCTCCTTTGCCCCATTACTCCTAGATTCTGATCCCCAAGTCTCTAAGTTCCTTGGTGACCAGATTATCCCAGCCTCGATTAGCTTTGGGATTTGCAGGACTGGGATGGGTAATACGACCTGTAGTTAAGTCAAGGCCTGCCAGGGAAATTTCGGCTCGTTCTCCGGCAAATCTTCCCACTCCCACCACATAGCGAGGCTCAAGCCACTGCAAGGTACGGCGAAGAGCTAGGTCACATATTTCAAGCAATGGTTTCTTGTCAACCGGCCGGAGGTTATTGGGAGTCCGGTTGCGGCCACTGGATTCAATGAAAAGTAAAGGACAGTAGTTGGCTACAAAGAAACGGGCGAAAAATCTCTCCGGAGTTTTGAAGTGTTTTTTAGCCCATCCCCATAATCTCCTGCCGCTAACCTCACTTCTTGGACAACCGAAACCCTTTACCGGGCGCTTAGGGTGCAATTCAGCGGGAGAGCCCACGGGCGCCTCTATCCGCAACCAGTCTCTCACGGCTGCCACCTCGCCGAAAGGGACGCCGGTCTGGGCCATGCCCCACGGACCGGGATTCATCCCGAGAAGTACTACCTCTATGGACCGTTTAGAATAAAGGTTCAAGTAGAGATCATAGGAAACGCGGGCGTATTCAAGGGGGTTGTAAACGTTAGTAACGGGAAGGCCGAAGCGCAAAGGCTGCAGGTCTGCCACCAGGGAATCTGTTATAGTGGATAAATCCATGACGGATTGCGGATTTAAGATTTTAACTCTGTCAAGTTGCCGATTTTGAGTATTCTCCCCTCGGTCCGTCGCGGTCGCTGTGCCGTCCAATCGAGGATCTCGCCTCCCCTGCTGCTAGCAAAGTACTCACCTATCTCTTCGAAAGGTGGTCGTCCAGGATCCGATATGAGCACCTGCTGAATCTTTGCCCGAAGAGCTCTGAGAATAAGTTTTTTCAGTGGTTTCACCATGTCGTCCCAGAAGCAAACATCAGCACCGATCAGGAGATCTACCTCTTTTAAATGTTTGGTTCTCAGGCCGTCGAAGTCCTTTTTCAAGGTGATAATCTGCACCCCGTTTACCTTGGCGTGCAACTCCAGGTATGGAAAGACCTCCGGATCAAGGTCAACGGCAGTTACTCTGGCACCATATTTTTTCGCGCAATATATGCCGAGTAATCCCCAGCCGCAACCTATTTCCATAACCTGCGCACCCTCGGGCAAACCTCGACGTTGCAGGTAATCGATCAATAGCCAGGTTGACTCCCACAGCCTATTGCCGTGAACCGAGGGAGCATTGAACCGCTTCAGTTTCCTTACCTCGGGGTGCTGAGACAAGAGGAGTCGGACCCCGTAAGCCTGTCTGTAGTTTTTGTGTCTTCTGATCACTTTATCCAAAATGTCATATATTGTCAGGTGAGTTTGACCAACTTGCCCACGTAAGGTAGGTCCCTCGAGAGGTGGTTGCAAGGGGAGGTCTAGCCCGGAAATATGGTGAAACATCCGGGCCAGCCAGAATCACAATTTCCTGTTGTTGAGGAGGATTTGTTTTTTATAGAGTTCGGCTTGCTTTTCCAGGTAGGCAAGCAGTTGTGAGGAATCTTCTATTTCAATGCTCCACACTCCATATTTGGTCGCGTCAATCGTGTCTTTATAATTACTGAACCTCAAAATCTCATTGGGTATCTGATCGTAGTCATATTTGACTGAATTAACTTTATTAAGAAGTCTGGTGAAAATGTGCAACATCTGCTTGTCCCAGATGTAGAAATCATTGAGATCTGTGGGAACCAGATCAGCGGGTATGTTGCTCTCTTTCATAGCCTCAATTTGTTCAACCATCCGTTTTTCTTGGGTAATATAGGCAATATCTTCCGCAATCTTGGCCGTTTCTGAGGAAATTCTCTCGATAGACTTCTGGGTCTTTGTATCCAGATGGGCGAGGGCTTGGCTAAGGTTAGTTTCGATCTGAGTTGGTGCTATGGGGTTTAGGGTAGATGTTGTATTTTTAATATTTTTAACCGAATAAAAGGAAATTACCGATACGCTCAAAATAACAGAAAGAACCGCGACCGTCAGAGCCAGACCTGCGAACCAAAGGCTCTGAGTCTTCAAATGCTTCCGGAGTTCGTGCTGGGGTTCTTTGAATAGCTCTTTGATCAGAGGAGCATAAGTGCTGCTTTCTCTGGCCTCTATGTGACCTAGCTTCTTTAAAGTTTGTGCATGCTGCTCCTCTGCGTTTCGAGCCCTCTCTTCTGCCTTGGCAACCTTCTCATCGGCTTCAGCCTTTAATTTCTCCAGGTCTTCTATCCGTTGCTTGAAAGAGTCCACGTAAGTAGTGATTGAAGAAGCATGGCCTTCTATGGACGCCAGGACCTCTTTCAGCTTGTCATCGTCTTTTGAAGCCATTTTACCCCCTTGGTTTCATTCGTCTCTAAGAGCTTTATGATGTTCCATGTACGTTCTTAATTTAATCAAGGCGGTTAAGAAAGTCTGGGATCAATGCCATTTAACTTGTAAGGGCAGTTTAATTGATCTTCCCAGACTAGAGAAGGTAAAAAACAGCTTGCGCCAAAGGAGAAACTTTTCAGTAAATAATAGAAGTAAGTAATGGATAACATAGCATCAAATTACTGGCAAGAGGAAAGTATCAGCTGGCAGCTGGCAACGACCAGCTGGCAGAAATCAGTGTAGAGAAGATAGAGGACTGAGGACGGATTGCTGATTTTTAGCTGCATGCTGTCGGCTGACTCCCGACCTCCGATCTCTGATTTTTTACCCTATGCTCTATGCTCCATGCCTGCTGGATCCCGGCGGTTGGCTCCTGCATTTTTAGTGCTTGCTACTAAAGCCGCTAACAATGACTTAATATTCATTGAAAGGGCAAACTCAGCGGCTTAGACTTAAGGAATTTGAATACTCTAACCGAGAGGAGAGGTAGACATGGAGTACGCTAATATCATCTATGAAAAGGCAGATGGAACGGCAAAAATCATAATAAATCGACCAACGGTAATGAACGCTCTTAATGCAGACACTGTCAAGGAATTGAGCCATGCTTTGAAGGAGGCAAAAAACGACGGCTCCGTCAGGGTGGTAATCATCACAGGAAGCGGAGAGAAGGCTTTCATTGCCGGCGCAGATGTAAACGAGATCAAGGCTAGCTTCCTAAAAGGAGCAATGGCAGCTAGAGAGGAATTCTCCTTGCCAGGGCAAGGACTGGCCACCACTGTTGAGCGCTTAGGAAAGCCTGTTATTGCTGCGGTTAACGGTTATGCTCTGGGAGGGGGCTCGGAAATTATTCAGGCCTGCCACCTGGCAATTGCCGCGGAGAACGCCCGTATAGGACAACCGGAAATTAACTTGGGCTTCAATCCCTGTTGGGGTGGAACTGTACGTTTGCCCCGCCAGGTGGGCAGAAAAAAGGCTCTGGAGATCATCTTGACAGGAGAGATGGTTGATGCCCACGAAGCACACAGAATTGGTTTAGTTAATGCTGTAGTACCCCAAGCCGAACTCATGCAGATCGCCGAGCAATTGGCGCAAAAGGTGGCAGAGAAATCGTCGGAGGCGGTGCGGTTGTGCTTGGACGCCGTCTTGCAGGGGTTAGAGATGTCTCAAAGAGAGGCCTTGAGTAAGGAGGCCAATCTGCTGGGACTGGCAGCAGATACAGCGGATGCCATGGAAGGGGTTACGGCCTTTCTGGAGAAGCGCAAACCGGAGTTCCAGCACAAGTAACAGTTAAGCTGACAGCCGACAACGGACGGTCCGAAGATTGCAAGGAGCGTGGGGCATGGAGATGAATCCTAAATGGCTCCGAGGTGGATTTGAGATCTGAGATGTGGGATACTAAATCCTGAGAGAAATATCTAATCCCCCATCACCTATCGAACATTCCACAGCCGGTGCTCAGGATTTGCTTCTGGGAGATGATGAGCGTCATGGCCACACTCAGTTCACCCTGAGAGGTTTGGAAGCGGGGAAAATGGAGGAGCGGGGCTTGAAGAAATTACCTTTATATTCATTTGCGGTTCTGGCTATCTCTTTGATGGTAAACGGCTGTTTTAAGATGGGTCCAGACTATCAAAGACCTGGGATGAAGTTTCAAGTACCTGCTCACTACCAATACACTCCCAGCGAACTGACCATGCCGGAGACCGACGACCAATGGTGGCGGGTGTTCAGTGACCCCGAGTTGAACCAATTGGTGGAAGAGGTGGTGCACAACAATCTGGATATAAAAAGGGCTACAGCGGCGGTCCTGGAGGTGCGAGCCCAACTGGTGTCGACCCGGGCGGACCGTTTCCCTCAGGTAGACGTACAGGGTCGGGCAGAGCAACAGCGATCGCCCAAGGGGACTGCAAGCAATAGAACAATTGAGTCGTACGACCTGGCTTTGCCTGCCTCCTTCGAGATTGACCTGTGGGGGCGTCTTGCCCGGGCAGAAGAGGCAGCGCGGGCTAACCTCCTGCAGGCGGAGGAGAACCGCCACACTGTGGCCCAGACCGTGGTGGCCGAGACCGTCACCTTGTACTTGCAGATGGAGTCCCTCGAGAGGGGAATCGATATTGCTAAAAAACTCATCGAGTCCTTCCGCCGCAGCTTAAATTTAGTGGAGAGCAGATATAAAAGAGGTCTGACCTCGGTCCTAGATGTGAGACAGGCTCGGAGAGTTCTGGCCGGGGCTGAGGCAACGTTGCCGTCGCTGCGACAGGACCTGGGAACCACGCAGCAGGCATTGTCCGTCCTTCTTGGACGCTATCCTGAGACCAGGCCGCCGCGGCTGCAGCCGGAAGACTACTACAAGCGGTTAGCCCCAGTGCCTCCCGGTCTTCCCTCCGAGCTCTTGCTTCGACGGCCGGACATCAGAGCGGCGGAAAAACAACTGTTGTCGCTAAATGCTTTGATCGGAGTAGCCAAGGCCAGCCGCTTTCCCCGGATTGTTTTGACCGGCAGTTACGGTTACACCAGCGAGGATCTAAACCGGCTCTTAAAACCCGAGAGTGAGTTGTGGAATATTGCCGCCGGGATAACCCAACCTTTGTTTGACGCGGGTAAATTGCAAGCTGCGCAACGGGCGGCCGAGGCCAGATATCAGCAGGGCGTGGCCGAATACGCCAAGACAGTGCTTTCCGCTTTTGCTGAAGTGGAAGGAGCCTTTTTGACCAGGGAAGAACAGTTGAAACGTCGGGACTACGTGGTAACTTTTCTGCGCGAGGCCAGGGAGGCCCAAAGGATTGCTGAGAGTAGATATGAAAAGGGTCTGGTTGATTTTCTAACAGTGCTGGATACGCAGAGGACCCGTTTTGAGGCCGAACGTGATCTCTTGGAGGTGGATTTCACCCTTATGAACAACCGGAACATCTATCATTCTTCATTTGAGTCAACTGTTATTCCTAGTTTCACCCTGAACAGAGCACTGACAGATGGTCCGGTAGACGATGAAAAATTTCAAGTCGAATAGAGACTAGTGCTTACTACTTAATTCCTAGTGTCTTCTCGGGTACCTTCTGTCGAAGCCTCTTGGCATGGAATTCCTTCTGCGTATCCTTTTCACCATCTCGACAAATTGGCTAATGCTCTGAAAATACAGGTCACCGCACCGTTGTAGGATGTTATTGTGGCCGCAACCAGCAGCGACCATGAGCTGCTTTCTCATAGTCCCTGCGTTGGCCAAGAGAATATCCGCCTCCTGGGAGGGAATAATCTCGTCATTCTGGCCGTGGATAATCAGCGTAGGCTTGCCGATGTCCCTTATTTTGCCAAAGTTGCTAAAACCGTCTGCCTCTGAGATTCCCAGGGTTGCAGTTGCTACCCCAAGACGATCTAGTAGTGGTACTGTCCTGGCAAAACCGCTCTCCAAAATCAGTCCGGAAATTTCATCTTGATATGAAAATCCTACTTCGAGAGCTGGTGCACTACCTAGGGATCTGCCCATAATGATCAGCGGCCCGGTTCGATCTTGCTTCTTCAGCCAAGCGAGTAGTTCCCTGAAGATCGTGTGAGCGTCAGAGAGCAGGTTGCTGGCAGTGGGTATTCCGGTGCTCCGTCCGTAGCCCCTATAGTCCACTACCAGAAAGCTTATGCCGTAGCTATTGTAGACCGGCCCGATGGGGTCGTAGTCACTGGCGATCTCACCGTTACCGTGAAAAAAGAGCAGGTGCGGTTCTTTGGCTTCCGCAAGATAAAGGCGCGCGCCAAGTCTTACTCCTTCTTCCACGGGTATGAAAAAATCAGTGACCCCCTCGGGTGGGGATTTAATCTGCTCCTTCCTCGGGTGAAACAAATACTGCAAAACCTCCATTCTATCCAGGGCGGAAACGTCATGACCGGTGAATACCATGTTTGCTCTCTTTCATGTTTGGTTCGCCAAACCGTGCAACAAGTGCGATAGGGAATATGGGATGTGAGATAAAAAAACCACAACTGTCATACCTCTCCCATCACACATCCCTCAGAGCAGGCCGACTAATTGTTGATCTCCTTCTGCCCGGACAACTTATATCTCGTCAACGCCGGCCGCTGACGCCACCGCACCCACTCAAGCCCAAGCCGGCCGGTCAAGTTGTAGAAAAAAAGCCCCCAGGGGAGGATCTTCTCAGTCAAGGGAGTAAGATAGCAGAGTCTGATCAGCTCTCTGTAAAGTTGATGGATATCTGCCGTCTCAATAAAGATTCGGCCACCCTCATGGTCAAAGCCCCACCTGTGAGCAAGTTTGCGAGCCGATCTTTCGCCGTCCCACATGGTTACTTCTGCCCTCAAGGGGCCGGAGGTAGCATACGGTCCAGTGGCGAAATTATTGAGAGATTCCAATGCACCTCGTACCAGGCCGGCTCTCCATGACTGGGTGTTGAAGAGGGCGGGCCCGTCAGACTTGTCAATAGGATAGGAGTTTATTTTGGCAATTGCCGCTTGCGCCTGGGCGTCACCAGGATTTCCCAGGCCTGGCACCGGACCCTGCCGGTAACCCAGGACAACCCGGGCCAGGGGATCAATCATTTCCGGAAGGAGATTGTAGCCGGTCCGGTGGAAGTCCTTCACAGTGATTTTCTTCACTCCCGCATCCAATAATCCTCTGACCACAGCGTTAATATCCAGGGTCATTTCTACACAGGCGCGACTCCACTCGTCAGTGACAAATTTCGAGGCCCGGCGGTTCCAACACCCTGAACTCCCCTCGATGTCGGCGATTATAAGGACATGGTCGAATTTTCTCGTCATATTTATAGCAATCTTGTCATTTTGGTTATTACAACTGGATTAGAAAGTGCTGTGGCCGATTGCGAGAAAAGCGGGAAAGGCTAGAAAAGCGAGAAAGGTGGAGATGGGACATCCTGCACCTGTTTTCTTCATTTCTCGCTTTGCCCCTTTCTCGTCTGTCTCGCTTAAGCGGTGGCTCTCAGATTTGATCAAACATACCTTCTAACACCTACTTTGATACAGCGATGACCATTTTCCCTCGGGTATGTCCGGACTCGCTCAGTTCATGGGCCTTTCTTGCTTCTTCTACGCCAAAATCAAAAACCTGCGAGAGGTAAGTCTTTAAACGTCCTTGCTCTACCATCCGGGCCAGCTCAGTTAATTGTGCGCTATTGGGGGCCACGAAGACAAATTCCTTATGTATATCTGATCTTGCCAAACCAGCGGGATCATCAACAATTGTTACCAGCCGTCCGCCTCTTTTGACTATCTCGGAGCTCTTTTGAAGTACCTCTCCTCCAAGGCAATCGAAAACTACATCAAGACCATCCGGATGCTGTGAACGGATGGCCTGGCGAAAGTCCTCTTGGGTATAGTCCACTACCTGAGAAGCACCTAAGTCTTTGACGTATTCCTGGTTACCGCCGCTAGCCGTCGCCCAGACGACAGCACCATGGTCTTTAGCCAGTTGTACCCCGAAGCCTCCTACTCCTCCCGCAGCAGCATGGATCAAAGCGGTTTCTCCTGGTTTGATTTTGGCAGCATCAAATAAAGACTGATAAGCGGTAAGGGCTGCAAGGGGAATTGAGGCTGCCTCTTCAAAGGAGATATTTTTCGGCTTTATAGCTGCATGCTCTTCTTCCAACACAATATATTCCGCGTACGCACCTCCATGGACGGAGGGTTTACGACAATAGGCAAAAATCTCATCTCCCTTCCCAAAGCGTGTCACCTTCGAGCCAGCTTGTTCCACAATTCCCGCCGCGTCCCAACCCAGGATAATGGGAAAATCGTATGGAAAGAGATCTTTAATGTATCCTTCCCGTATCTTCCAGTCTACAGGGTTGATCCCAGCAGCCTTTATCTTGACCAGGATTTCATTTTCTTTGACTTCAGGTAGCGGGAGATCCATTAACTGCAATTTCTCCCGCCCACCGAACTCATTGATGGTTATGGCCTTCATGTGCACCACTCCTTTTCCCATATGACAATTTAAGCAGTATCTTGTATTCTTCGCCAATCACCAAGAATCACCAATGCTTAATAATTTGCTCAATCAGGCTAAGGCAAGATAATCTCTGATAAGCATTAAAAGCGGTGCAGTCAAACATCATAGGTGATGGCCCGGAAAGGAAATTATGGTTGATCAGTTCATAGACGACCTTGCCAGACCCAAGCCTGTGCCGGGAGGCGGCGCTGCTGCAGCCCATGGAGCTTGTGTGGCTCTGGCGTTGCTTGAGAAAATAGTTAAGGTGGAACTTCAGCGTTGCCAGGACTCCTCTGATGCTGAATGGAAAGACTTGCTCCAGGAGGTGAAAAAATCATCGGCTACCCTTAGCCATCTCCGTGAGGAAGACGGCAGGGCCTATGTGCGATTTGCCCAGGCCAGAACCTTCGGCAAAGGCAAGACAGAGGTCTTAATGGCACTGCAGCAGGCAATCGAATGTCCCACTGGAATAATGGAAGAGGCCAGTAAAACACTTGATCAGGTGGCCAGGGCGGGAAAACGGTGCGAGGGTCATCTGCTTTCGGATCTTTTGGTTGTCTGCGAACTCCTTAGGGCCGCGATTAGTGGTGCCTATCGAATTGCTCAGGCCAATCTCAGCCTCCTAGAAGAATATCCCAGGAGGAGAAAGTATCAACACACGCTAGAGCAGCTTCTTAGTAGCGGCAGAGAACTTTATGAATCAGTGGTAAGTGTGTTGGTGCAAAGGGCGGGGCTTGGGGAATACTAGACACTAACCAGCAGAAAGCAGGCAGCTGAACAGGACAGGCAGGCTCAGGGCTATCTGGAGCCTATTTCAGCGGTGCGCCAAACATATATAGTAGATCCGGAGTTCATCCGCCGAAGACGCCCGGGCTATAAGAAACCTCAACATATTGTGTAGAACTACAACCCGGCCGCGTTTAAATTGAGGGATGTAATCTCCAATTTGGCAGTGAAGAAGGTGGGATTACATTTCTCATCAAAGTTTTATCTCACCATTGTTGGGTTAATGTACCAGCATCCAGTTTCCCTTCGCCTTGATTACCAGTTAAGCTTACTTATTAGGAAGCGGGCTTTTGAGTCAATTTATGCACCCGAACCGACTCTACCTTACGACTGAGTTCGGCCAACTAATGCCGGCCAGGCAACCAGGGGAATTGGTTAATACTCTTAATAATCTTATAAGGAAGATCTAGGAGCGCATTATGACAAATCGTTATGCCAAGATTGTCAGTACAGGCCGCTATGTGCCGGACCGCATTATGACCAACGCCGAATTTAAACCGCTCATCGGAGATGTAGACGCTTGGCTCAGGGAAAGGGTGGGTATTGCGGAGCGCCACGTGGCTGCTGCCGACGAGAGCACCAGCGACATGTGTACTGCCGCCGCTCGCCAGGCCCTTGAGCGAGCTGACCTCACTCCCACCGATATCGACCTGATTGTGGTGGGTACTGACACGCCAGATTACATCAGCCCAGCTACCTCCACCATTGTTCAGCATAAGCTTGGTGCTGAAAACGGTGCGACTTTTGATGTTAATTGTGCCTGTGCTGCCTGGGTTGCAGGCCTGGACATTGCCGCCAAGCAAATCTTCGCAGACACTGACATCAACAATGTTTTGGTCATTGGTGGCTACAATATGACCAGATTCATTAATTATCATGACAAATATACTTGCACTCTCTTTGCAGATGGGGCAGGTGCAGTGGTGCTGACCACCAGCGACCAGCCGGGCTACCTCGCTTCAAAGCTGATCGCGCAGGGACGCTACTACAAGTCATTGGGAATATATACGGGAGGGGCAGTCTCACCCATCAACAACAGCGCACTCAATCGTCCTGTTATTCAATTTGTGGAGAAATTCCCCGCCACCTTCAACAGCGAGAACTGGCCTCCCCTGATCCACCAGACGGTTGTCAAGGCTGGCTTGGCGTCAGTGGACGAGGTTGATTTCTTTCTTTTCACACAGATGAATGTCAACACAATCAAAGATGTGATGCAACGCCTAAATCAGCCGCTTGAAAAAACCCACTGGATAATGGACAAATGGGGCTATACTGGTGCCGCTTGTATTCCAATGGCCCTGGACGATGCTTTGGTTGAAGGGAAAGGTCCCCAGCCAGGGGATGTGGTTCTTTTTTGCGCAACTGGCGGTGGACTAGCGATGGCATGTGCTGTATTCAAATGGTAGGCTTCTCTGCGCTGATGAAGATACATCGTTAATATCTAAACTTTCCTAACCCTTTTGATATGACTTTACATATCATACGAGAGTGTCGAAAAAGTCCATCGGCAAAGCTCGTATTGCGTCCCATTTTTCCCACCTAGATTACCGATATTTCAGTTAAGTAATTCCATAATAAGTCCAGCATAAAATATGAATATTTATTAGTGATAAGTTATTTTATCTATTCATAATTTAGATAGTCTATGATAGAAAGTGCTAGTGGATAATGTAGAGAGACGATTACAAAGAATCTAATCAGGTGAGATATGGCAAAGTATAAGCAATATGACTACAAACAAATGGTCATGCTTCCTATCTCGTTGGAAGATCAACTAGCACCAGGGACTTTAGAGTTCGCCATTCACACTCTTGTAGAAAACCGCATGGATCTGTCTGTTTTCGACGAGAAGTATAAAAATGACGAGACAGGGCGTTTGGCCTATGATCCCAAGATTCTTTTGAAGGTGGTCTTGTTTGCCTACTCGAGAGGGCTGACAGGCTCTAGGAGGATAGAGCAAGCCTGCCGGGAGAATGTGGTCTTTATGGCGCTCAGTTGTGGGGTGAAGCCTGATCACAGCACCATTGCCTGCTTTGTCTCTTCCATGAAGGGTGAGATTGTGCCTTTGTTTCGCGATGTGCTTTTGGTGTGCGAGGAAGAGGGTCTTTTGGGCGGGACAATTTTTTGCCC
>JARRNM010000274.1:0-3586 GCA_037384945.1 Deltaproteobacteria bacterium
ATGCTTTTTGCCAATCTCTCTGAGAAGCATAAAAGGCACTTAAAGTCATCTTCGGCCCCACCTGGTCAGGGGCCACCTCTGCCATTTTCAGAAACGTCCTCTCTGCTGCTTCCATATCCCCGCGACGAACGTAAAAGTTGCCTAAATCTGCCTGGATCAAGACATTGTCTGGATTCTTGACAATAGCTTCTTTAATTTCCTTTTCTGCTTCATCATATTGTCCTGTCTGTTCAAGAAATCGGGCAAGTGCAATTCGAGGTCCTGGGCTGTCCGGGTCAACCTCAACCGCTTTATTGAGATAGTCCCTGGCTTCATCCAATTTTTTCTGACTCTGAGCAATGCTTGCCAGTGAAAGATAGGCCTTGACATTCTCAGCGTCCTGGGCTGTTACTTGACTGAGTATTTTTGTGGCTTCATCGGGATTTCCTTCCTGCATGAGTACGCCCGCGAGCAAAAAGAGACCATCCAGATTTTCAGGCTCTTTTTCCAAGACCATTGTAGCCTTTTCCCTCGCAGTCTCGGTCTGTTTTCCCAAAAGGAAGAACTGCCCCAATTTAAGCTGCGCATCCAGATTGCTAGGGTCAATATCAACCGCCTTGGATAGTTCCTGAAATGCCTCCCGCGGTTGAGAGGTTTTCAAATAAGCCAGGCCCAACTGATAATGCCCCCGAGCAAAATTGGGCTCAGCCTGAATTGCATTCTTGTATTCGATGATGGCCTTGTTGTATTCCTGCTTTTCAAAATAACCATCACCGCGCTTCATATACTTGGCACGCTTCTGCTCAGGACTCCCACCACATGAGAAGACCATAAACAAAACTACCAATAACAACGAAATCTCAATACGTCGATATTTCATCAAAACCTCCTATGATTCAGAGATCACGGGTCGGGGCTGAGGGATCTGTAAGTTCAGGAATGCTGGCCTCCGACTCGACTCCGTCCCGTAAGGGACTGCGCCCCGGAGGGTAGAGCCTACGGCACGGAACTGCCTAAGCGATCCTGGCTTCTTTCCTCTCCATCTCTTAGCTCTAATCAGTCTTTGATTCACTTACCATAAATTGACCGACACAGACAACTGGTTCATCTGCGTTTACAGATTCCTCTTGATGTCAGCTGTATTTCTCCATGCCCGATGCTCATTGCATCCTGCATCTTGGATCCTGGCCTTTAAATTCGAAATTCGCAATCCGAAATCTGAAATTGTTTTCTGTCATCTGTCCTCTGACTTCTGACCTCTGATCTCTACCTCTACTCTCCTATTGGCCCTTCGCCCCGCCTCAGCCATATTGGACTCTATCGCACCCTCCTCCCCCATCCCAATCGCCTTGATCCTCTCAGGACTCACTCCCTGACCAATGAGATAGCTTTTCACCATATTCGCGCGAAATGTTGAAAGTTGCCTGTTGTAAGCATCAGAACCTTTAGTATCAGTGTAACCCTTGACAACTATGATCACCTCGGGATCCTTCAGGGCAACAGCAGCCGCACTGTTCAGATCTATATAAGCGCTCTCAACCACTTCATTAGAATTGTACTCAAAAGGAATTACTATCTTGAAATCCTTGAGGTCAATGGCTCTTTGAGAAGGCCCCGAAATACTATCTGATCTGCTCTCTAAAGGTTCAGTTGTGTTTGGAGTGTCTTTGGAAGCAGTTGGTAATTCTACTTCAGATTGCTGTTCCTTGCGCGCAGTCGACTCCCCAATGGTCTTTTCAGATTGGAGTTCTTCAGACTCCACCGCGTTGCGGCTGTGCGCCGGAAGTGAAAATCCCTCAAACAATTGGTCGTAAAAGTTTACAACACTAGTCATGTAACTATTTATGGTGGTTGCAACGGGAGAATAGATAAGAGGAATCAAAAGGAAGAGGGCGCAAGTGTAAAGGATAGCTTTTTTCCTGAATCTTTTACCTTTTTTGCCTCTTTCTTCGCGAGCCTTCTTTTGATTGGTCTCACCGGGTAGAATCAGTTCTTTAGTACATTCTTTAATGATTTTAGGCGTAATTGTGGGGAGATCCTTGACATAACCGGTGAGTAAGGCATGGTCACAAATGATGTTTATCAGGCGTGGATAACCTTTCGAGAAGGAGTATATATTACGGATAGTCTTTTTATCAAAGATCTCCCTTTTGGTGCCGGCGATTTTTAGCCTATGGGCAATGTATTCTCTTGTTTCTTTCTCCGTCAGAGGATCGATGTTGTAAGTTACCGTGATCCTCTGCCTCAGAGGCCTGCATTCGTTTCTCATTAAGATGTTATTAAATTCGTTCTGCCCGACCAAGAATATATTCAGAAGTTTTCTTTCAGGAATTTCAATATTCGATAATAATCTAATCTCCTCTAGTAATTCCAGGGAGATATTCTGTGCTTCGTCGATAATAAGCAAGACTTTTTTATTACTTTTATAGGCAGCATTTAGAACTTGGCTAAAATATATAGTAAAATCTAATTTATCCTTGAATACTTTATTAATTTTGAAAGCTCTGGCAATGAGGTTAAAGAACTCTTGTCTGTCAAGTTTGGAGTCGGAAATAACCGCAACTATCGTGTCTTTACCCAGGCTGTTCACCAGAGCATTGATCAGCGTTGTCTTTCCGGTACCCACATCACCGGTAAGCAGAACAAAGCCCTGATTGTTGATGATGCCGTACTTCAGCACGGCCAATGCCTCCCTGTGCTTCTCGCCGAGCCAGAGAAACTTCGGATCCGTACTGATCTGAAACGGCTTCTCAGCCAAATTGTAATGTGACAAGTACATTTTGCAGAATGTCCAAGATGTCCCAAAATGTATTAAAGTAGATAGATGCACCACAGAGGCACAGAGCGCACAGAGAAGGTGGAGTTTTCCCTGGCCGGGAGCCCCGCTCTTCAGCGGGACAGGCCTCTGGCCAGGGAAAAGAAACCTCCGGCTTCGCCGGAAAGCTGTACACACTAAAGGGGGGCACTATGAACGTAAACGATCTCACTGGCGGCGTCATTGGTGCAGCAATTGAGGTACACAAGGCGCTAGGGCCCGGGCTGCTGGAAAGTACTTATGAAGAATGTTTTTGTATAGAACTTGGACTGAGAAACCTTCCTTATGAAAGACAAAAGGAAATAGCCATAACGTACAAAGGGGTAAATTTGGATTGTGTTTATCGACTGGATATTGTGATCTCAAACCAGTTGATAGTAGAATTGAAAGCGTGTGACAGCATACAGCCAATCCATGAGGCACAACTGTTGACCTACCTGAAGCTTTCGGGCATAAAGGTGGGCCTACTAATCAACTTCAACGTCCCCGTATTAAAGGAAGGCATCAAAAGACTTGTTAATTAGCAGGCGGTAGCGATCTACACTGAGTTGCGTAGCGCGGATGTTCCATGAATTGCTGTCGCGAGACCGTAAAGATGGACGTGCCGCCGGCCAATCGTCCCGCGCTACCGCGGGATTGGACCCGAGGCGTACCTGAACGGTACGTCGCAAGGTGCGACACCCGAGGACGCCCGGAAGGACGGCCATATCCTCGGTCGTAGCAAGTGATTCATGAAACATCCGGGCTAGTGAAGCGTCCGCAGGGTTGCTTTCTTTTGCCCGATCGCCGTCT
>JARRNM010000275.1:0-3511 GCA_037384945.1 Deltaproteobacteria bacterium
TCGACGAGTGTATACGTTTGGCCAAAGAGTATGGCACCTCTTCAAGTTCCAGCGGCAAGGTGGCAGAAAGTACTGCGATGGGGGGAGCGATTGGCGCTGCAGGCGGTGCTGCTACCGGGGCCGTTTTAGGTAGTGTCGGGCGAGGTGCTGCTGCAGGTGGTGCGGGCGGTGCCGCTGTAGGATGTCTCCAGGGACTTTTCCGTTCACGTGAGCCAGACCCTGTATTTCGGCAATTTGTTGACAGATGTCTCCGCGAAAAGGGATACGAGCCCATTGGCTGGAAATAATTTCACCTCATCCTGTCAGTTTCTTGATGCGCCATCCCCAGTAATTACATTTTTTTCCTGGAACCTTGCCTACACAGTACCTACGTCGCTACATTGTGGTCAAGCCAAATTATCATAATGCGTATCGGGTTAAATCCGCATGCATGAAACCTGAGGGCTGGGATATTCCCGAAGCGGCGTATGTGGCCAGCCTTTGCCTCCTGAGAGAAACAACTCTACCCAAGTGGAACAGCAAAGGCTGGCACATCCGCAGCTCGGGCTGCCATCGTCTCTGCTTCAAAGGACCTCCGCCCTGCAAGGGCAGCAGACCGAGCGTAAGCGGAGGGAATGACTCAGCCCTCAACAGCACTTGCGGAGCAAAGTCGATAGGCGTTTATCATATTGAAACCTCTTGCCCGAATGTTTCATGAATTGCTGTGGCCAGACCGTGAAGACGGTCGTGCCTGCCCACCACCTTGCCCGCCATGCGAGCAAGGCGAGGTGGGTGGCGACCCCGCTCACTTCTTACCGCTTACTCATGGTTCCCTTGAGTCAACCAGGCGCAGATGTTCCCCCGCCGACTGGATGACCGGCTCACAGTCCTCGTAGTGCATCGGCACATCATCAATCGTGCAATCCCATCTGTCGGTGGGATCATATTCTTTACAATGGTAATGCTCTCCAGATATAAAGACACTCTTAAACTGAACCGCATCCTTCATATGTACCCGGGCCCCGCAGTGAGCGCATGTTACATATTGAATGACTTCTTTTTTCATCATTCTCCTCAAAACGAATATGGAACTTTATCTTACCCTTAGAGTTCCTTAGGTTTGTCTCTGAATTGTCCGATAAACAATATCTTTAATCAAACAAGCGCAATTTTAGATCTCAGGTGAATTTTCGTTAAATCCTTCGTAGCCTTGATTAATATGTCCAAAAACATGTAAGCCCCTTGGCCCGGGCCATTTTTAGTGGCCTCACCTCTTTTCACAAATGACAGTGAGGCCAAGTGATCCGAAGCTTTATTTGAGCGAAGCTCTGGTGCCTAGTGTATAATTCTTAGGGCCGAGTGACCCTCCGCGCCGCGCTCCATGCTCACCCCGCCTGCCCCGTAGGTGCGAAGCATCGTACTGGGGTGAAATTTTTACCCTGTGGAAAGCCCTGGCCGTTTCCACTGGGGCGTCTGTGGCGACTGTTTCACTGGGGCCTCATGCAAGGATAGCTTACTCCGACTACCCAATTCTCTTCTCTGGTATCCACTGGCCTTCATCTGTTCTCTAAATTCTAATCCGGAGAATTTGCATGCTATTATAGTTAGGAATCCAAAACAGGTAGAGGAGATTTCTATGGACCTTGAAAGCCCTCTGACTTACTCTGATCTGCTTTCTTGTTTGGAGCTCAGCAAATCCTTAACCGCCGAGTTGGACTCCAAGCGCTTGTTCCAAAAAATTCTGCAAAAAGTCTCGGCACTTCTCCCTGCGGAAGTTTGGTCCCTACTTCTCCTCGACGAAGCTGCAGGCGAACTACGTTTTGAAATTAGCGTTGACCTGGATCTTGAAAAACTCAAGAATTTCCGTCTGCCCTTGGGTGAGGGCATTGCCGGCCAGGTTGCCCTCAAGCAGGAACCCATGATCATAACTGACGTCCGCACATGTGAACTCTTCTCGAAACGTGTGGATCAACTATCCAATTTCACCACCAAATCGCTCATTTGTGTGCCTGTCATTTACGGCGGCAGGACCTTGGGAGTAATCGAAGTTGTCAATCCCCGCGACCTAGGTGCCAGAGCGGTGGCATTGGTCAAGCTCATCGCTGGTTATACGGCCATCGCTGTTGAGAACGCCAACCGATATCAACGTATTCAAAACCTGGCCATCCACGACAACCTGACCGGTCTTTTCAACACCCGTTACCTATACCAGTCTCTAACTGAGCTGATTGAAGCCGGCAAGACCGCCAATTCTTCCCTTTCTCTCATATTCATGGACCTCGACCATTTCAAGGAGGTGGTAGATACTCACGGTCACCTCAATGGTAGCCGGGCAATCCAGCAGGTGGCCTTAACGATTCAGCAATCGCTGGAGGATCCAGCTTATGCTGTAGCGTATGCCGGAGATGAGTTTGTGGTGGTGCTACCTGGCTTTGACCGGGCTAGGGCCAGACAAAAGGCTGATGAGATTAACTCACGAATAATGAGCACTGTCTATCTGTTCGACCAGGAAATTGAGGTCCGGCTTCAAGTCAGCTTCGGGATAGCCACTTTCCCGGAAGATGGTTCTGATTTAACCAGTCTGCTCGGTAGAGCTGACCGCGAACTGTTTGCCATGAAGCAAGGAAGGATCCAAGCGAGAAGCCGGTACCCGGGCAAGGTTTAGGGCAATCGACCGAGGCTCCGAGGACTGAGCTTTGACTTAACTTGACCACTGACCGGCTCCATTTCCCCAGATAATTCTATTTCCCAAAAAACGTTCCCTAATTACTGAGTGAAGTAACCATAAAAAATGTCCCTCACCAGCCGGAGCACTGTTGCCGATGAGGGACTAAGGCAAGGTTCAGAGGGGCACCTTGCCAAGCCGTTAACTTACTACAAGGAGGTTGTTCTTAAAGTTCTATTACCTCGATTTTTGTTGTTATGAATCTTACTCTAAAATCTCACCCCTTACTGCCTCTCTGAGAGCTATGCTTTGCTCGAGCAGTTGATTCCGCTTGCCTATGTATGCATTGTGGGCTTCCTTTACCAAGTCGAATGCCCGGGTGAGGGCCACTGCATTAGCGCGTGGTCTGTGGTCAGATTACGCATATTTCGTACCAGCAAGGGTGAGGTGGAAATTGCCACGAGACGTTCGTTCTAACTAAGTGCCAATGCCTGCAAATTTAGAGGGCGGGTTTTCAAGGCAGATTTTTACCATTTCTAAGTTTGTGCACTTATTCTAACTTTCTGGCCAAGAATTGATCATCCCAGTGAACCTTTTTTGCAAGTAGAGTTCCACTCTTTATTTCTCCGTATTCAATGCTGCGTGGACAACGGGTTACGGTAAGATCATAAAAGATATCCGTTGACAGCACAAATATCGTCGTGCTTGAGAGCAAAATCGATCAGATAAAAAATCCCCCGCTCCTAACTTTTCTTGCTGCTTACCCTTTACCGTTTGCCAAATCCTTGCTTTGCCCCAATCACGGCTCCACCGGCTGCTCCTTCTACTGCCTACTGTTGGCATTTATCTTCCCAATTTATCACTTTT
>JARRNM010000276.1:0-2340 GCA_037384945.1 Deltaproteobacteria bacterium
TGCAGAGCGCTTTCTCTCCGAACCGCCAAATGCGACAACTAAGCTCTATTTCGCTCGGGACTACGACCACCCAGTCACAGCCCCTCGGGATCTGAAAGTCTCCCCTAACTATAAAAAGGGTACTTCTGGTGACGGAACGGAACCCATGTCTGTAAGCTTTGATCATCAGGTCTTTTTCCTCAGAGGGGAAACCGACCAGCGAGCTGCGGTTAGAGATGCTTCTCGTTTGAGCAAACTTCTTCCGTTGCACAAAGAGATCGAGAGCGAACTGGGCGACATCCTCTACTGGCAGTATGTCAGCCTCGAGAGTGGGATTCTGGCAGCCTATCCCGGCCACGGGGGTTATCCTGCCAACTATGACCCACACAATCGTCCCTGGTACACCTTGGCCAAAAAGAGGGGAACACTGGTATGGAGCCGCCCATACATAGATGCTACCACTCGCCAGGTAATCATGAGCGTCTCCATGCCCATCCGTCTTCCTGATGGATCATTTGCAGGAGTAGCGGCAATCGACGTGCTCCTCTCCGAGATTCTGAAAATCCATGCACTGTCTTCCCAATGGTCGCCGGCAATGCGCTCTTTCGTTGTCTGGTCAGGGACAAAAGAAGACACCCATGAACACGCCCTCTGGGTGGTGGCTCGAAAAGACTATGTGGAACATGCCGCCACCTGGATCGGTGTTATGGGCTTGGAGCGCTTGGCTTCTTCTGATCCGAGCAAAATGAATCACCTTGAGCGAGAAATTAGAGCTCACAAGTCAGGGTATCTAGAGATGAACTATTATGGGGTGGATTCTGTTTGGGCTTATGCCCATGCAGTGGAGAACGTGAATTTGGTACTCATCGTCCCCAAGAAGGTAATCTTGAAACAATTAAACCAGGTTCGCGAAACTTTGGATTCTCTGGTTAGAGGGCAGTGGCTGATTACCGGAGTTGTTGCCCTTGGCGTCATCCTTTTACTCCTTTTGGCTGGTTGGTGGTTCGCTCGGGCAATGATCAACCCCTTATTCGCTATGGTGGAAGCTTTTAAGCGTCTGGGGAAAGGCGATTTTACAGCCCGAATTAATATAAAGACTGGCGACGAGCGCGATCTCCTGGCCAAAAACTTCAACGAAATGGTTCCTCAGCTTGAGGACAGGATGCAGATCCGCAAGTCTCTGGAAGTGGCCAGGGAAATCCAGCAAAACCTCCTGCCCCAAGTGATCCCCGACTTGTCCGGCTTCGATATCGCCGCCAAAAGTGTCTACTGCGACGAGACCGGTGGGGATTACTTTGACTTTTTCCCTTGTGAGGACCACCATTGTTCCCGCTTTGGCATAGCAGTCGGTGATGTCACCGGCCATGGAGTTGGAGCGGCCCTGCTCATGGCCACTGCCAGAGCCCTCATCAGAGGCTTGGTAACCAGACCGGATAACCTGGCCGAGTGTCTCACCCAGGTTAACCGGCTTCTCTATGCCGATGTGCGGGATAGCGGAAGGTTCATGAGCCTCTTTTTTCTCATGCTGGATCAAGGCTCACGCGGCATTAGCTGGGTCAGAGCCGGACATGACCCGGCCTTATTTTATGATCCGGCCAAGGACATGATAGAGGAGCTTATGGGACCGGGGATGGTCCTGGGAGTGGAGGAAGACTATCGCTACCAACAGGCTGACAAGACCATCGAGACCGAGGGAGCGATTATTCTCATCGGCACCGACGGCATCTGGGAGACCCACAACCGTGAGGGAGAGCTCTTCGGCAAAGAGCGTCTGCACCAAATTATCCGTGAGAATGCTCAAAAGTCAGCCGAGGCAATCCTGGAAGCCGTTCTAGATGGGGTCAGCAAATTCCGCGGTAAATTACCTCAAGAGGATGATATCACAATTGCAGTGGTCAAGACCTTGTAGAACTAACAGGTGCGTGCATACTAAAGCGGCATAAGATAGCGTTTGGTAAACAGTGAACAGTGAACCGATGAAAAAGCGTGGTCCAAACCGTTTACCATCTTTCTGACTGGGGACAAAGCATGAGTCATTCGAGGCCCCTCGCCGGTAACACCGTGTTCTGTTGACTCGAGTGGGCGAATCGAGTATTCATCAAAATATCGTGACTGTGGTAATGATTTTTTCGTTTGAGAGGAAACTATATCATGGATATCAGGACGGCTGCAAAAGCCGCAAAAAAAGCTGCGATTCAATTGGCCGCCATCGAGACTGCTTTAAAGAACAAGGCACTTCAGGCAATCGTCGAGGCAATGTGGACGACCAAAGAAGAAATTTTGGAGGCCAACGAGAAAGACCTTGCTTCCAGCCGGAAAAACAATTTGGCCAAACCTCTTTTGAAGAGGCTGAAATTTGAC
>JARRNM010000276.1:2402-5861 GCA_037384945.1 Deltaproteobacteria bacterium
GCTCGGGAACTAGATGAGGGACTGGAGCTTTACCAGGTAACCTGTCCAATTGGGGTTATCGGCGTGATTTTTGAATCGCGGCCGGATGCCCTCGTCCAGATTTCAACTCTATGCCTAAAGAGCGGCAACGGAGTGCTCCTCAAAGGCGGGAGTGAGGCTGCTCACACCAATCGCGCTCTGGCTGACGTCATTGTCTCAGCGAGCGAGTCGGCGGGCATACCCATGGGCTGGCTGCAGCTGCTCGAAACCCGGGAGCACGTGGAGGAAATGCTCAAGATGGACGAGAGTATTGATCTTCTCGTTCCCCGGGGCTCAAACGAGTTTGTCAAGTTTATTATGGACAATTCCAACATTCCTGTCCTGGGCCATGCCGACGGTATCTGCCACCTCTATGTGGATGAAGACGCAGACCTGACCATGGCAAGTAACATAGTGGTGGATGCGAAATGTCAATACGTCGCCGTATGCAACGCAGCGGAGACACTACTCGTCCACCAGGCAGTAGCCGGCAAATTTCTCCCAATGATTAAGAAAGCCCTTTCCGCCCACGAGGTGGAACTGAGGGGTTGTCCTGAGACCGAGGCGATCATCGAAGTGATGTCCGCCACAGAGGAGGACTGGCGCACCGAATACCTGGATACTATCCTGGCAGTCAAGGTTGTGAATAGCGTGGAGGAGGCCATAGAGCACATCAATACCTATGGTTCCGGCCACACGGATGCCATCGTCACCGCAAACCAGGTCACTGCAAACCTCTTCTTGAGCCTTGTGGATTCAGCCAATGTGTTTTGGAACTGCAGCACCCGTTTTAGTGACGGCTTTCGCTATGGCCTGGGGGCCGAGGTGGGCATAAGCACCAGCAAGATCCACGCCCGCGGCCCCGTGGGATTGGAAGGTTTGGTAATCTACAAGTGGCAAATCAGGGGTTCCGGCCAAATTGTGGCAGACTATGCAGAGGGCAGGCGCAAATTCACCCATCGGCCCTTCAAGAAGTAATTTACCTTTCTGACTACCATATCCAGTGGCGAGATTTTTCAGAACAAAGATTAGATTAGAGTATTAGGTACTCAGTCAGTCAGAAAAACAAAAGGGAAGCAAAGTTTAGATTAGCATCCCTTGATTCACACTATTCTCTCGAAAGGATTTTGCCCAAAATGTGGTAGGCACATGAGGAGGAGGCAGAGTTTAGATTCAAGTATGCCATCACCAGTTACCAAACCAAGAAGGCAGGGTCAACTTGTGACCCTGCCTCTCGCATCCGGTTACTGAGTTTCTTTCTTACTTCCTGAATTTTCTACCAAATGCTGTTAGGCCAACAATACTCGACAAAAGAAGAAGGATGGTGGACGGCTCAGGAACAGCATCCACACTCACATTATCAAGGGCCGCTCCATAATAGGGGGGCACGCCGGAAGTATCCAGAATACTACGAAAAATGAGCGCCGTTGTTGTATCCGTCGCAAAGAAAGCGAGTGATTTTTCTTCCCATCCCATGTTATCGCGAGTTTGACCTGTTGAGTCAAAAGTGAACAGTTCAACCACAGATCCAACCTGTACCACAAGCTCTTTCACTGAAGGAGGGCCATCAGGATTGCCAGCCATGTCAAAAGTCAATATGTATTCGCTACCAACGATTGTTTCAAAAGCTGTGGTAAGCTCAATGCCACCTAGACCACTTCCACTCAGATCGATACTCCTGTCGCCATCTGATGCTTGCCAATACCCTCCTATGTAATCAATCGAGTGACCAGTTACTGTCCATCCTGTTATAGCTGTACTTCCTGACCCCAAAGTTATAAAGCCTCCACCGGGGTCCACAGATGCGGACTCAAAACTCCCGTTTGGAACAAGGGTCGCGTATGCTGGGGCACAAAGTGCAATAATGAAAGTGGCCATTAACAAAACTGAAAGCGGCTTCCCTCTACATCGGGTCATTTGTTTCACCCCCTTTCTTATCTGCGAAGAATTCGGATCTTATCCGTTTAACGCTAGGCTGGAAACAAACCAACTGGAATCTTACCAGTTTAGGTAAGGATGCACTGTAACACTCTTAACGTGGGCAGATTTTGTGCCAGGTTAGGCGATTGCCGATTTTATCTTTAATTATCTTATAGTTACCTCACACAATCGTTTAATATCGATTGCGACAGGGTGAGCAATATGTAAATAATCCCGATTTCCACTTACTGTGCTAAAGGTGCAACTTTCCAAAAATACAAAGAAAACGTTTTATCAAATTCAACGGCTAGTATAAGAGGTAGGTGTAAGAAACTTCGACAATACTAGATTTAGCACTACCAGTGCGAAAGCGAGGGCTTTTGTAATGAGGAAGAGGGCTTGGTTTGTATCTCTAGTGTTAATGTTTTTGACAGTGCTGCCTTGGTGAAACTTTGCATTCCATCCCTTAATGCACAGTCTAAACTCTGAATGGCAGAATACTACATCTTAACACGAGACAGAAGGGGCCTGACTGTAGATTAAAGTAGAGACTGTCGATTAAGCCGTTTGAGAGGAAGGCAATCCTGTTTTAAATGGTCTTTTTGCTCAGTCGAGTTTTCCCGTTGTATCTTTTCTCGGGTAATGTTTTGGTTTTATCTATTTTCTGAGATTCCCCCCTCCTTCAGGCTCATCTAGGTGAAGCCGTAGTTTGCTATTTTGCCTATGTTGTGAACCATGCAATAGAGCATCCATTGGATATCTACTTTGATCTTACCCCTCAGAGTAAAACGATCCAAACGTTTGTGTGTCCGGATGTTGGCAAAGACAGGCTCAGCTATGGCTATTCTGCGAGGATAGATCTTGCGTCCCTTCTCAGTATCAATCTTGCCGGCCATTTTTCTGGAAAGGTTGGTAAGCTGAACTGCAATGGGAACCCATAAGTATTTCCTTTTCGCCCCACGGCCAGTAAGACACTTAAGCCGCAGAGGGCAGCGCTGACAATCCTTCTCCTCGGCAAGATATACCCTGTAAACAAGGCCGTCTTTGTAGAGTTCCTTGAGCTTAACCTTGAGCCTTTTCCCATCTGGACAAATATACTGATCACTGGCCTCATCATGGTGAAAGTCGTCTAAGCGAAACTTTTTCTTCTTAGGCCAATAGCGCTTTTGAGTCGCATACCTGGGATCCCTTCTGCGGAAGTACCTGTCAGGGATATAGGCGTCCAACTCCATCTTTTGGCAGGTCTTCAGATTGCTCTGGCTGTGATAGTTAGTATCCGCCACAAAGATCGCCTCACTAAAGCAATCCTCATCACGGCCAATTGCCTGCATGTTCTCTTTGGCTCCAGCCATCAGAGGCGCTACATGCTCATGATCGGAAACAGTGCCAAAGGTCTCAGCATGGACCACCACCTGGTGCTTGTCATCAACCAGGGCTTGACTGTTGTAACCCGGGATGTACCCGTGTGAGGTGATCATCTGGCCTGAGTCGTTATCGGTTATGTTGCTGGTGACCTCCTTG
>JARRNM010000277.1:0-5306 GCA_037384945.1 Deltaproteobacteria bacterium
CTCCACAAGGTCTACCGGCTTGATCCCACGGTTATGGAGGCCAGGACGGTTACTCACCTAGCGGTAAGAGGAGGCGCCAGAGTCTTGGGGGTGGAGGACAAAGTGGGTTGCCTCGAGCCCGGCAAAAAGGCTGACATTATTGGTTTGGACCTGGATAAGCCCCATCTAACCCCACTTTACAATATATATTCTCATCTTGTCTATGCAGCCTCCGCGGCTGACGTTACACTGAGCATAATTAATGGGCGGGTGGTGATGCGAAATCGTGAACTACTTACCCTGGATGTGGAAAGGGTCATGGCTGAGGTGCGAGCCATCGCCAGGAAGATAAAGGGCTAGGCTCATAGAGCAGACGACAGAGGACAGAAAACAGCTAGCAGCTGGCAGCAGGTAGGTAGTTGATTAGGAAATTAGAGAATTGGGGAATTCGTAAAAATATTAGAAGACGTAGAAATCGTAGAAGTCGACTGTTTAGCTCATGGCTAACAGGAAGAAAGGTAGTTAAGAAGCAGAGATCTGAACACAGGAAATAAAAGAGTGAGCTTTTGCGGATAACGTATAACGTATAACGGATGACAGCTCGTTCGCCTTACCGTTCACCGTTTACCGTTTACGACTTCAACGGTTTCAAAACAACTGGATCGCTGAAACTTTAGATGATGAAGCAGGACAAAGGCAACAAAGTCAGGGCAGACCTACTCGTCACCGGGGATTATCTTCTGACCTTCAACCAAGAAAAGACGGTTGTGGAAAAGGGCGCTGTAGCAGTTAAGGGGGATCGTATTGCGGCCATTGGGGAAGCCTCGAATATGGCGGAAAAAGTCGAAGCAAGAGAGGTTTTAGACGCATCCGGATGTTTAATAATGCCTGGACTCATAAATCTGCACACCCATGGGGCCATGACTTGCTTCAGGGGTTTGGCTGATGATCTGCCTCTTCAGGAATGGCTCCATGAACATATTTTCCCTGCCGAAGCATCTCACCTCACCGAAGAGACAGTATACTGGGGTACCCTGCTTGCTGCGGTGGAGATGATCAGAAGTGGAACTACCACCTTCTGTGATGGCTACTTCTACGAAGACGGAGCTGCCAGGGCGGTGGCTGCCAGCGGAATCCGAGGGATTGTCGGCCAGGGGGTGGTAGATTTTCCTGCTCCGGGAGTTCCCGACCCCCGGCTAAACGTGAAAGCGGCTGAGGCTTTCGTCTTAAGATGGCAAAACAAGTCACCGCGCCTCATCCCAAGTGTTTTTTGTCATTCGGGTTACACCTGCTCACCTCAGACCTTGGTTGCCGCCAAAACGATTTGTAGCGAGCATAAGATCATTTTTCAAATTCACCTGGCGGAAAATCAAGCCGAGTTGGAAGAAACGCAGCAGCGCTATGGAAAGCGGCCGGTGGAGCATCTTCTCACCTTAGGGATTTTAGATGGAGATACTCTTTGCCATCATGCGGTGAGGGTAAACGAGAAGGAGATAGAGACACTGGCCCAGAGCGGTGTGGGAATTTCACATAATCCCGAAAGCAATATGAAGCTCGCCTCAGGTGTAGCGCCCCTGCCGAAAATGCTTGCTGGAGGAGTAAAAGTTGGCTTGGGAACCGATGGCTGTGCAAGCAACAATGATTTGGACCTATTCCAAGAGATGGACAAGGCTGCCAAGCTCCACAAGGTTCACCAGGGTGATCCGTCACTAAGTTCAGCGGTGCAAATTGTCGAGATGGCGACAAAGGGTGGGGCCGCTGCTTTAGGCATGGCTGACATTCTTGGTTCACTGGAGCCGGGGAAGAAGGCGGACCTGATCACCATCGACCTCAACCAGCCGCATCTGACTCCCATGTACGAGCCTTGCTCCCACCTCGTTTATGCCGCAAGAGGGGCTGATGTCCGTGATGTGATTATAGACGGCCGAATGGTCATGGGGCGAAGGCAGCTTGCGGATATTGATGAACAGGAGATTATGGGAAAGGTGAGGGAGATAGCGGATGCCATACGCTAGACGTATGAGGCGAGACGAGAATTTAAGGGGGAAGTCGGAACTCGGAACGCGGAATTTCTTTTTTCAATCTTATAGCCTCCCGGCTAAACAGGCTTAACCGACTAACCCGACAAAACGGACAAAACTAGGTAGACTAATTAGTGTCGATCCGGAAACCATGTTTCTGGATGTCATTCTGAGATGTCCCGCTAACAGCGGGACGACGAAGAATCTCATGGTTGGCGCGGCCGCAGAGATTTTTCGCGGAGCTTGTCCTGAGCTCAGCGAAGGGCTCAGAATGACATTAGGGAGTTTCCGGATGGGCACTAATTATGAAATTATCCTGTGGGAGTGGCTTTTAGCCGCGATCATTGGGGTTGAACGATTTGACCAATTAACCAATAACAATTTCTACGACTTCAACGGCTTGAACGACTTCAACGGCTTGAACGGCTTGAACGACTTTAACGATTTCAACGATTTGACTAATTAACCATTATACCATTAGACTAGTTGACGCTAAGCGCTAAACGCTCAGCGACCTGGAGGATAGGCATGCAAATTCTTATTTCCGGATCTCTGGCTTACGATCGAATAATGGACTTTCCAGGAAAATTCTCCGACCATATCTTAGCCGATAAGATCCACATCTTGAACGTTTGTTTCGTGGTTAATGGTTTAACCGAGAAATTTGGTGGCACAGCTGGAAATATCGCTTATACTCTGGCTCTTTTGGGGGAACGCCCCCTTATTCTGGCTACAGCCGGAAATGATTTTGACAAATACGAAAACTGGCTGCGGCAGCATGATCTTCCTCTGGATGGAATTCGCCTCATTCCCGAGGAATTAACCGCAGGAGCCTACATAACTACAGATATGGCGGACAATCAGATAACCGGGTTCAATCCCGGAGCCATGAAGTATCCCTCTCTCTATGAAGGTGACCATGCCCAAACTCCGGAGAGACTCGCCATCGTGGCTCCGGGAAATGTTGAGGACATGGTTAACTACAGCCTGAGCTACAAAGAACACAACATCCCCTACATCTTCGATCCGGGTCAGCAGATTACCTCCCTTTCGGCTGATCAGTTGACTGATTTGGTTAGTGGTTCAAAGCTGCTTATAGCAAATGATTACGAGCTGGAGCTGATTGTTCAGAAAACGGGGCTGCCAAGGGACCAACTGCTTAAAAGGACCGGGGCTGTAATTGTGACTTTCGGCGAAAATGGTTCAGTTATCATAACGGCTCGAGGTGAAACGAAAATTGGTGTGGCCAAACCCTCTAAGGTTCTGGATCCAACCGGAGCAGGCGACGCCTATCGAGCAGGCTTAATCAAGGGATTGGTCCTGGGAAGGGAGCTTGCCGATGCCGCCCGCATGGGAGCCACGAGCGCCAGTTATGCGGTTGAATGTCAGGGCACTCAGGAGCATTCATTCACTCAAGAGGAGTTTCGGACCCGCTATCAACAAAATTTTGGTTTGGCGCAAAAAGTCTAGTCGTTCGCTTTTGGCCATCCCAGTAGAATCATGATAACCATTGGTTTTTCATCCCACCAAGTTGAGGCATTACCGTTTATTCTCAGCCAAATGGAGCGACATCAAGTCATCCTCCTAGAAGAGCCTCCTTCTCCCAACTTCCGCGGAATGTTGAATTCCACCATTTCCATCGATAACTACATAATGGAACTAGACTATGGTTTCCCGGAGTTCGGCCGCCAAATGTGCGTCTTACTGAGAAAACTTCGACAAGGAGGGAAGCTTATTCTTCAGGTTGAACCTTATTTGGAAAAGCTTTTGCAGATTCATGAGGTTTTGGCCTCCGGAAAGACCGCGGAAGAAATTAGCGGGAGACCTGAATTTCGGGAAGTATATGAGGCCGAAAAGAGGGCATCTGGTGCCCTTATTTCCTACTATTCAATCAGCACAACCGGCGCTTTTTTATCTGTGGTGGAAGCGGTCAGAACCTTCGCCCGGGCAGACGCTCTTCGTCTCACCCTGAGAGAGCAATTACGAGCAAGGGCTATCGCTTCTCTTTACAGGCGTGGTGAGACTATGTATGTGGAGGCCGGTTACATCCACTACCCTCTCTACCGCTACTTGCGCCGGGAAATGGACAAGGGGCAAGAGATCAAGGTAGTCTATCCCCTCGCCTCAGTGATAAAGAAGCTTAAGGGAAAAAGGCGCAATATGGGACCTGGAGATATCTTGACGCTCCACTACGCCTTACATAACCATGTCAAAGAGGAGACAGCGGATCTTCTGGCTGCCCGCAGTCTCATTTATATAAAACTCATTGAGAAAGAAGAGCTTTTCCCAGAAAAGTCAGGAACTCCTCACATCGAAGATGAAATCGAGGTCAACAGGCTGGTAAATCGACTGGATTTCAATCAGTGTGGGGAACTTTTCCAGCGCATTCGTTTGTCAAAGCGGCAACAGGCAGTTGAAATGGCACAAGTGTATATGAAAGAACTAGGCACTAAGAAGTAGGCACTAAGCACCGAGGATAGCGTTACGGGCTTTTCTCGTCTCGCTCGTCTCGCCAGACCTCCCGTCTCGCCGGAGTTATTTTCCAATTGACAGACGAAACTTCTATGGTAAAGTATCCGGTGAGTGGAGCACCTTCGCTCCACTCGGTGCCCCTCGCCCCCACCAGCCATCCGCGCTCGGTTTGGTGGGGGCATTTTTTTGACTATTCAGCATTAGAGTGGGTTGGGGTCCTCTCCAAACCGGGTATGACATAGCAAACCGGATTCTCTCTCCACAGGGAGAAGTAAGGAAGTCCATCCTGATACCTCTCCAGATCCTTGCATGAGCCGGCACATTGGTTTTTGCTCTCGTCAACGTGTTCGCAATCCAGGCAAGGGCTTCTGTCTTCTTCCATGATCCACCTCCCCGAAGCAAGAACGTCCAACAACATTTTAAGCAAAAGGTAATTTTGAACTTTGTTATGCAGGGGGAGTGCCAAAAATGGAAATAATCCAAAAAGATATATAAATTCAATCTATTATTATTCTGTTAATCTCATGTTCCAACCAGCTAGCGTCTTTCCGGAAACACCGTTTTTGCATGTCATTCTGAGGAGTCTCGCCGACGGCGGACGACGAAGAATCTCATATTTACTGGGTCCGCAGAGATTCTTCGCTTAACTCAGAATGACACTGAGTAGTTTCCGGATGGAAACCTTTGAATCACAATTATTGGCCAAAAGACCAAAAAACAGTTTGCTAAATGGCCAAATGATGAACTATTGAGAGGAGAACACGATGTACAGAGGTTAAACATAGTGCACTTATTTCTCTTAACCCGGATATTTCATGAATCACTTGCTGCGAC
>JARRNM010000278.1:0-3423 GCA_037384945.1 Deltaproteobacteria bacterium
GGCTCTCGACCAGGCGCTTTATTTTTTCCCTCCCGAGGTTATCCCTTTTCTAGTGCCGGTTATGATCCAGAGAAGTTCACCCGATATACAACAGATGGTCTCGGAGGTTATAGTGCACCTGAGCCGGCGAGACATTGGGCCCCTTGAAAAATTAGCGGAGCAGCATACCACTGAAATGGGGGACAAGCTTCTGGTCATTCTGAGTCACTTGCAGGGGGACCGGGCAAATAATGTTCTTTTCAAGATGTGCAATCATTCCCCCGACAAGGTACGTAGAAAAGCGATCAAAGAACTGGTTGACAGGGATCCCCAATACGTCCAAAAGCTGTTTTCACTCATTGATGACTCCAGCCAAGAAATACGCAACTGTATCCTTACAGCTATTAAGAAACATAAATCCAGCGAACTGGAAAAAATGCTGCTGAACTACTTGAAAGAAAATTCCACCCAAAAGGATCCGGGCCACATCCTTGCCTGTTATCTGGCCCTTGGTCGCTGCGGTTCCAGTTTGTCTGTCCCGTTCCTAAGCAGGATACTCATGAACCGGGGATGGAACAGTTTTATGGGTACAGGGAAATTGAATTTCCGGGAGGGTGCAGCCATTGCCCTGGCATTGCTCAACATTCCGGAAGCAAAGGATGTTCTCCAAAAGGCTTCAAAAAGCAGATTCAGGGTGATCAAAAAAGCTTTGGCTAAAACAAATGCTATGACGGTCTCTGGAGAAAAAACCAATGCCTGATGCTGCAAAATACATCTCCTATACCCAGTATGAAGAATTTATACGCAACTTCTTCAGCCTGGGACAGACAGCAAAAATTCACAGCGACAACCATACGCTGGTTATTGAGGGAATTAAGAAATTCTCCGAGTCCATAAACAGCTGCATGGAGAATGAATCATTGACGTTCAAAATCTCCAATGACCAGTTGTTTGTTGATGATGAAAAGCTTCCTTACAAAAGAGCCACAAAGAATCTTTTTGATAACATTATACGTTATTTTGATAGACGCGACCTGGAAGGAGTGCGTTTACATAAAGCTGTCAGGGATGCCTCTGCAAAGGAGATCCTGGCTTTTTCACGTCTACTGGAACATTCCGGACAAAAACCTGAACCTCTCACCTGGCTTACTAACGGCCTTGCTGCAGAAAAAATTCGCTGGGTTGAATTGATCAAAAAATCGGATAGCACTCGGGATGACCGGGAATCGGCATACAAGAATAAGGCAGAACGGAGGGAAAGGGCCAGAAAAGACTACACTTGTGCCAAGGCCTCAATCGAAGAAATTGCCCAGAAGATAAAAGAGCAGAAAAAAGAGATCGGCATAGGGAAAACCGTCCGGGTAATTCAGAACACGGTGACGAATCTTTTCGAGGATGACGAAGTTTATGCTGCTATCAGCACACTTCGGGTATTTGACGACTACACTTTCACACATTCAGTGAATGTTGCCATGTTATCCATGTGCATTGGCAGGCGTATCAACCTTTCACGTCGCACTCTGGTGAGTCTTGGCATATGTGCCCTTTTTCATGATCTTGGAAAAATTGAAATCCCCAACGAAATTCTGTACAAAAAAGATACGCTGGATGATCGTGAGTTAAAATTGATTGAAGAGCATTCACTTAACAGCGGCAGGCTGCTGTTAAAACTCAAGGCCTCTCCTAACAGCAAGGCCAGAATCCTTGTACCACTTTTTGAACACCATCTGAAATATGACCTGTCCGGCTATCCCCATGTCGACTGGAAAAAACAGTTAACCCTCTTTGGGAAGATTATTTCCATTGCTGATAAATACGATACGTTAACTTCATCGCGGGCCTACAGGACATCTCTGCTGAGCCCGGACCGCGCCCTGGGTTACATGTTCGAGCGTGCCGGCAAAGACTTTGACCCCATCCTCATCAAGGTTTTTATCAATATTCTTGGAAAATACCCGGTTGGTACTCTGTTGAGGCTCGACACCGGCGAACTGGCCCTGGTCGTCAGCTCTCCCAGCAGGGACTTCAGCAAAAGACCATTAGTCTGCATCCTGGAAGAGACGAGTGAAGGCAGTTATACAAAAAGGGAAATAATCAACCTGGACGAACGCGACACCGAATCAGGCAATTATGTTAGGGAAATTATCGAGACCTATCATCCTGCAACTCTCGGAATCCAACCCGTACAGCATATCTTTTCCAATAATTGATTGAATCGGGAATTTCTCTATCCTGACCATGGTAAATGATCATACGCTATTCATAAAAGTTGCCGATGGTATCTAGGTTTAAAACTGATCAAAGAAAAGACACTATCAAGTTCCTTTTCTATTGCGCATCTTCCCTGAAATGATGGAGAGCTGCAGAAGAGATTCGCTGACAGTTTCTTTCATCAGCCTTATGTTATATTTAATTGCCTCCTCATAAAGGTTCCTGTCTATTTCCCACCTCTCCCTGAAATGGTAGAGAGCTGCAGAAGAAACTCCTCCCAGTACACCGGTCATCCTTTTCCGAGCCACCGAACGATAAAATTTCTCAGTTTCACTGAAAAGCTCCAACGGGGTCTCAAACCCTTTCACACCGGCTTCCTGGTACTCCAGGAAAAGCAGAGGCAATTTTTCCTGGTAATTCCTGTCCGCCATCTGGGCAACCAGGTCGGCGGTTCCAACAACCTTGCCCATGGTCCTAACTTCTTCTGAGTTGAATGGAATTTCTTCCAGGGGATAGAAGAGTTCTGTACACTTTATCATATGGCCGCAGTCACGAACATCCTCCTGCGAATACCCGTTTTCGGCAAGATATTTCCCTATGACGATTATTGACCGATCCTCGTGGCCGATAGTGTGCTGTCCCCCGGCGCCTTCCGCTTCTTCAACAGTCTGGATAAGTCCAGTATCGTGAAAAAGTGTCCCAATCAGGCAAAGCTGAACAAGCCTTGGGGAGAAAACTTCTCCCTGGACATGTAAACCATGAATGAGCCTTGCAGCAGCAAGGGTGGTTGAACTGGTATGCTCCAAGTTATGATATTTTGCATGGCAGGCCCGATAACCTGGGAATTCTCCGTTGAAAAAACGAATGATATCTCCGTATATCTTTTCGATTGGCGACGGGTCCGGCGGTGGGTCGATCAGGAGCAAGATATTTTTTATCTCAGCCAGAGTTTCAGCTGGAGAGTTGGTATCTATTAGATCATAAAGTTTGTTTGCATCTCTCAGCATGTCATTATCGTGTCTTAAAGGTTCAGTTGAGATAGTGACTGGTTTTGCCCTCTATTTGCTTTCTTTATAATATCATATTTTAGTAAGCTCATGAGACAGATGAGCCGCCGTCTTCGCCTACAGTGGCACAAGGCATGCACGATCTGGTCCATATACAGCGTCTGCTGGTTGTGTACAACTGTTTCCTACCACTGGTAACAGATCACGGACATAAAAAAAGTCTGTC
>JARRNM010000279.1:0-3390 GCA_037384945.1 Deltaproteobacteria bacterium
ACCCGCTTTCGGTAGTCTCGGATCTAACCTAGCAGCGGTGATGAATATTGTCCCGCTCATAGGCTGGGCGTCTATTAGGTTGCTCATAGGCGGCCGGGCCGGGGCCAGGCTGGGCCGACCCCTCGGGGGCATTCTGGCCTCAAATCACTTCTGGATTGTGGCCATTGGGTTGGGCACCCTTATTTGGGCCTTTTATACTGGCAAACCTATCTGGAGAATTATGCAGAAGGCAGCGGTGGTCGGCCTGCTGCTCATCGTTATACTGATGACCTGGGTTTCCATCGAGGAATTTGGCGGTACCGTTTTGGCGGTCAAACCAGCGGCCATGCCATTCATGATCGGTCTGGATCTGGTTATTGCCATGCCCATATCGTGGATGCCGCTGGTTTCCGACTATTCCCGCTTTTCAAAAAGAACGGCGCCAGCATTCTGGAATACCTGGTGGGGCTATTTTCTCATTTCGTCCTGGATGTATGTCCTGGGATTGATGGCCACTTTGGTGACCGGCGAGAGCGACCCGGGAGCTCTGATTTTACAAATTATGGGCAGAATCGGCCTTGCCGTTCCCGCCCTGATATTGGTGGTATTTTCCACCATTACCTCTGACTTTCCCGATATCTATTCTGCCACCTGCTCCATGCTTAATATCTCCAGGAGGATAGGTGCAAGAACGATTATGTGGATCGCCGGCATCCTCTCAATTCTGGTGGCACTGGTCTTTCCCATGGAGCAGTACGAGAACTTCCTCTTTTTCATTGGCGCCATGTTTGTGCCTCTTTTTGGCGTGGTGCTTACGGATTATTTTTTAATTCGGTCACGTCAACTCAGCAAGAAAGAGATTTACCAGGAAGGCGGTGAATACTGGTATTCCAAGGGATTTAATCTTACGGCCATCGTCTCCTGGGCCATAGGGTTCGTAGTTTACGAAGTTATCGCCATTATGAAATACTCCGTGGGAGGTTCTCTCCCGTCATTGGTTGTAGCTGGCGCGGTCTACTACATCATTACCCAGTTGCGTCCGCAAAAAACCTAGCCCGGATATTTTATGAATTGCTGCCGCGAGACCACGAAGAGTGGCGGGCCACGGGCAATGCAGTTTGTTGGGAAACATTATAACAAGGTGGCACACATGGAAAATTCACCAGAGAAAAAAACAGCAATTGAAAAAGCTGGAGAGGATCTGTTCAATTTTGCCGTTGACCGAGAAGACGTGAAGGGTCTTGTGGCAAATATGTCGGAAGAGGCACATTTGCAGGGAGTTACAGTCGAATATGAACTGCAGATTCTCAAGATAATCAGCGTCGGATGGAGCATAGCCTATTACCTGGAAAAGGGTCCCCAGAAAACTCAGCTTGCAGAGTTTTATTGGCAGGCGGTTCAGCAATTCGCCAAGAGCATATCTACCTCAACCGGGCTGGTGACCGGCGATGAAATCGATTATTTTCAGATCCTGAAGGACCGTTTGGATATGTACCTTGAAGCGTTGGCTGAAAACCCTTATGTATCTCAGCCCGTTTCTGTAATAGGACCGGAGTTCGCCAGGACTTGCGGAAATGTGGATGATGCCTTTACCGCCCTCACTGGTGCAAAGATGTTCAGCGCCACCATCGGCAGCGTTAAGGAATACCTGGAGACCATGGAGCTGCGCTAGCCCGAAGGTGCCAATTCCGCCATCGACCCAGCTTAAAGGAGGTGGGGCCAAGCTCCAACTCTGACCCCTTCCCTGGTTAATTACTCTCCATCCGGAAACTTGTTTTTCGATTGTCATTCTGAGAAGTCCCGCAAATGGCGGGACGACGAAGAATCTCGAGATCCTTCGCGGAGTTAATCCCTTCGACAGGCTCAGGGCAGGCTCTGAGTGAAACGAAGGGCTCAAAATGACACTGAGAAGTTTCCGAATGGCTTCTAATCAACGATCTGCATTACCTCTAGATCTCTCAAATCCTTTGGTGATTACGATAACCGTTTCCCCAGTGACCTGCAGGAATCAACCAAAGATGCGCTGTGAGAAAAAAAGCCGGAAAAGGTGAAATTAGACTCTTTCAATACTGCCAGAATGTAAGAAAGGCAAGCTTATTTTTCAGCCAGAGACATGGGCAATGGGGACGGTCAAGCCAACAGCTTGGAATGACGATGAAAAGGTGTTTAGGGGCGAGAGTGAGGGGTCGGGCCATGCCCGTAAGCACAATCAAGATGTTGACATAGATGTAATGGCAGCCAAAGTTGGAGGGTCAATGCCACTGAGATGCTCGGGAACAGTCCTCAAACGTATCCTCACTTTCCTCTTCGCTCATAATCCGACGGATACCTTCACTAATAAGCTCAAAAGCTTGCTCTAATCGCTGCCGTTCTCCTGAGGAAGGGGGATTGTTGGGATCGTAGGCGAGCTGGATGACATAATTCCAGCGCTCTGCTGGTTCAGCCAGAGGATCGTAAAACACCAAGCTGAAGCCTACGCAGGGAGCCTGCTTCCTGATGCAGATCTGCCGGACGGCCTGAGCCGTTTTCTCTACCCACTTGGATAAATTCATTATTCCTGGTTTCATTGGATCGAAACCTCTTTTGTCGATAATTCAAAAATCGACTCTTCTTGGTCTGGAGAAAGCCGGTAAGCATAAATACGCTTGCACTCCGTGCACTGTAATCGCCTTAGCTGTGAATCTTCTTCGATGAGAACGCGATTGCAGTCTGCACAGAAGAGTTCATAAAGTCGTAGGCCAATAGAAATCCGGATTTCTCCTCCCAGGAAACGGGGTCCATTCGTTTTCCTTTTGACTGACTTTTCCATCTCCCCCTCCAGTCAATCTGGGCTAGAGAGAAGCCCAGACAAGCCAAGAGCAAGTATTATGCCAAATATTGTATGTGCCTTTCAAACCCACCAACATCTTGGGGGTCCTGATTGTATTGACTGAAAGAGACAAATGCTCAGACAAGCAGGAGTTTTCCCAAAAATAAGCAGGCTATTCCTGTAACCTCTGTCCAGTAGCCAGTTTGCCTTGGAGAGTAAATGAAAATGGACTTGCTGATGTCTCTTCTATCGTCCCAGGGGCTCACGGTCTGGTCACTTCTAGCCCAGCTGTGCCCGGGGGAAGGCCCCCCCTCCCTGTTCCCCGTTCCTGCGGAACGGGGCCAGGGGCTCCCCCAGTCACAGCCGGGGAAGTGGCACAGACCTTCCGTCAGCCCTGTTGAATTCCGCTACGCGGACCCGCCGAAGGCGGGATTCACCAGGGCAGGTCACTCAGAAGAGACATCAGCAAAGGCCAAAAGGGGAAGCTGCGAAACAACGAACATCTGAGCAACCGATCTTCACTCTCTCAGCCTTGCGAGGGCCAGCATGAAGATATGGTGCTCACTAACCAGGAATCCTGCCAATAAATGGAGCGAATCATG
>JARRNM010000280.1:0-3320 GCA_037384945.1 Deltaproteobacteria bacterium
GGCAGAGCCTCCGTGATTATAGCCAGTAATCCAGTGTTTATTGCTCTATTCGCCTCTTACCTTTTTAAAGAAAAGTTGACTTTGCTCAAGTTTGCCGGAATTGTCATTTCAGTTACAGGAGCAATAGTTGTAATTTCAAGGGGTAATCCCATTGAAATTATGAAGGGCAACGTTGGTTTAGGTGAGCTCTTTATCTTTTGCTGTGTTATGAGTTGGGTGGCCTACTCCTTAATCGGCAAGGCAGTAATGCAAGACCTTTCTCCACTGCTTTCCGTCTCCTACTCCTCCGTAGTCGGCGCAGTCGGCTTATTTATCCCAGCCTATTTAGAAGGTATGGTTCAGCATCTCTCCCATTACACAGGACTAGAGTGGTTGGGCATCTTTTACTTGGGGTTTTTCGGCACTGTCCTCGGGTTTGTCTGGTACTACGAGGGAATAAAGGCAATTGGTGCCACGAAGGCGAGCCAGTTTATCAATTTTGTTCCAATAAGTGCCGTCGTACTCGCTTTTTTCTTGCTTGGCGAACCCATAACTTCTTCTCTGATGATCGGCACCTTAATGGTCTGTGCTGGGCTTTACCTGACCAATTCAACTTATGGGAGAAAAGTAATATAATTAGCCTTTATTCGGATGCCTTATTTGCGGATGTCATTCTGAGAAGTCCCGCAAATGCGGGACGACGAAGAATCTCGTCGCTAAAGGGATCAGAGATTCTTTGCTGACCCTGCCCTGCCTGTCCCGGGCATAGTCCCGGGGAGCTTGTCGAAGGGCTCAGAGCAATTGTGGGTAGCTTCCGGATGAACCCTAATTGATTGGCAAGACCAGTACTTTCTCCATCACCCCTTGCACCTACTCTAGGAGAAATTGCGGTGAAATACCCCCAGATCAAAAGCCCTCTACCCGGTCCCAGAGTCAAGAGGCTCATTGAGGTTGACCGCGAGTTCGTATCGCCCTCGTACACCAGAACCTATCCTTTGGTTGCTGAAAATGCTCAAGGGCTATGGATAAAAGATCCCGATGGTAATTCTTTTCTTGATTTTACTTCCGGCATAGCGGTTTGTGCTACAGGTCACTGTCATCCCAAGGTTGTGGCGGCGATAAAGAGGCAGGCGGACAGGCTCCTGCACATGTCAGGTACCGATTTTTATTACACTTCCCAAATTATGCTTTCACAAAAACTTGCCACTCTAGCCCCTGGGTCAGGCGGCTATAAGGTATATTTCGGCAATTCCGGCGCAGAAGCGGTCGAGGCAGCCTTCAAGCTGGCTCGCTGGCACACCCGGAGGGAACTAACTCTGGCCTTTTTCGGTGCTTTCCATGGACGCACCATGGGCGCCTTGTCTCTCACTGCCAGTAAGACCATCCAGAAAAAGCACTACAATCCTCTGGTGCCGGGGATAACCCACATCCCCTATGCCTATTGCTACCGTTGCCCTTACCACCTGTGCTACCCTACCTGCGGGACGGCTTGTGTGCTCTGGCTGGAAGAGACTCTGTTTCGTACCACTGTGCCGCCGGAGGAGGTGGCAGCTATATTTGTCGAACCCATACAGGGTGAGGGAGGTTACATCGTGCCACCTCCAGAATTCCACAGGGAACTAAGTAGGATAGCAAAGAATTATGGAATTCTCTATGTGGCCGATGAAGTACAATCGGGCATGGGCCGCACCGGAAAAATGTTCGCCATGGAGCATTTTGGGGTTGCACCTGATATCATTGCCATTGCCAAGGGCATTGCATCTGGTTTGCCCTTGGGCGCCATGGTGGCCCGGGCGGACATCATGAACTGGGAGGCAGGATCCCATGCCTCCACTTTCGGCGGCAACCCTATCTCTTGTGAGGCGGCTCTGGCCACCATCGAACTTCTGGAAGAAGAACTTATGGCCAACGCCACCGAGCGGGGCGCTCAAATTATGGGGGGACTGGCAGAATTACAGAAAGCCATCGAATGTATCGGTGATGTTAGAGGCATGGGTTTGATGATCGGTGTAGAGCTGGTGAAGGACCGCGAAACCAAGGAACGAGCAGGAAAGTGGCGAGACCAGGTTATCCAAAAGGCCTTTCACAAGGGTTTGCTCTTACTCGGTTGCGGGCAAAACACCATCCGCATCTGCCCACCACTTACGGTAAGTAGTGAGGAAGTTGAGGTATTTCTCCACATATTTGGAGAAAGCCTGAGGGAGCTATTCCACTAAAAGGGGCAAGGCGCAAGGTGCAGGGCACAAGGTATCAAAGGAAATGTCCGACCAATAAGTCATAGACTCTGTGACTCGTGGTTTAATCCCTTAAACCTTAAGCCTTGCACCTAATGCCTTGAGGTGACTGGATCAGGAGTAATCCATGAGAGATATATTGAAAGATTTGGGTCTGTCGGATGTGAACCCCGGGGCAGGAACAGGTACCATCTGGCTGGAATGTGGGGGGGAGATGTTAGAGTCAGTATCTCCCGTTAACGGTCAGATTATTGGCAGGGTTCGACAGGCCTCAGGGGAAGATTACGACAAGGTGGCTGCGAGGGCTAGGGAAGCCTTCAAAGAGTGGTGTATGGTCCCGGCGCCAAAACGTGGTGATGTCGTTAGACAAATTGGTAATGCAGTGCGCGTACGCAAGGAAGAATTGTCCACCCTGATGGGGTTTGAAGTGGGCAAGATTCGGGCTGAGGCAGAGGGAGAAGTGCAAGAGATGATAGACATCTGTGACTTTGCCGTGGGCCAGTCACGGATGCTTTATGGCCTGAGCATGCACAGCGAGCGTCCCCGACATCGAATGTATGAACAGTATCATCCTCTGGGACCCATGGGAGTGATTACCGCTTTTAACTTCCCAGTGGCGGTTTGGTCCTGGAATGCCATGGTCGGCCTGGTGGCGGGAGATACTGTGGTGTGGAAACCTTCGAGCGAGGCACCCCTCACAGCCCTCGCCGTTACTAAAATCATAAGTGAAGTATTTCAGGTGAATAATCTTCCAGAAGGCATTCTGAATGTGGTCATTGGCAGTCGCCAAGCGGTCGGTGAAAAGTTGATTGCAGATAAACGGTTGCCACTCATCTCAGCCACCGGCAGCGTGGCCATGGGCCGTCATGTAGGCCAGGTGGTGGCTTCCCGCTTGGGAAAGTCTCTGCTTGAATTGGGGGGTAACAACGGGGTAATCGTCAGCTCTCAGGCGGATTTGGATCTTGCAGTGAGGGCCATCCTCTTTGGGGCAGTGGGTACAGCGGGCCAGCGCTGTACTACCATTCGCCGGGTTATCGCCCACAAAAAGATCCTCGGTCCCCTCACCAAGGCTCTGATCCAGGCCTACAAACAGGTGGTGATTGGCAA
>JARRNM010000281.1:0-3312 GCA_037384945.1 Deltaproteobacteria bacterium
CGGAAGCTTTCCCCAACAAAATTATATCGACATAGGCCACCGGGCTGCTGCTCCATGTTCCATGTCTCTTGGCTATGTGCCCTGCCCTTTGGGAGCCCCTGATGAAAAAAGCCCTTCTCCTTTGCCTCCTTATACTTCTCGTCACACCCTCCTTGGCTCACCCCGAAGAGCCAATAGATGTGCTGAAAAGAACGATTAACTTGGGTATTACCCTTTTGCAAGATCCTCAATATCAAGTGGCGAGCAGAAAAGAGGAACAACAAGAACGGCTCTGCGACACGGCAGGGCGGGTGTTCGACTTCAGGGAGTTCTCAAAGCGGGTTCTGGCCTCCAACTGGCGACATTTCTCTCCGGAGCAGAGAAATGAGTTCGTAAAGGTGTTCGCCGAGTTCCTTTGCAAGTACTACATCACCAGACTGCAGAAGAGATACACAAATGAAAGGGTCATCTTTCTAGGCCAGGACTTCCTAGGAAACCGTGTGGCTCGGGTCAAGGTCAACGTCCTCTGGAAGGGGCTGGAAGTCCCCGTAGAAGCTCGGATGTTAAAACGCAATTCCACTTGGAAAGTCTATGATCTTATCGTCTTGGGTGTCAGCGGGGTGAAAAATTATCGAGCACAATTTCAGGCTCTTTTCCGCAGTGACACACCCTCCCAGGTGATAAACCGAATTCGCAACAGAATAGAGGAAGAGGGAAGGAAAGGTTAACCAGCGGTACTTTCCAGAATGACATCTGAAAAAGTGGTTTCGGCTATAGATAAAAACCTTTACTAGCCCGGATGTTTCATGAATTGCTGTCGCGAGACCACGAAGATGGGTGTGCCACCTAGCAACCGTCCCGCGGTACCGCGGGATTGGACCCGAGGCGTACCTGAGTGGTACGTCGCAGGGGCCGACAACCGAGGACGCGAGGAAGGACGGCCATATCCGTGGTCGCAGTCACGCCAGGGCGTGAATTCATTAAATATCCGGGCTAACTTACTTCGACGTTTTCTTTTTTGCCTGAAGTTCTCTCAGCCGTTCGCGGTAATATGTATTTAGCACTTCCTTTACAGCCGGCGACTTGCGGACAATCTCCTTCATGTTCTCGTAACTGAGTTCGCAGAGAAGAGTATCTTCTGCAGCTCTCACCGTGGCGAACCTTGGCGCTGCCGTGAGAAAGGAAATCTCACCGAAAAACTCATTTTCGCCCAGGTAAGATACATGTATATCCTTAGCTTGGCCATCTTGGGTTATTACCTCGACCTTGCCTTCCAGTACTATGTACATTGACCTGCCCATATCCCCCTCTCGCACAATAACTGTGCCCTGTTTGACCAGCCTCAGCTCCGCCCCCCGGTTCACTTCGGCAAGCTCCGCTTCGGGGAAATTGGACAGAAAGGAAACCTCGGAAATCGCTTGCTTAACTCGCAGTGGCAGTCCACCGCCCGCCAGTCCTCGAGAAACATCAGCGTCGCCAAGTTCCTGAGTCTCACTGCCGGCGTCTATTAGATCTAGATGATTCTCCTGCAAAAACCGTAGGGCCACATCTCCGACCCAGACAATATCTCCACTAGATAGGCTGGCCTTTTCAACCTTCTCACCGTTTAAGTAAGTGCCATTTCTACTTTCCATATCTTGGACAAATGGCTGCCCATTTTCCAGATAAACCAGGGTGTGTTGTCTGGATACGGTGGAATGGGTGAGCCGGATGTCGTTTTCCTCCCCCCGTCCTATGGTCAAGCGGCTTTCCAGGGGAAAGACCATACCCTTAGCAAGCCCTTCCTCGGCGATAAGATATGATTGGATCATGTCCATTGGGTCTCCTTGTTCACCTAACCAATCGTTCACCTACCTGTCACAGTAAAGCTCCGGTCAAGGCAGAAAGGCCTAGGCAATTACATAGACACCTCTTCTCACCCGCTTGATCGTACCTTCTTTGGCGGCCCTGGAGACCACCTTTCTGACTGTACTTTCTGCACAGCCGCTTATCTTTACTAAGGTGGCTATATCGATGCCTTTCTTGTGACTCTTCATTGCTTTTAATATCGCTGCCTTGGGTGACTCTTTCTTGGTCTTTCGACCAGGGGGCTTCTGAGCCGGCTCCTTTTTCCCGGCAGTAACCTTGGTAGTTCCAGGCGAGGATTTTGTTGTGGAGGTCCGGTCCAGAGTAAAATTGATCTTCTGGACCTCAGCCATGAGGTCTCCAAAGTTATTAACTAGTTTTTCTATTCTCTCCCTACGCTCCTCACCCGGAAGTTGTCGTTTTTGCCACAGGCTATGCAGGCTGCGTGTCGCCTGATGAAGGAACTGCATAGAGGCAGGGGAGGCTGAACCTTTTCTCACCCTCAAGTAGTTGCAGATTGGCAGAGCTAGATCAATCAATTCTTGGCTGTGGGGGTCATCACTAACTTTCTCTCTCAACGTCTCTAATTCCTTCTCAAACTTGCCAATAGTCTGGGAACTGATTTCCCAGTCGAGGGTAAGCAGACTTGCCATCAAAGGTTCCAACATATGTTGTTTCCGCTTCATGGTTTGCTCCCTTTACTCAGAAGAGATGTTCCTTGTGGGAGCACATATCGTGCCAACCATTGCGATTTGAGATTGGGGATTTAAGATTGCCAAAGTCGGCAGACCGTCTTCACCAATCAGCAATCTAAATTCTACAATTTAAAACTTCATCTTACCCATCTGTGGGTTATTGAGAAATGACACAACTCGTGTTTCGAACCAATACTCTTTTCTTTTATTAAAGGAGATGAAACCTACATGTCCACCCGAGTTCGGCATCTCGAGAAAGAAGTTGGGATTGGCCTCTGCCTCCTGTATAGGATAGCAGGCCTCAGCAAGAAAGGGATCGTTCTTGGCATTCACCAAAAGGGCAGGAATGATGATCTTGTGGATCAGCTGTTTGCAACTGGCTCGACGGTAATAGTCATCGGCATCTCTGAACCCGTGTAGCGGTGCAGTGTAGCGGTCGTCAAACTCTTTGAAAGTCTCAATCTGATTGTAACCCTGATCATTAATTCTATCCGGCATGATCTGCATTTTTGCCCTTATCTTTTCATGAAGCATCCGAGTGAATCGCTTCATGTAGATTCTATTTGTCGGCTTTGCCATTTGCTCTGCACCTGAGGCCAGATCGCAAGGGACTGAGCAGGTCACAGCCCCGATAATTGCTTTATCTATCTCAGGACCTCGCTCTCCCAAGTATTTCAAAGTCAAATTTCCACCCAAACTGAAGCCGACCAATCCTACGGAATCGTACCTCCCGCCATCTATCACATGTTCCACAACCACTGCCAGATCCTCGCTGGCCCCGCTGTGATAGGAC
>JARRNM010000282.1:0-4039 GCA_037384945.1 Deltaproteobacteria bacterium
CTCGCTGGTTTGCTGGTAATGATAAGAAATACTGCTACATCTCAAACACCAGTCCTTTCCTAGCCGCTGTTACGGAAGGGTGCACAGACCAGTTGCCAGCCCCGTTTAAATTCTCGAAGAGAACCCTATGCAACTGGAAAAGTCACTCCAGAAGAACCCCCCGCAACCCCTCTGGTCTCCCTCATAAAGTTCAATGGTAATATGCGGGAAAATGAAGAACTTCCTCGGGGCTCATCTTGACAAGTGGATCTTAAGTGGTCAAAATTAGAGATTATTATGCATTAGAAAGACTAGGCAAATTAGCAGATGCAGGTTTGGCCATGGCGGATGAGATCAAAATCAGTATTGTTTTGAACAAGCTAATATGGGACAGAGAGTTTTCAGCCTTGCCCCGCTGGAAGGCTTGGCTGATCAAATCGATCCAGATCTGCTATGTAGTTGTGCGGGATGTTGTGGATGGACAGCTCACCCTCCGGGCCATGAGCCTGGTATATACCACCTTGCTGGCCTTGGTGCCCCTGCTTGCCGTCAGCTTTTCAGTGCTCAAAGGTTTTGGCGTGCACAATCAGATAGAACCGTTGTTGTTGAAATTCCTCGGCCCCCTGGGAGAGAAAGGGGTCGAGCTCAGTTCCAGGATCATCGGCTTTGTGGACAATGTGAAAGCTGGAGTTTTGGGTACTCTGGGTCTAGTCCTTTTAATTTACATGGTTATCTCACTAATTCAGAAAATTGAGGCGGCTTTCAACTACACCTGGCGGGTAAAGCGGAGCAGGCCATTGGCGCAGAGGTTCAGCGATTACTTGAGCATCATTTTAGTTGGGCCGGTTTTGATATTTACAGCTCTCGGCATCACAGCCACTCTGACGAGCACAGCCGTGGTTCAAAAGTTGGTAGCCATCAAAGCCTTCGGAACTGTTTTAGAGATAGTGAGCCATCTGCTGCCATATCTGTTGGTCATCACAGCATTTACCTTCTTTTATGTCTTCGTGCCCAACAAGAAAGTTCATTTCACCTCTGCTTTAATCGGCGGGACCACAGCGGGCATTCTCTGGGATATTACCTGATGGGGCTTTGCTTCATTCGTGGCTACTTCTACGAAATACACAGCCATTTATTCCAGTTTTGCCATCCAGGTTATGTTCATGCTCTGGGTGTATTTGAGCTGGCTGATTCTCCTTGTAGGTGCGAACATTGCTTACTATCACCAGCATCCGGAGTCTCTGGCGCCAGAGCGGGGGAGGCCGCGGCTGAGTATTCGGTTAAAGGAGAAGCTTTCGCTCCTGGTAATGTTCATGGTCGGACAAAACCACTACCACAACCTGCCGGATTGGAATATGGACGATCTCGCCCAACAGCTGCACTTGCCCGCCGATGTTCTAGAGCCCATCATCGAATCCCTGGAGAACAAGCGAATTTTGGCCACTACCGCCACGGATCCCCCGACCTATTTACCCGAGAGACCCCTGGATACACTGGAAATAAAAGACGTTCTCGACGCCGTGCGCACAGCCGAGGAGATGCACAACCCGATTCTAAACGACCTTCCAGCTGAATTTATGGTGGATCAAGTAATCGATGATCTCGACCAGGCCATAGCCAAAGAACTCCGGGGTCTTAGTGTCAAGGAGTTTGTCCTGGCAAAAGCCCCCCCGGTTGACTTGGTTTCTCCAACATCCCGCACACTGAAGACGTCTTCAGATAAAAGTCAGTAGAGTAACCTTTTCGGTTTCGCCCTCTCACCGGGATTCGCCAAGGCGGGGGTACCTGGCAGTTCTCGAGCTTCTGCCTTAAGGCTTTATTGATGGAGGTTTCTGATGAAAAAGGTCGCCGTAGCGCTCCTCATCATTGCAGCCCTGGTTCTCGGAACCTTGAATTATCACTTCATTTTGCTGGACAGTAACCTAAAGATATTGAAGAAAGTGAACTACACTTTCAAAGATACCTTTGTGGATGGGAGAGGTTCGAAGAAATATAAACTCCTCCTCAACCCCGCCCTGGTACAGGCCGGAGTGAAAGATCTTTACAAGAGAGAGGGCATCACCATTGGGAAATGAGGGGGTAATCAGGGGAAATCAACGGATCTTGGCCTTTCTTTTATTAACCAGGAAAAAATGAAAGGGTAAATTCGTTTTCACTGTCTCATGAGACATATATGTATCAATAATTAATATGATACACTTGTGGCTATCGGCTGCTGTAATCTATCTAAATTGTCTTAAATGTCAATGAGATAACTTGCTCGTACTTATAATAAGCCAAGAGTGTTTCAAATATGTCTCAAGTATGGTTCACTCTTACTGGATTGTATCTTCAGGTTAACTCCAGGGTTTGCATTTAAGTCGTTAATATCACATTAATTTATTTTCATATCTTTCGGGCTGCCAGGTTGGCACAGATCCTGATTAGATGGAATGCATCCTGAAATATGGTTTCACCATGGACAATAACCAACAACAGCGGATAGGAGACTAGGACAATGATCGAGTTAAAATGCCCACTTTGCGGCTCCAATAGCTTCTACACCAAAGACCCCACGGATCCTTATGAAATCTACGAATTTGATGTGGCAGACGGAAAAATAGTGTTCAGCTCGGAAATAGATGACTCCGATTTGCCGGGGGTCGACCAGGAGACTGAAACATACTGCAACCGTTGTGCCTGGCACGACAAACTCAAAAGCTTAGGGCAATTTAAGATTTAAGATTCTGCTAACAGATACCAGTTCTTAAATCTGCAATCTGCACTCTAAAAGCTAAAATCATGTATGGAGGTTTCGAGATGAAGAAGGTATTGATTGCCTACGACAGCCGGACCGGCAAAACTGAAAAAATGGCTGAGTCTATTGCAGAAGGAATCCGCATGGCAGGCCAAGAGGCGGAAATTAAAAAGATTACCCAAATCAAGAGCGAGGCAGAATTGCATGGGTATGACGCCTATGTCTTTGGTTCCCCCACATACCACAGGGACATGATCGGTACGATGAAGACTTTTCTGTTCCTGGCCCAGAAGGCAAACCTGGAGGGTAAGATCGGCGGTGCCTTTGGCTCCTACACCCACAGTGGAGATGCGCCCGCTATAATTTTTGACACCATGGAACACGTATTCAAGATGAAAATGATGGATCTTGGTTCATTCAATTTAAAGGAAGCTCTTGTGGACGGTACGGAAGGTCTGCGCGCCTGCCAGGATTATGGAAAGTCAATCTGTGAACAGTTGGGATAAGAGTGAGTAGAAATCCTGGATCTAGGCAGGAGACACACTCTCGGCCTTGATGTTGAAGCCATGCCCTCGATCGCGATGGGCTGAAGGCTCAGGGAGGAATGGAGAATTGAAGATATTGATCAGTCATGTCTCAGATGAGGCCCTGTTTGCGCTGCTCCTCAAAGACTTCATTGAATCAACCTTTCTCGGGCAATTTGAGGTGTTCCTCAGCAGCAATTCGGGGGAGAGGGGAGTTGGGGATAAATGGTTGGTGGAAGTAGATGGTTCCTTGAGCAGTGCGGAACTCCTTTTGGTGCTCTGCAGCCCGAAATCGATTCGCCAGCCATGGATACACTTTGAATTCGGCTGTGCCTGGACCAAGAGTATGGCGATCACCTGCGTCTGCCACTCGGGGTTGAACAAGGTCGGTCTGCCACCGCACCTTCGCACCTTCGATGTCCTCGAGGTTGAAGATGATGATTTCATGGAGCAACTCTTCAACGATTTGGCGAAAAGATTCGGCATCAAGCGACTGCCAAGGCTCTCCTATGACACTATGAAAGCAGAGTTGCGCGCTACTCTGGTATCGATTGCTTCATCGGCTCAAACCATCGACAGGGCAGTGCGCACGGTTGACTTTACTGAGGGACAAGTTGCAATGCGGGCGGTAGAGGAAACTCCTCCGGAGCAAAAGACCGGCTATACCGCCCCCGTAAAAACTGACGCGCCAAAAAGGGCTGATGAGAGTCCCCCAAAGATACAGCTGGTTGAGGAGGGGTTAGATGAGGAGATAGATGGAACTGTAGAAGAGAGATTTAGGGAAAGAAAGGAAACCACT
>JARRNM010000283.1:0-6764 GCA_037384945.1 Deltaproteobacteria bacterium
AGGCTAGCTTTGCTAGCCGCAAAGCGCATTGCCCAGCGAGACGGGACGTCGGGGGAGACGGGAGGTCGAGTCCAAGACAATGCCGATTTTTTGTCTTCCCCGTCTCGCTCGTCTCGCCCGCCTCGCTCTTCTCGCATAGTTGTTTTGCGCTATGCGCTATAGCGACGAACAACGGACTATCATGGCCCACATCTTTCTTTATCAAAGATGGCTGCACCAGAGGTTACACGATTATGTATCCTCCTCCAAACCGCCTCAACTCCGTGGTAGAGATATCGCCTTGTCCTCAAGCCAGTATGGAGCTGCCCTAATGCAGGCTTATCTTGGCAAGGCCTCCCTGAGGTGGGTAGCCGACCTCTCAGGGGTCTCCCTGGAAGTGCTGAAGCAGTGGCGACAGGAGCCGCCATTTCTCCTGGTTATGGATTGGAGTAAATCGATTTTTTCCAAAGCTTGCCAAGAAAACCTGACATTGAACGATTATACTTTAGAAGAGTACCATTACATCACCGCGGAGATTTCTCTGCTGGAGGAGTCGCTGCGCATAGCCCTTAGGGTGCCCCTGTACCAGCGCTTCAAGAAACTGGGCCGCCGTCTTATCAGTCGCCGGCAAAACGAGCTTTCTCTTGCCAAATATGACCTGAGGCTGTTTAGACGCTTGTTTTTATTCTTTCTAATTCTGGAGCAACATTGGCCCAGTTCTGCCAGAAAGCGCCTAAATGAGGAATTTGTTCCTCTTGCCAAAGATGTGGTATGGCCCCTGTTAAGTGAGCGAAATTGGGTGGGATCCGCAGGGGAATCACTGCAGCAAAGGGACCCCTTGCCCCAAATTCGTCATGAGCTTGAAAGCAGGTTGAGTGATACGTTACAAAGCTTCTATTGACCCCGGGCTGCTGACCAATCTCTTTAATGGGATCCAAGCATTTTTCAACCATAAGTAGTACTGGTCCCGGAGGCAATTCATTCCCTTATTTACCCTTTGTCATTTATTGTTTATTAGCTAGTGTCCATCGTGAAACTCAACATTGTCATTCTGAGCCCTTCGTTTCACTAAGAGCCTGCCCTGAGCGACACGACTTGAGGACTTCGAGTGAGCCTCAGTCGAACTCCTCGTCGACAAGTCCGGTCGAAGGGATAAACTCCGCGAAGGATCTCGAGATTTTTCGTCGTCCCGCCATTTGCGGGACTTCTCAGAATGACAACCGAGAAACAAGTTTCCGGATAGAAACTAAGAAGATGAAATAGCCTGACAATTTTTGTTGCTTAAAGTGTGATGAGAATTGCGAAATGGAAGATGATAAATAATAAATTTTTTAAATAGTTATAAAGGGTCGATTGTGACGGTTAAATAGATACAGTATTATAAGAATCTGTTGGATTCCACTCTTGCCGGTAACCAAGCCAATGCATAGACAGAAGAAACGTGTGATCATCATGGGAGCGGGCGGACGTGATTTTCATAACTTTAACATGGTATACCGCCACGACTCCGACGTACGGGTCATTGCTTTTACAGCCGCGCAAATTCCAGGCATTGAGGAGAAGGTTTACCCAGCAGCCCTTGCTGGTGCACTGTATCCTGAAGGCATACCTATCGTATCAGAGGGGCGGCTACCCGAGCTCATCAGGGAACAGTCAGTTGACCAGGTTGTCTTTTCGTATAGCGATATATCACACGAGATGGTGGGACACCATGCCTCAGTTGCATTGGCGGCCGGGAGCGATTTCGTGCTTTTAGGGCCAGAGCGAACCATGCTGAAAACCGATATCCCGGTAATTTCTGTATGCGCAGTGCGAACCGGCTGCGGTAAGAGTCAACTTACAAGGCATCTTTGCGACCTTCTTAAAGAAAAGAACGTCACCACAGTGGTTATCCGCCACCCAATGGCCTATGGCGATCTCTACCGGCAACGGGTCCAGCGCTTTGCCACCATCGATGATATTGATGGACAGGAGTGCACCATAGAGGAAAGAGAGGAATACGAACCACTCATAGCGAGGAACGCCGTGGTCTTTGCCGGGGTGGATTATCGGGAAGTTTTAAAACAGGCAGAGGCAGAAAATCCCCAGATAATTCTCTGGGATGGCGGGAACAATGATTTTCCCTTTATTCGCCCAGACTTGGAAATTGTTCTTCTGGACCCCTTCAGACCAGGCCATGGCGTGCTTTATCATCCAGGAGAAACGAACCTGCGGCGCGCTCACCTGTTGGTGGTGAACAAGGTGAACAGTGCTTCACCACACGGCGTAGAGCGCGTTTTGGAGATAGTCTCCCAGACAAATCCCCAAGCTCAGATTGTAGAAACAGCTTCGGTTTACCAGGTGGACAAGCCGGAAGCCATACGGAACAAAAGGGTGCTGGTGGTGGAAGATGGTCCGACTCTTACCCACGGCGAGATGTCACATGGTATAGGTTATATCGCAGCTCAGGAGTTGGGAGCCAGGGAAATCGTCAATCCCAGACCGTTCGCTCGGGGGAGCTTGCGAAAGACTTTTGCCTTGTATCCCCACATTGCCGATCTACTTCCGGCCATGGGCTACGGGGCCGAACAAATGGCCGATTTAGAAGCCACCATAAACCAAACCCCTGCTGATGTGGTTATGGTGGCAACCCCCGTGGACCTGGCAAGCCTTCTTGAGATCGAGAAGGAATCCGTACGGTTGGTTTACGAAATTCAACCCTTGGGCAAACCCCGGGTGGAAGATATCCTGGTGGAGTTCCTTGAGAAATACAGTTTGCTTTAAAAACGTTTGCTAAGCGATAAAATCTGACCCAGGGGGGACGGCCATCTTCGTGGCCTCGCGACAGCAATTCATGAAATATCCTGGCTAGTTAACCACAGGACCACCGGTCTTAGACTAAGAGGGGCTAGCAAAGAATGGACAGATTTTTCATTTCCTCTTTGGCATTTGCCAATTATGATTGAAGAAGGAGCATTGATCCAGGCTAAATGGTCAGGGCACAGAACCACAAAGATCACAAAGTACACCAAGGATTTATGAATTATTGCATTGCATCTCTTGGTGCCCTTTGTGTTCTTTGTGGCAAGAATTCTGAATTCATACTATCCTACACCTTTAGAACAGGACTTTCCACAGCCATTAGGTAAATCCAAAAGGAAAGAGGGGAAAGCTCCCGGCTCAGGTCAGCTTGACATGACAATATACCTCGAGTAGCCTTACTACTTCTCTCTGGTAGGTTGAATCCTCATTCCGTAGGATGAAAAGGCACATGCTCCAATATGGCAGAGATAATAGCTAAAAAAACCTTCGACGACGGCGAAATCGCTCCGCTGAAGAGCTACCCTTCAGATTCCCTCGTCCCTTATGATCCCCTCAAACACTATCTCATGGAGATCAAAAGGTATCCCCTTCTTAGCCGAGAAGAAGAACAGAGGCTGGCCATTCGTTATAAGGAAAAGGGCGATATGGAAGCAGCCTACCGGCTCATCACTTCGAATCTTAGACTGGTCGTGAAAATTGCCCTCAGCTTTCAGCGCCACTGGATGCGCAACCTAATGGACTTGATTCAAGAAGGCAATATTGGATTGATGCAGGCTGTAAAAAAATTCGATCCTTACCGAGGCTACAAACTCTCTTACTATGCCTCCTTCTGGATCAAAGCCTACATAATCAAGTTCATCATGGACAATTGGAAGCTTGTCAAAATAGGCACCACCCAGGCCCAACGCAAACTCTTTTTTAATTTGCGCAAGGAAAAGGAGCGCTTGCTATCTATGGGGTTCGAACCAAGGCCAAAGCTCCTGGCTGAGAGACTGGACGTTAAAGAGTCTGAAGTGGTCGAAATGGATCAACGGTTGGGTAGTTGGGAGGTGTCTTTGGACGCACCCATCAAGGAAGACTCACAGAGTGACCACCAATCTTTCATTCCCTCTGATGAGATTGGCGCAGACGAACAGCTGGCAGACTTTGAAAGGAGAGAAATTCTGAAAGAAAAACTGGCCGAGTTCAGGACCACTCTGCCCAAGAAAGAAAGATTTATTTTCGACAACAGACTAATGGCTGAAGAACCACTTACTCTGCAAGAAATCGGGGACGTATATGGAATCAGTCGCGAGCGCGTGCGGCAGATACAGGTAAGAATCACCAAGAAGATTAAGACCTATCTGCAGGAGGAAATAGAGGGTATTGAGGACTTGTATTCCGAGCTGCTTTAGCCCGGATATTTTATAAATGGCCTACTGCGACCGCGGATATGGTCGTCCTCCCTGGCGTCCTCGGCTCACGCCCCCTGCGACGTAGTGTCAAAGTACGTCTCGAGTTCGAGTCCCTGCGGTTGCCAGGTTGCAAGCCCATCTTCACGATCTCTGGACGGCAATTCATGAAATATCCGGGCTAGAGAAACCTGCAGTAGAACTCGGTATCCCGATTGAAGGCATCGCCGTAGATCTTAGTGGCCTTGGCATCTGCTGCCCCTTTTATCTCCTGTGCATGGCGAAAGGCCTCTGATGAGATTTTCTTGAGCTCTTTCTGCATCTCTCCGTTGATTCTTGCCGCTTCCCCTTCTCCCTCTGAACGATACTGGGCCGCGATTCTTTTCCGCTCTGAGATCATTCTCTCAAATACTTTCTTCAGTACCGAATCAACATAGTTAATCCTTTTGATCCTCACATCCACTAGGTCCACACCAAATTCGGGGGTGAGCTTTGAGGCCGCCTTCAGCATCCCCCGCATAATTTTTTCACGACCCTTTTTCAGCGGCGCGACAATTTCAGGAGCCACGGTCTCACTGTAGCCGATTTCTTTGATCTGCTCCTGTGCATTTTCCCAACCTTCGCTGCGCACAAGTTCCACCAGATCGTTCTCGGAAACCGCATCCCGCACGACCGAGTCTATGATGCCATCCAACCTAGAGAGAGCAGTAGTCTCCGTAGTAACTCTGGTCAGATAGAGCAGGGGATCGCTGATGCGCCACCTTGCCGTGGTGTCCACCCAAATTAGTTTTTTGTCCTTAGTGGGCATCTGGTTGGGACTCCCGTCCCATTTGAGTATTCGTTTGTCAAACCGGTTTACCGTCTGAATAAAGGGTATCTTGAGCTTTAGGCCCGCCTCCTTGATCGCAGCTCCCACGGGTTTGCCGAACTGGGTGATTACCACCTGCTCCCCTTCACCCACCACATAAAATGCCCCAGTGGCGACAATCCCCAACAGTACAATAAAGACGAACAGTATCTGCAATCCTCTACTTTTCATTTTTTGTTCCTCCCGCCTTCTGGAGATTGAGCAGGGGAACTATCCCCTTTTGGTCCGCGTCGATTACGTAGATCTCCTCTACACTCTTGAGCAGTTGGTTCATGCTCTCAAGGTAGTAACGTGCTTTGGTAACATCTTTGGCTTGGCGATATTCCTTGAATATGGCAAGAAAGCGATCGGCCTCACCCTGAGCCAGATTCACCCGCTCCAGGGCATAACCCTCAGCCTCTGATATGGTCTGCTGGGCATTACCTCTGGCCTTGGGAATTTCTTTATTGTAAGCGGCCTGTGCCTGGTTGATTTTTGACTCCTTCTCTTGTTCCGCCTCGTTCACTTCATTAAAGGCCGCTTTGACCGACTCGGGCGGTGTCACGTTTTGCATCTTGACGTTCACCACTTGGATTCCCGTACGGTAGGAGTCGAGAATCTCCTGCATCTCAACTTTCACCCGGTCGGCAATCTCGGCCCGCCCTACGGTGAGGACGAAATCAAAAAGACGATTTCCCACCACTCGCCTCATGACCGATTCGGAAACATCTCTGATGGCACTATCCACATCCTTTACCTGGAAAAGATAGTCTACGGGATTGCCAATCTTGTATTGCACGGTCCACTGAAGGTCGACCACATTGAGATCACCACTCAACATGAGCGACTCTTCCTTAAAGCCCCGTTCAGTAAAGCGTGAACGAACCCCAGCCTCTACAGTACGGTAGCCGAATTCCATCTGGAAGTTTCGTCCTGTCTTGACCTTAGTCACCTTCTCGATACCGAATAACAACTTGAGCTGAAGACCCGGGCCCTCTGACCGCACATAGCGGCCAAATCGCTGTACTACTCCAGTCTCGGATCTTTTGCAGCATTTCTTCGAAATCTTTTATCCCCCCAGGGCCTCGCGAGGGTGGCCCTTTCCAATCCATTGGACTCATTTGATCACCTCATGTTAAATTAGTATCAACAATGGGATAATGGCTGACTTCAAGACAATAATCAAAAAAAGAAACCCTAAACCTGAAAATCCTGATTAATATTTTTCACTCAAACAATGGTGCGGCTCTTAGGAGCATCAGCATACATTTATGCAACTGTCAACAGTTAACTCAATCGTTCTCGGCTTTGTCTTTTTTCCCGCAAATGGGCAAGTAAATAGGCAAGCCCTACGAAAAAGACTGCAAAAGCTGCCACCATCAAGATGCCGCCGCCGGGGTGAAATATCTTCACTACAATATAGGCAAAGAGAATGCCTATACCCATCCTCATCAAAAATATAGAGCCAGCATTCATAACTGTTTAAATGCTCCTATACCTGCATAATGCAACGAAAACTTGCAAAGATGCATACCGTAACACTTTTGCCTGGGTTGAGCAAGATCTTACTAGACACAAGACACCTTGCAGATTGTAGATCGTAGATTGCGGATTTTTCATTTCGAATTTCGAAATGCGAATTTCGAAATTTTGACCTTATGCTCCATGCTCTATGCTCTATGCGATTCATTGCATTTTGATGCACTATGGGTTATGGTATGCAGGCTTTCCTGCCCCACGGGGAG
>JARRNM010000284.1:0-5447 GCA_037384945.1 Deltaproteobacteria bacterium
AAATTCGAATTTCGAAATCGGGACCTTATGCTCCATGCCCCATGCTATCTAACACCGGACCATGGGCTACGGACTACTGACATTACACAGTGCGAGGATAAATAATGGTTGAGATTACCAAGGTTGACCCGGCCAAAATAGAATCACTGAGCTTCAAAATCATCGAAGAGGAGGCTGGGGAGCACGGCCTTGAAGCTGAGAGATGGGCAATCGTCCGCAGGCTGATACATGCAACAGCGGACTTCGATTACATAAAGCAGACCCGCTTCCACCCGCAGGCGGTTGAGTCCGGTATTTCCGCAATAAGAACCGGGGCCGCCATTGTCACTGATACTCGTATGGCCCAGGCCGGAATCACCAAGACCCATCTGGCTCCATTCGGCAGCGAGGTCCACTGTTTCATCAACGAAAGCCAGGTGATCGCTGCGGCCAAGGCCGACAACATTACCCGTGCTGCTGCTGCCGTCTCTCGGGCGACAAATCTTCTAGAGGGTGGCATAGCAGTCATCGGCAATGCGCCGACTGCTCTCGTAGAACTAGTTAGACTCTTCCAGCAGGGGAAAGTTAGACCGGCTTTAGTTGTGGGCACGGTGGTGGGCTTTGTCAATGCGGCGGAGGCCAAAGAGTTGTTGATGGATTCAGGACTCGTTTACATCACAGTGGCCGGCAGGAAGGGAGGAAGTGCTGTGGCCGCCGCCACGGTCAATGCCCTGGCCGACCTCGCCGCTAATCGAGGGTGACGAGCGGGATTTTTACCACGAAGGGCACGAAGAGCACAAAGAGCCGGAATTTAAGATCGGCGATTGTAGATTGCAGATTGCGAAAGCTTATACTTTCTCCTTAGGTCATTCTGCAATCTGAAATTTATAATTTCAGATATCCTGTTTGTCCTTTGTGTCCTCCGTGTTCTTTGTGGTTCATTGCCTTACTCTGATAGGGGCAATACCTTTGTCCAACGTGAAAAAATTGTGATGCCGGCTGATTCTGTTCGCTACAGACGGAAGAAAAGAAGACAGTTACGGGAAGGGTTCACCACCGGAACTGCGGCTGCTGCAGCAACGAAAGGTGCGCTTCGCCTTCTGTTCACCGGCTCTCCTTTGACTGTAATTCCGGTGACCCTTCCACATGGCAAGGTATTAGAAATTCCCTTGCAGGCATACCTTCAGGACGGCAACACCTCCGTGTGTTCAGTAGTCAAAGATGGAGGAGACGACCCCGATGTGACCCACGGTGCAGAGATCGGAGCAAGGGTGCGAATCTTGGGAACCACGGAAGGTGACACTGAAATCGTCTTTAAGGCTGGGGAGGGCGTGGGTCGAGTTACCAAGCCCGGACTGCCGGTTAAAGTGGGTGAGCCCGCTATAAATCCGGTGCCTCGGCAAATGATACGATGGGCAGTGGAAGAAATTCTTGATTCACTTGGGGCTGACAAGGCCAAAAGAATTGAAGTTGAAATTTATGTGCCCCAGGGAGAAGCCCTGGCCAAAAAGACTCTCAATCCACGTCTGGGTATTGTCGGTGGACTTTCTATCCTTGGCACTACCGGAATCGTGCGGCCACTCTCCCACCAAGCCTACAAGGAGACCATAGAGGCGGCTCTATCCGTGGCTCGGGCTGCAGGTGAAGAGTTAGTTTTGAGCACCGGGGGTAAGAGCGAAAGGTTTGCCAGACGGTTGCTCACCCACCTTCCGGAGGAGAGCTTTGTCCAGATTGCCGATTTCTACGGCTTCAGCCTGAAGGCAGCAGCAAAATCCGGTTTCACCAAGGCCACTCACGCTGTTTTTATGGGCAAATTAATAAAAATGGCCATGGGGTTGGATTATACCCACGCCAGCAGCGGGAACATGGAATTAGGAATCCTGGGGGAAATAGCCCGTGAGACCACAGAGTCCAGGGACTTAAGTGAGAGGCTGGAGATGGCGAACACTGCCAGACACTGTTTGGAGATCATGGAAGAGACGAATACAACGAGTAAGATTATTCCGCGGCTTGCAGAGAAGGCCCTTGGGGTAAGCAAGGTCCATTCTCAAGGGAAACTGGACATTCATCTGCTTTTGTTCGACTATAATGGACAACTTATCTTCGAGGCGTAGGATGAGCGATGGCCATCCTCCTCAAATCCGAAATCGATTAGTTACTTTGCTCCGCATTCTGAAGGCCTGAGGAGGCCTGATTGAAGATTCACCACAGAGTCACAGAGGACACAGAGGAAGGTGTTTTTTCCCTGGCCGGGAGACACCGGCCAGGGAAAAGAGTCGCCGCCTGCGGCAAGAGCTCTTTAGCCTGGCTCCAACCGTTGACCCAAAGCCACTCGGTTACTAGATCGTGCCCGCAGGGCTGCGATCTTTTGCCCGATCGTCATCTCCCGATCGGGCAATAATATAGTTCCCTCTGTGCTCTCCGTGTCTCCGTGGTTAGTAAATAAAAGTGGATATCCAAATCTATAATCTAAAGCATGCGGAGCTAACCCGAGAAGCGTTTTTCGATATTCGGGTTTTCAAACCAATAGCAGCGAGCTAGCTATGAGTAAAAAAGATGCCAATTTCAAGGGTGCTGTGACCGTTGTGGGTTTGGGTGTTGGTGCGGATGACCTGACTGAGTCCCATCGTCGAGCGATCCAGGCAGCAGAGGTGCTGGTGGGTGGTAAGAGGCAACTTGCTATGTTTGCCGGACAAACAGAAGGCACCTGGACTCTGGGAATAAACCCCAAAGCTACCCTCGAAGAGATTAAAAAGGAGGCGGCGGGGAGAAAGGTGGTCATCCTGGCATCAGGCGACCCCCTGTTCTACGGCATAGGCCAAAGAGCACTGGAGGTATTTGGTTCGGAAAACGTCACCTTCCTGCCAAATGTAACAGCTGTGCAAAAGACATTTGCCCGGCTCAAACTACCCTGGAACCAGGTGAGAACTGTAAGTGTTCACGGCAGGAAGGCAACGGACTTTTTCGCAGAACTTGGGCATACTGGGGCGGTTGCCATCTACACGGATCCTCAAAACACGCCGGCCCTACTGGCCAAGATTCTTCGCGAATACGGCATGGCCAATCGCAAAGTGGCGGTGGTGGAAGATATTGGTTCAGAGCAGGAGCGCTGCCTGGAGACTGATCTGGCGGGAGCCGAAGGAATGCAATTTTCACCTCTCAATGTGATGGTTCTCTACCCGGAGGAAGAGCTGCAGCCAGCTGTGAGACTTGGTCTGGAAGATGAACTTTTTGCCAAGGAAAAATCGCTGATCTTAGCGATGATCCGGGATAATCTGCAGAGGTTGGGTGGCTTCGGGGTCAAAACACTTTTAGGGGAAGCACCTGGAGCACTGCAAGATTTGCCTGACCCGGATCGAGTGTTTGTCGGTGGCAGCGGCGGCAAGCTCGCCGACATCCTAGAGATCGTGGAGAAGCGGCTTCGGCCTGGAGGGAGGGCGGTGATGAGCGTGGTCACCCCCGAGACAATGGCGCGGGCCCAGAGTTTTGTCGATAAAAGCGAGCTGGCCCATGAATGGCTGCTATTGCAGGTTGCCCGTACGGTTCCTCTTGGGCCGGACAACGATGTCGGGCTGAGCCGCTTTCAACCACAAACACCGCTTTTCCTTCTCGGCCTCCGCCGTTAGGAGAGACGGGAGCATAGGAAAAACCACGAAGTACACGAAGGGGCACGAAGAATGAAATTCGATAAAGTGTCAAACCAAGTTATTGGCTGTGCTCTTGAGGTCCATAAGCATCTGGGCCCTGGACTACTTGAATCCACGTATGAGCAGTGCCTTGCTCATGAGCTGACAAATGCGGGGATACCATTCAAACTACAACACCCTTTGCCAGTTAACTACAAGGGGATAAAGCTCGACTGTGGTTATCGTGTCGACCTATACATAGATGGGACCATCATCGTTGAACTTAAGAGTGTGGATAAAGTTCTGCCGGTTCACCAAGCCCAGTTACTTACATATATGAAGTTGTCTGGTATATCAATCGGGCTTTTGCTGAATTTTAATGTAAAGTACATGAAACATGGAATTAAACGAATGGTATTGTAACGCCTTCGTGAGCTTCGTGCTCTTCGTGGTTCTTTATCACCTATCGACTAGGTACATGCGGAGGAGAAAGAACTGAAAGAGATAGAGAGGGGAAAAGTCTACTTCCTCGGGGCGGGTCCCGGAGATCCGGAATTGATAACAGTCCGCGGCGCCAAGATTATCGAGGCCGCCGAGCTGATCGTCTACACGGGTTCCCTGGTACCGCAATCCCTTCTGGCTAAGGCAAAAAAGGGGGTGGAGATCCACGACAGCGCCGGTCTCAGCCTGGAGGAGACCCACGTCCTCTTATCTGCAGGGGTCATGAAGGGTATGATTGTGGCCCGGGTACACACGGGTGATCCAGCCTTGTACGGCGCCATTCAAGAACAAATTCAGCTTCTGGAAAAAGAGGGAATCCTCTACGAGGTTGTACCCGGGGTGACGGTGGCCTTTGCGGCAGCCGCTGCTCTCGGGCGGCAGCTCACCCAACCAGGGGGAAGCCAGACCCTGATTTTGACCAGGTTGGCAGGGCGAACTCCAGTTCCGGCGAGGGAAAATCTTGCCGGACTCGCTTTGCACCAGGCTAGCCTTGTTGTATATCTAAGCGTGTCCAAGATAGATGAGGTGGTGGCTGGACTGAAGCAAGGCTACCCTGACGACACCCCCGTGGTGGTTGCCTACAGGGTGGGTTGGCCGGATGAGAAGTTCATTGCAGGTACGCTTGCAGATATTGCCAAGCGGGTAGGGGAAAGTGGGATCAAGAGACAGGCGGTGATTCTGGTGGGACAGGCCCTGAGTGGAGAACTGAAAGAGCGCAGCAGGCTTTACGATCCCACCTTTGTCCATGGCTTTAGGGAGGTTCAGCCAAAAGAAGGAACCCGGAGGCAGGGGGTGGCCGTTTTGGCTCTGACTCCGGGAGGAAGCAAGCTTGCAGCCCACATTGCCGACAATCTTGAGGGGAGCAGCCTCTATCTGCCCGCCAAAGAAGCCGGCTCCTTTGGCGGGGCCCACCCTTTTACTGATTTCCACAAGACCTTTGCCAAATGTGTTGAGGAACATGAAGGGCTGGTGTGTGTAATGGCCACCGGCATTGTGGTGCGCTTGCTTGCCCCCTTGTTGAACTCCAAGGAAGAGGATCCCGCCGTGGTAGTTGCAGACGAGATGGGGAGAAATGTCATCAGCCTGCTTTCCGGACACCTTGGCGGGGCCAACAGGCTGGCCCGAAAGGTAGCGGCAATCACCGGCGGTGGAGAGGTAATCACCACGGCCACAGATATACAGGGGAAAATCAGCTTTGATGAACTGGCAAAACAGGCCGGGCTGGTCATCGAAAATCTGGACAGGGTTAAAACCATGAACATGGCCCTGTTGAAACAGGGACAAATTGGACTGTATGATCCTGGCAACTGGCTGCGACCCCACATTCCCCAAGCCACGGGG
>JARRNM010000285.1:0-3216 GCA_037384945.1 Deltaproteobacteria bacterium
AGGGCAAGACCCGCCCCAATGAGCGGCGTCATCAGTGGGGCCACAACCATGGCGCCTATTACCACTGCGGTTGAATTTTGTATGAGCCCCAGGGAGGCGATTGCGGTCGACAGACAGATCATCATCATAAAGTCAATATTCCAGCGTGCCCCCACCTGAAGCCGATCGAACAAGTCGATCCGGTCCGTGGCCTCGAGAGTCGGCAGCCAGCTAAAAATGTATGTCGTTATCATTTCGACCCATGACGGCGTGCTTTCCAGACTCCAGTGACGGACGAGGCCGATAGCTACCCTTGGGGTCTCGGGGCCGATTTGTTTTCCTTCTTCGACTCGGAATTTTCGCACCTCGCGGATTGCGGTGGTCCCGGCAAGTATGAGATCGCTGTCGCGGCTTTTGTTGACGACTGACTCCCAGGTTTTCCCTGTCAACGTGACGGCGGGCTTAATCCACTTGGATATTTCGATCCCAGCCTCTCTGAGCTTCGTTATCAGTGAGCGGTGGGCAATCTCCCGGGAATCAGTGCCAAAGTAAGAGCCCACTTCGAATGGCGTTAAGGTGCAATCCAATTTTTCGGCAAGACTTGCAGCCGTGCGCAAGGCAAAAGCTTCCAGATGTAAGCCCATGGGCAGGAGGATACGCTGATAGCGCGAGCCGTCTTCATCCCCCGGGTCCAAGACGAACATTTTGCAGGGAGCAAAGCGCAGCAACCGGCGACCCAGCCTATTCACTAAGGTGTCTCTCGGCAAGGTGAAATCCATGCCAACACAAAGAAGTTCCACCTCCCTGTCCTGTATCTCCTCAATAATGGTTCTGGCCGGATTGGGATGGTGCATCATCAAAACTTTGATTTTCACATCTTGGATTTCACTTACCGCTTCAGCAACGACCCAGATTAATTCTTCAGGCCCTTGCCGGTCCATTTCGGTAACAGGTTCTGGGGGAAGGATGGGCTCGGCGAAAATACAGCAGAGAACTATCAGAGATTCGTCCCGCATTTTTGCCAATCTCGCTGCCCAACGCACCACTGCAACCGCTGAGTCCGCCTGGGTGACAACCGCCATCGTGTTCATTACGCAACCCCTCCTGCCTTTAAGTGCCCACAGTTAGTTCAAAAAAGTAAGATCGATGTTTCTAAGGCGCGATATTGATGAACCCCGCACCAATGGATGGTAGTTATATATGATCCCATACTATGAGTGAGAATTAGGCATTGCATTCATGCTTGAGGTGGCAAGAACGGCTAGCGGATTAACAATTTTACATTTTTTGTACCATGGAGAGCCAGCAAAATCGCAACGGCTGAACCGGATGGGCTAGGTGATTTTAATGACCACAAGGGTAATATCATCCTCGGGTTTGCGGCCAGATCTGAAGCTATCCAAATCGTTATAGATGGCGTTGAGAATGTCGTTTGCTTCTAAACGTGCGTTATGGCGAATAATGCTGTGGAAGCGCTTCTTGCCATACATCTCTTCATCTCCGTTGAAGGCCTCCCATATTCCATCGGTGCCGATGGCGATGATTTGTCCGCTGGTAAGTTCTGTTTTCACATTTTCCTCGTAGGTAAATTTTTCATCGAGACCAAGCGCTACCCCAGCACCTTTTAGTTCCTCAAATTTGTCTTGGCCCGGATCATAGAGTATGGCCGGGTCATGACCGGCACGAACCCAGCGAAGATGTCCATTGTCCGTATCAATAGTCATATAAAGCAACGTCATGAACCGGCCTGTATCGAGGACATCCCGGGTCAAGTGGCGGTTCATCTCGTTGACAATTTGGGAAATACTTCCGGACTGGGAGGAGCGCATGCGCAGAAAGGCGCGTGCCGAGGTCATGAGAAGAGCTGCATCCACTCCGTGGCCAGTGATATCGCCGACCACCACGGAAAAAGGCCTGTCGGAATACTCCTCACCCAAAAGATAGTCGAAATAGTCTCCTCCGATTTCATCACAGGGGATGCTCTTCCCTGCTATATCGAGGCCTTGTAGGCGGAGATTCTTTTGGGGTAGGAGGCTTTTCTGCACCTCCCCGGCAAGTTCCAGGGACTTTTTCTGCTCGGTCATGTCCGTAACAAAGGCCATGTTCCCTATCACGGCTCCCTGGTCGTCCGTCAGTGTGTTACCGTGCACGAGAATCGGCACATGCCGACCGTCTCTTGCCACCACTACGCCCTCAAACTCCCTGTATTCGTTTGATAACAACTCGTCTCTTTTCTGCTCTAAGAATTGCCTGTATTCTTGCGTGGCGAGATCGAAAATCGTCTTACCAATAAGTTCTTTGCGACTGTAGCCGACCATCCTGCAATAGGCGTCATTTACGTCTGTGATGATCAGGTTTTTGTCCATCAACAAAAAACCTTCCCCAGCGGTTTCTACTATGCGGCGGTATTTTTCTTCGCTCTTTCGAACCTCGGACTCGGCGCGTAAACGTTGCAGTTCGGCAGTGGCACGGGCGGCAAAAATTCGGAATAAGGCAAGACCGCCTGGCTCCTTCGGCATGGGCCGAGTATCAAGAACCGCCAAGTTGCCGAGAATTTTACCGTCAAGGTCCATCAGGGGTACGCCCATATAGCTGACAGCACCGATTCCTTTTAGATCAGAGTCGCCCGGAAAAAATTCCGCAAGATTTTCCCGAAAATGGACAAGGCGAGCCTCAACAATCACCTGTTCGCATGGGGTTCCGACAATATCATACTCGTAGTCGCCGAGAAATCGCCCACCCATCCAGGCGGCAAGTGACCTGAGCCTCCGGGTCTCTTCGATGTATTCGGTTACCCACGCTCCTTGTGTACTCAGTGCTCTGGCGAGATTTTCAACCAGTGCAGCAAAGAACTTCTCTCCGGTTTCAGTGGCAGTTCCTTCCAAGATAGTGCGCAGAGCGGCATCTTCATCGAGCTCACGTAAGAAAAGCTGATCGGATGTTGTCATGGTTTCGTCTCCTCCTAGACTGCGTGCACCAATCTAGACTGAACGAACTCGCCACCATCTAATGCACTTTTGTTCCTACACAATTAGTAAAGGTTAACTATGAAGCGAGGAGTATTCAATAAGAAAAACCACTATTTCACTAGAACTAAATAAAATCCTATCAAAAAACTGGGGTTTGTGTATTGAAAGTAATACAAGCGAGAGTTATCCTTCTTGCATCTGCCCGATTATCTCTAACTTCACAGCGAAAATATTAATAGCGAGGTTCTCTCACAGGGGGTTGGTCGTA
>JARRNM010000286.1:0-3210 GCA_037384945.1 Deltaproteobacteria bacterium
CAGATACAAACGGGCCAGCTGTATGCCCATGGAGGGAAAGTATTGATCTCGGTAAAAGACAATGGCAGGGTCGTTCCGGAGGACGCCGTCTTTGTCCAGATAAGCGTTAACGCACCCTATTGCGGCTGCAGCATCAGCCAGAGCCGGTGCGGGCGGGAAGACACTGCTTCCCCGAAGCAAGGGCAGTGCAGGCAATCTGTTGAGGTCATCGAATAAAAGGTAGGCAGAATGAGACAGATAGTCAGGAATGGCAGGAGAGCCTTCCCCGCCGGAACCTTTAAATTCAAAATAAAAGGGGAGAACTACATTGCCCGCTTTCTTAATAGCCAAGGCAAGGAGTTGGTCATTAGAGTATAAAGCTTCCTGGTTGCTGTGGAGATTCAGCCACCCCAGAAGGGGAGTGAGTTCCTTGTCGGGAGCCTGGGCTTTTGCCTGCGACTGGGAGGGTAAGAAGGAGATATCTATCCCTATGGTCCGGACACCGGCCTCGGTGAGCCTCTGAATCAAACTGCCGATCCGCGCCCGGGGCCAGGGCCATCGCCCATAATGGGCAATGCTTTGGTCGTCAATGGCGACGATGGCAATTTGCGGATTAGTCGGTAGTGGACCGCGAAACCGAAGGAAGAGGTCACGGATTTTTAGATGCGTGTTTTCCAGGGGACCAAATGAGGCGAAATGACAAAAGGCGAAAAAACAGAAGACCCCAATGGTGACTATTAGTAATTTTCTATAACTCATATCTCGCCATAGAAGTCCTGATCGCGAGCTCTATTCCAGCGAACCCACGCCTCCCTTCTTGCCGTATCAAGATCGAAAGTCGAGATACTACTTCTTCCGTCTCGGCCGAGGGTCACTTGCTGGTACTGCTGAAGCAGCAATTGCTCCCAGGCCTCACGGGATATTCTGGTTGGACCTGGGACGCGAGTAGGTTCCTGCAACTTCGGCACCTTTTCTCCCGGTGCTAGATCGCCCGCGAAGGGGTTGTAAACCTGGACACTGCCGGAATGCACCCGAACCCGCGTTTGTTGGTCGGAATCGACTTGTAGATCGTACACCGTGCCTTGTACGGCGGTAATGGCAGTGGGGGTGTCCACCTGATACTTGGAGCCAAAACCCAATAATTGAGTAACTCGCGTCCACATTTTGCCGAGAGAGAGGGCGAAACGGTAGGTCTCCTTTTCCGGCTTCCGTTCAACCTCTTTTAACTCCAAAGTGCTATTGGCTGCCAGCCGGAGGACACTGCGGTTGTCCAAGACCAATTCAAGGCGACCATTGTCAAGAACCCGGACCTTGTCTCCCGCTTTGAGGATGGCATTGGGACTGAGACTGCTCCAGGTCTTGTCTCCCCCTGCCATTATCTGCACCTCGCCTTCCACCAGGGTGGCTACTGCCCGGGAAGCTGCAGCGGCCATGGGCTTACTTTCCACTATGGGTTCGGGAGCGGTCAGGTGCGCTGGTTCCTCAGCAGGCCTGGGAAGATACACTGCCTGATCTACTTGTATGCGGTTAAGATCTCTGATATGGGGGTTAAGTTTCTTCATTTGATCCAAAATGTCTTGGTTGTAAGTGTGAAGATATTTAAGTGCCAAGTAGCTGATAGTGTCACCCGGTCGCACCTTTACTGTAATAACTGAAGCAGACTCGGCTTGCACAAAGGTGGTAGCCAGAAATAGAAGTAGGACTGCGATTCGGCGTGGCCCGACAAAGCCGGCTAGATTCGTCATCAGCTGGAACATCCTTAAATAAAGAGCTGCACCTCCCCCTAACGGCTTGAATCTTTGTAGCAAAACTCATGCTAGCTTGCAACCTGAGAAAGCCGGCGAGCAAATGAAGGCTGAGGTAAAAGGAGGAATTATTAACAAACTAAAACTTGATTTAACCCTTTTAACTAAATACATTGTAGACCTTCTTGGATATTAAAAAGTAAATCTCTTTTTATGGAACCCCTAATGGTTACAAACAACAAAAGCCTTCCAGCAAAGTCAGGTCCCAGATGCCTGGTGGTTGCTGGCAGCCACTCCGGTGTGGGCAAGACCACCATTTCCCTCGGTTTAATGGCAGCGTTCAAGGAAAGAGGATTCAGGGTGCAGGGATTCAAGGTGGGGCCTGATTTTATAGACCCGGGTCACCACAGCAGACTGCTCGACGCGCCAAGCCGCAACCTAGATGGCTGGATGCTCTCCAAGAGATATAACCTGGCTACCTTTTCCAAATGTATGCACGGCAAAGATCTGGGTATAGTGGAAGGGGTAATGGGGCTATTTGATGGTTATGATGGACGGACTGAAGCAGGCTCCACCGCCCAAATAGCCAAATGGCTCAACTGTCCGGTGATCCTGGTGGTGGATGCGAGTAGTATGGCAAGGAGTATGGCTGCCCTGGTTCATGGTTTCCGGACCTTCGACCCAGACTTGCGGTTGGCAGGGGTGATAGCTAATAGAGTGGGAAGCCCGACCCACACACGGTTTCTGGCTGAAGCAATGGAGTCGATTCCTCATATTGTCTTTCTGGGAGGGCTGCCTCGCACTAAAGAAATAAACATGCCGGAACGGCATCTTGGGCTGGTAACTTCGGAGGAAGAGCCCTATCCCGTTGATTTCTTCGACAAGCTGGCTTCGCTGGTGGAAGAACATCTCGAGCTGGACAAGCTACTAGATGGGTTGCCTATTTGTCAGGTGAACGATGAACACATACCGCTACCCAAGGCCGGCCAATCAGGGTTAAGATTCGGGGTGGCACGGGATGAGGCCTTCTGTTTTTATTACCAGGACAATCTGGACCTCCTGGCACATTTCGGTGCCGATCTTTGCTTTTTTTCACCGGTCAGGGATTCTCGCCTGCCCCATGATCTGTCCGGTCTGTACCTGGGGGGAGGCTACCCCGAGCTTTTGGCACGACAGCTCGGGGAGAATCACAGTCTGAAAAGGGAAATTCTGGCGGAAGCGCAAAGAGGAATGCCCATATTCGCAGAGTGCGGCGGTTTCATGTATCTCACCCGCTCAATTGAGGTGGAGGGAAATAGCTATCCCATGGTTGGTCTTTACCATTCAGAACTCGCATGCTTCCTGGCCGAAAGGCTCTTGGCTACCGGGAAGTAGTTCTCAAGAGGGATTGCTTGCTGGGACCAGAAGGGCTTAGAGCCAGAGGCCATGAGTTTCATTACTCTGAGCTGATCAATGGACCGGGGGAAATTGCTGACCTTTACCGAGT
>JARRNM010000287.1:0-3153 GCA_037384945.1 Deltaproteobacteria bacterium
AGCGGTCTTTTGGATCTTTGGCCAGAAGTCTCGAGACCACCGCTTCCAGCTTCGGATGGATTTGTGGGTTTATCTCGTGTAAAGGAAGAGGGTCCTCGGTGGTGATTTTCTTGAGAATGGCAGTGATGTTGGCCCCCGTGAAAGGGCGTTGCCCACATAGAAGCTCATAGAACATAACACCGACTGAAAACAGATCAGAGCGTCCGTCCACCTTCTCAAGGTCGATTTGCTCCGGCGACATGTAGCTTGGAGTACCAATCATGGCTGCCGTTTGAGTGGCATCAGAAGTGACCATCTTGGTAATGCCAAAGTCCATTATTTTGGGGCGACCGTCTTTAGGCAACATAATGTTACTGGGCTTGATGTCTCGGTGGACGACGCCAGCCTTGTGGGCATAATCGAGGGCATGACAAATATTCCCAATTATTGTCGTTACCTGCCTGGGCTTAAGCAGGGTCTGTTCTGTGCAGAAGTGGCTGAGTTCTTGTCCCTCAATAAATTCCATGGCGATGTAGAGGTGGCCGCCTTTTTCAACCACATCGTATATGGTGACAATACCAGGATGTGAGAGCTGGCCGGCGATCTGGGCCTCTCTCAGGGACCTTTCTTTCAAGTCCGCGAGCTGCTTGGTCCCGAGAGTCTGGTCCAGTCTAATTGTCTTGATGGCTACGGACCTGCCGATTTTGGGATCCACGGCTTTGTAGACCACTCCCATGGCGCCATGACCCAATTCTGATTCGATTTGATATCGACCGACAGCTTCCCCGTCAGTGGGGACTTGGGAAGTGTCCCCACCCATAGTCTCCACGGGCTTGAGAGGAGTTTCCTTCACCGTTTCAGGTGCAGCCGAAACCGAGGGTAATCTCACCACCTGGAGCACGAGGCTGAGAGAAAGAATCAGAAGAGCCGGGAAGAGGGGCTTAAACCAGAGATTGTAAACGGTAAAACCCCAATAAGATGCTGCCACTAATAGTCCCAGGAGGAGAAAGCAGCTCAACCAGAGGAGCCAGGAGCGGCGACTACCTGCGGCCGCAACGAGGGCTATGGCACAAAGGAGCATGAATGCCACTTCTCCAATATCAGTTAAATTCGAGCGGACATTAAAGCGATCATCCAAGATGTTGGCCACCACAGTGGCATGCTTTTCCACCCCGGGGTATCCTGGGCCGAAGACCGTGGGCCATAGATCATGCAGTCCCGCAGCTACCACGCCCACGAGAACGATTTTGTCTCGCAGCAAATCGGGCTCAATCTTTCCTTCCATAACATCTTTGTAGGAGAGAAAGGGGTAGCTCTCTCTGCCGCCACTGTAGTTGAGACCAACAAAACCACGATCGTCCATGGGAACCGTATGGCTGCCAAGCACTATGCTTTCGCCGCTGTTAACTTTTACCTCTGCCCAGCTGAGACCCAGATACAAGCGGGCCAGCTGTACGCCAAGGGAGGGAAAGTATTGGTCTCGGAAAGCGATAATAACTGGGTCGTTTCGCAGAATTCCGTCTCTGTCCAAATAGGCATTGACGAACCCCATTGCCGATGCGGCTTCAGCCAAAACCGGAGTTGGCGTGAAGAGGGTGCTTCCTCGCAGTAAAGGTAGTGAAGGCAATCTGTTGGGATCATCAAACAAAAGGTAGGCTGAGTGAGACAGAGACTCAGGCATGGTGGAGGTTCCTTCCCGGCCGGGACCTTTAAACTCAAAATAGAAGGGAAGAACCACATTGCCCGCTTTCTTCATGGCCAGGGCAAGGAGCTGGTCATTAGAGTAGAAAGACTGCTGGCTGCTGTCAAGATCGAGCCATTCCAGAAGGGAGGTGAGTTCTTCATCAGGAGCTACGGGTTTTGCCTGCGATTGCGAGGGCAGGAAAGATATATCTAGCCCAATGGTTCTTGAGCCGGCCTCGGTGAGTCTGTGGATCAAACCACCAATCCATGCACGGGGCCAGGGCCACCGGCCGTAGTGGGCAATGCTCTGGTCGTCGATGGCGACTATGACAATTTGGGAATTGGTTGGAGCGGGACCCCGAAGGTGAAAAAAGAGGTCGCGGATTTTTAGATGAGTGTTTTCGAGAGGACCAAATAAAGCAACATGAAAGATGGCGAAAAAAAGGAAAAGCCCAATGGTGATTATTAGTACTTTTTTATAATTCATATCTCGCCATAGAAGTCTTTGTCCCGGGCTTCATTCCAGCGAACCCACGCCTCCTTTCTTGCCTTGTCAAGATCGAAAGCTGAGATAGTACTTCTTCCTTCCCGGCCGAGGGTCACCTGCTGGTACTGCTGAAGTAGCAATTGTTCCCAGGCCTCACGGGTTATCCTAGTTGGACCAGGAACACGAGTGGGCTCCTGGAGCTTTGGGACCTTTTCTCCCGGGGCTAAATCTCCTGCAAAAGGGTTGTAAACTTGGACGGTGCCGGAATGAACACGAACCTGCGTTTGTTGGTTGGAATCGACCTGTAGATCGTAGACTGTCCCTTGCACGGCGGTAATGGCAGTGGGGGTGTCCACTTGGTATTTGGAGCCAAAGCCCAATAATCGAGTAACTCGTGTCCACATTTTGCCAAGAGAAAGGGCAAAGCGGTAGGTCTCTCTTTCCGGCTTTCGTTCAACCTCTTTTAGCTCCAAAGTGCTATTGGACGAGAGTCGGAGAACACTACGGTTGTCCAAGACCAGCTCAAGCCGTCCGTTTTTGATGACCCGGACTTTGTCTCCCCCTCTGAGGATTGCGTTGGAACTGAGTTTTCTCCAGGTGTTGTCTCCCCCTGCCATCACCTGCACCTCGCCCTCCACTAAAGTGGCTACTGCGCGGGAAGCTGCAGCGGCCATCCTCTTGCTCTCGACTAACGGTGCAGGAGCAGTCGGCTCCGCTGGTTTTTCCGAGGGTTTAGGAAGGTACACCACTTGACCAACTGTTATGCGATTAAGATCTCTAATCTCGGGATTGAGCTTCTTGATTTGATCTAATATGTCTTGGTTATAGGCATGAAGGTGTTTAAGAGCAAGATAGCTGATAGTGTCGCCAGGTCTCACCTTAAGGGTTATGACCGAGAGGGATTCGGCTTGCACAAAAGCGGCAGCCAGCAAGAGAAGCAGAACGATAACTCGGCGTGGCCAAACAAAACTGAATAAGTTCGTCATGCGCTTGAATATCCTCAA
>JARRNM010000288.1:0-3073 GCA_037384945.1 Deltaproteobacteria bacterium
TTCGCATCTATACCGATTCGGTAGCGGAACCAGGTCGAGATCCTATAAAGCATGCCGAGTCCAAAAATAGCCAGAGAGATGTACAGTGCAGTATCGAAAAACATAGCCTATTTCCCTTGAGTTAGGATGAATCCAGATTAACCAAAGAAAACTTCGAGCATAGTTTGTGGTTCTGAGCAGGCAAGGAGAGAAAACCTTTCAGATTGACATGGTGCCTGCAACCAGAACTGAATCCCGTTCCCTTCTGTCGAGGTGCTTGCAACTCCTGTTTTTTCCTGCAACCAAATGATTTGAAACAAAAGGGCAGTTTCATGGTAAGAAAAGACGGCCATGCTTGGCCCGTATCCTGGATGACCAGTGGGCAAAACTGAGGTATTTAAAGTCATCTGCTGAGCCAACATTTTCTAGTATGGCGAGTAGTGGTTGTCAAGAAAAATGTCAAAGTTGTATTTTTGCTAATTTTCCCCTTGTGCATTGTTGCACGAGTATAAAATTTTAACCAATATGCATGTAAAAATCAATTGAAAATGGATATGTCCATGTCAACTAACTGCTCCACTGTCATTCCGAATTTTCTTACCTATTATCCTTGATAATCTCTTCTCTTTTTGTCATAAAGATGGATGTTTCTGGCGAGACGAGCGAGACGCGAGGTCGAGCGAGACGCGAGGTCGAGCGAGACGGGAACTTACCTCCATAAATCTAACTAGTGTCAATCCGGAAATCTTCTCGGATGTCATTCTGAGGAGTCCCGCTAAGAGCGGGACGACAAAGAATCTCATGGCTAAAAGAGTCAGGAGAGATTCTTCGCGGAGTTTATCCCGAGCTTGCCGAAGGGCTCGGAATGACACTTGATAGTTTCCGCATTGACACGAGCTAATGCCGTCTCGCCCGTCTCGCTCAGGGTTGCCCACTGAGAAAATAAAAGGTTTTAATTATGGATTGCACGAAGCACTAAACCGATGAACTGGAGAATGCAACCATGAACATTCACGAGTATCAGGCAAAGGAGTTGTTCAAAAAATTTGACATTCCCATACCGAGGGGCAGGGTGGCCTTCAAAAAGGATGAGGCCGGAAAAATCGCCGAAGAGTTGGCGGTTCTCCCGGTGGTGGTGAAGGCACAGATCCACGCTGGCGGCCGCGGCAAAGGAGGGGGTGTCAAGCTGGCCGACTCGCCGGGGGAGGCAGCAAAAATTGCGGGCGAGATCCTGGGGATGACCCTGGTGACCCATCAAACCGGACCAGAAGGAAAGATTGTTGGAAAGGTATTGGTAGAGGAGGGTCTGGCTATTGACAAGGAGCTTTATTTAGGGGTGGTGCCGGATAGGGCCACGGCTAGCTTGGTGTTTATGGCCAGCGAGGCCGGGGGCATGGACATCGAGGAAGTAGCCGCCAATACCCCGGAGAAGATTATCAAGCAACAGGTCAGACCTGGAGAAGGCTTGCAACCCTTTCAAGCCCGCATTCTGGCCTATGGATTGAACTTGGAGCCTGAGGTGGTGAAACAGTTTATCCCCCTGGTCTCTAAACTCTACAATCTTTTTATGAAGTATGACTGCTCCTTGGTGGAGATCAACCCCTTGGTAATTACCAAAGACAAAAAGCTCATCGCTTTGGATGCCAAAATTAATTTCGATGACAACTCCCTCTATCGTCAAAAGGAAATTGTTGAGTATCGAGATCTCGCCGAGGAGGAGACTTTAGAGGTGGAGGCCTCCAAGTACCATCTCAATTACATCAAGCTTGATGGCAACATCGGCAACATGGTCAACGGTGCCGGTCTGGCCATGGCCACCATGGACATAATCAAACTGGCCGGGGCTGAGCCGGCCAATTTTCTTGATGTGGGAGGGGGGGCCAGCGCCGAAATGGTGGAAAACGGCTTTCGCATTATTTTGAGCGATAAGAATGTCAAGGGAGTTTTAATCAACATCTTTGGCGGAATATTGCGCTGCGACATACTGGCCCGTGGCGTGGTCGAGGCGGCCAACAAGGTGGGGATCCAAGTACCGGTGGTGATACGCATGGAGGGCACCAACGTGAAGGAGGGTCGCAGGATTCTAGATGAGTCCGGGCTGGATTTGCAAGTGGCCACCGACGTCTGGGATGCCGCCTCCAAGGTGGCAACAATAGCGCGAAGTGGTTAGCGCGTTTCGCGCTGGCGCAAGGTTCAAGGCACAAGGCACAAGGAAATAATTTTGAATTTCGAAATCCGAATTGCGAATTTAAAAATTGTAGATTCCTTTTTTGCCTTAAGCCTTGAGCCCTGCGCCTTACGCCGCAATCGCTTAGCACAGAGGGCAGCAGGCACTTCTTTTAGAGGCATGGAGATTGAACCACAGAGATCACAGAGAAGAGTACGGTGTGATTCTTACAGCTATTGATCCGCTCTGTGTTCTCTGTGTACTCTGTGGTTGAAAAACGCGACTGAGAGGTTTGATATGAGTATACTGGTAGATGAGAAAACACGTTTGGTAGTGCAGGGGATAACCGGGAAAGAGGGCCAATTTCACACTCGCCAGTGCATAGAATACGGCACCAAAGTGGTGGCGGGGGTTACTCCCGGTAAAGGAAGCCAGCAAATGGATGGCGTTCCGGTATTCAACACGGTTGAGCAGGCAAGACGAGAGACCGGTGCCAATGTTTCCATGATTTTTGTGCCCCCGGCATTTGCCGCAGATGCAATTATGGAGGCCACTTCTGCCGGAATTGAGGTTGTCGTGGCCATTACTGAAGGCATACCGATTTTGGACATGATGAAGGTCTACCATGGGGTGAAAAATAGTGGCTCTCACCTGATTGGTCCCAACTGCCCCGGTATAATCTCACCCGGCAAATGTAAAGTGGGAATCATGCCCGGCCCCATCCACCTGGAGGGTTCTGTGGGAGTGGTTTCCCGGAGCGGTACCCTGACCTACGAGGTGGTTGATCAGCTGACCAAGAATGGCGTGGGCCAGAGCACCTGCATGGGAATTGGCGGCGACCCCATAATTGGGACGAATTTTATCGAAGCCTTGAAGCTATTCGAGGCGGATCCCGGAACTAGCGGGATCGTAATGGTTGGCGAGATC
>JARRNM010000289.1:0-3033 GCA_037384945.1 Deltaproteobacteria bacterium
GATCAGCAGAACCAGCCTGGTTCGCAGACTACCAAAGGAAAAACTGTGCTTTTGCCAGCTGCCCACGCCCACCAGAAAATTCTCCTCCTTGGGTAACCAAGCCGGTGCGCCCAACAAAGATCCTCAGGACATAATTGAACTACACTCTGATTAACTTTCACCCTTTTGTAAGGGCTTTCTGATTTTCCTCCCCGACACTGAGCGATAAATGATCTCAGTGCCAACAGCGATGACGATCATCACCAGCAAGACCCATAGCTTGGCAGGTGCGGTTTGAGCGGTGTGCCACAGGAGAGCTCCCAAGGCAGCCATACAGACCAGCACACCAATGGTTGAGATCCACCTCCTGCTGGAAGTCTGCCGGTAGAGTATCACATTGGAACCGTTGACCGCAGCGAAAATAAGCAAAAATCCCGCACTCCCCATCATTGATATACTGGACAAATTAAGAGAGTTAGCCACGATCAAGGTGACCATGGTAGTGATGAGCAATCCTTCTATGGGATGGCGCCAGACCTTTTTCTCAAGGATCTCGGGAAGCTCACCCTCTTTGGCAATGATATAACTTATACGGGCGGCCCCATACAGGGTGGCGTTGATGGCCGAACTGGTGGAGAGCAATGCGGCAACGGCAATGAGGACGAAACCGAAACTTCCCAGAAATGGTCGGGCGCTCTCAGCCAGAGCATAATCCCTAGCGCCCACAATAGCGCCAACCGAAAGGTTTCCCACGGTCACCAGCGAAATAAGAGCATAGAGGATGATGACAAATACAACGGCAGAGTAATACGAACGAGGCAGAACTTTTCCCGGATCTTTCACCTCCCCGCTGGTGTTGGCGATGAGCTCAAAACCTTCATAGGCCAGGAAGATAATCATCCCGCCGGATACGAGCTCCAGAGGCGGACTCCAGGTGCTGGCAGCAAGGCGAGGGAGCCGAACGCTCCAGATGCCGACTCCCACGAAAAAGAGCAAGATGACCACCTTGGTGCCCACAATCCACTCTTCCGCCTTGCCCACGACCCCGGCTCCACGAACGTTCAACAGGGTTAACAAAACTACCGCAACACTCAGGGAGATATGTTTCCACCAGAGTTGAGAGCTTTGCGGGAAGAAGCTGGCGGCGTAACTCCCAAAGGCATAGGAGTAAAGGGAAAGCATGACGATGTAACTCAACCAGAGGAGGACGTTCAGGGCTCCCGCCAGGATGCCTGGCCCGAAAGCCTGATTAATAAATTCCACCGAACCCCCCCGGCTGGGATATCGTACCGATAACCGGGCGTATGAATAGGAGGTGATCAAGGCAACTATCCCGGCGACGGTAAAGGCGATTGGCGTGCCTCCATGGGCGAGTTGAACGGCCAACCCCAGTACGGCAAAGATGCCGCCGCCCACCATGCCACCCACGCCGATTGCTACCACTGACCAGTAGCCCAGTGTTTTGTTATTATCCATAGGCTGAACTCGTTCTTTTAGGGTCATCCTTTGCCCTGAAATAGCAGCAGGAAAAGGCTAATGCTCACCAAACCCAGGGCCTGGGTCAGGCTGCGAATAATCCAGTTGGTTTGGATTTTTTGCGATAGGTGGTCCACAAGTAAGCTTCAGATCTAGAATGAGGGTTGAAGAATACCCCTGCCAACGATATGCTGCTGAAAATTTCCGGGCCCTCCGCAGGGTAGAGTGGAAGGAGCAGGACCATCGAGACAACCCCCCCGGGCCGACTACCCTTCCTCCCGCGTCCCTAGCAAAACTAACCCTATGGGCCTAAAATATGCTCTGCCCTATACAGGGCTGCAACCTTCACCGCCAAAACTCGAATCGTCCAGTTTGTCAGCAGACTACACCATAGTAAGTCGCCGCTGCTTCAGTCGATAAATTCTCCCACCACGCTATGTTTCTGTTTGAGATGCGTAATCATCCTTTCATAGTGCCGCAATCGAATGAGGGACCTAATAATTAGGTACATACCCAGTGTCACCAGCAAAGCATTGATCAGCGATACCGGGATGAGCAGATACAAGACGCGGTCTGGATTATAGAGGGTTGAAGTGGCTATAAGCACACTGGATATGGAAAGGGGGAGCGCCAAGACAGCTATTGCCGTACGTACGGTTGCCAAGGCGGTCCTCTTCTCAGCAAGAACCAGCTGAGCTTCATTGATGATAATCTGTGCAGATTCAAGTATCCCGTCCTCACTCAAGGTCTTCTCTCCAAAGCTTTACTGGTTTCATAGGATGTTCAAGAATTTATAATTATATCCGCTTACATTTCAAGACTCCATCCTTATTACCAGGAGTTTCCCCAAAAATAGTTTAGAGACATAGGCCACGGGGAAGCTCTGGAGCAGAGCTCATCTGGAGCATCCGCTTGGTACCACTCAGTGAGGTTCGGCACTTTTAGGGTAGCACCCCGGTAAGATGAACCTTGCCATGAAGGCGAAGCCATTGATTATAAGAAGGGCAGCGACTATGCGCTCTGAAGAAGAGCTTTCCCTGTCTTAGCCCGGACATTTCCTGAATCACCTGCTGCGACCGCGGATTTGCCCGTCCTTCCTGGCGTCCTCGGTTGTCGGCCCCTGCGACCTACCGTTCAGGTACGCCTCGGGACCAACACCCTGCGGTTGCCAGGTGGCACGCCCATCTTGGCGCTCTCGCGACGGCAATTCATGAAATATCCGGGCTAGGGCAAAACCGGCCGGCCACAGTTGGGCGGGAAGTGACTCCGCCGCAGGCAGATGAGCCCCTGGAACGACAGAAGAGACATCAGCAAATCCATTTTCATTTACTCACCAAGGCAAACTGGCTACTGAACAGACGTTACAGGAATTGCCCACTTATTTTTGGGGAAACTCCTGTTATTGCCTCTGGAATTTCTTCAAAAATATTTTAGCGGCAGCGGCGGCCACGGGGTTCCTCAATATACGTTCTAAATGCCGATGATTCTGCACTAAAAGGTACTACGGTAGGAGTGGGCAGAAAGTCCTTTAGCCTTTGTGCCGATGCAGCACGAGGATTGTCAGTGCCACCGCGGCTG
>JARRNM010000290.1:0-5776 GCA_037384945.1 Deltaproteobacteria bacterium
GCGCAGCGATTTGGAATAACGTCGGGGATAAGGCTTACCTGCGAGACAGAGAGGGCAAGCTCGTGGCTACCTATCCTCAGAACAATGGGTAAACGAGGTGTGTCGGGTCCACCCGGCACGTAAAAAGAAGGAGGACAGATCATGGCAGTGGGAGATCGTAACGACCCTTATCGATCATATAACTTTTTGGTGGAGATTGATGGCATTACCCGCGCCGGCTTTCGAGAATGTTCCGGATTGGATTCCACCCAGGATCCCATCGAATACCGGGAGGGGAACGAAGGCCTTACAGCACGAAAGCTTCCGGGTCTTGTTAAGTACTCCAACATCACCCTCAAATGGGGGATTACAGACGATGCCGAACTCTGGGATTGGCGAAAGAGTGTGATGGAGGGCAAGATTGAACGTAAGAACGGTTCCATCATTTTGCTGGACGACACTGGGGAAGAGATGCTGCGTTGGAACTTCCGCGAAGGATGGCCCACCAAGTGGACCGGCCCCAGTTTGAATGCCACTGGCAACGAAGTGGCAATTGAGAACTTAGAGATTGCGCATGAGGGGGTGACCAAGGCATGACGCTGCAAACAGAGTTTCCATTCACCCTGCCTAAGGGCTATGTAGACCCAGAGGGTAATCTGCACAAAGATGGCGTGATGAGATTGGCCACTGCTTACGACGAGATCGCGCCGATGAAGGATCCCCGAGTGCAGGCCAATCCGGGCTACCTGGTGATTATCCTCCTTTCCAGGGTGATTACCCGGTTAGGTGAGGTGGAGCCCATAAATCCCAAGGTGATCGAAGGCATGTTCGCTGGTGATCTTGCCTATTTGCAAGATCTGTATGGCCGTATCAACGAAAACGGCCATGATCGTCTGGCGGTAACTTGTCCCCATTGCGAGAAGGAATTTGAAGCGGAGATCGCCGACTCGGGGGAATGACGGGCTACCCCTTGAACAGCCTGTTCGAGGAGGTGGCCTATCTCTCCTATTACTTTCACTGGCCTTATGAGCAAATCATGGGGCTGGAGCATCGTGAGCGGCAGCGGTGGATTGCCGAGCTCGCCAAAATTAATCAAGAGTTAAACGAGGTGGCGGAGAGCCAAGGGTATGGCGCCAGGTAGACGGATTGATCCATTTTTGGGATTCAACTTCCAGGTGGAAATTGAAGGTATCGTGGTGGCAGGCTTCACGGAGGTCAGCGGCATTCAAGTGGAGGTCGAGGTTCAGGATTATCGAGAAGGGGGGGTGAACGAATATGTCCACAAGTTCGCCGGCCCGACCCGCTATCCCACGAACCTGATCCTCAAGCGGGGACTGACAGGAGCGGATACTCTCTGGAAATGGCACCAGGAGGTGAAGCAGGGCACGATCACCCGCAAAAACGGCTCTATCTTGCTTCTAAATAGTGCAGGAGAGGAGAGCTGGCGCTGGAATTTTCTCCAGGCGTATCCCGTGAAGTGGGAAGGCCCAAGTCTACGCTCGACCACCGGGGAGGTGGCGGTGGAGACGCTCGAGCTGGTTCACCGCGGGATCATGAAAGCTTAGGGTGAGATGGTGAGGGGTAGAGAGGTTTCCGATACCAGTGGGTTGGCAAGGGCGATTCAGAGGAGGTACCTGAGTTTCCTGGCTGTGAGACCCATTGGAACCAAACTCAGTAGAGACACCCGCTTCCGTACGTGGGCTAGCCGGCGGCTGCCTCTCCTGAAGGCGGTGTACCAGCGTTGGCCCTCGTCGGGGGTCTCGTCTTGGCATAGCCTATCGCCTCGGCCGCACTTTTTATTGCCGAAGATTAGACGGAGGTCTCCAGCATCTCCCGATGCAAATACAACAATCGCATAGGGCAGGCTGGAGAAAAGGAGTGGAGAGTATCCAGCGAAAATGGTGGCCTCTCCCGGCGGAATACCAGCTCAGGCAGCTCTGCAAATGGCTGAACCAATCATGGCAAGGGGCGAACATATCGGAGCATGGAGTAATCCTCCCCGAAGGGTGAAGGGCATGATGCTCCGGCGGACTAGTCCAGTCGAGAGACCGGAGAAGCGGCCGGGATTGGTGATGGGTCGGACAACGATGGTGGCATCTAGTGAAGGCTCATCCCTTCCTGTCAGGTCAGCTGATCGCCCGCCGGTTCTCTCTGGCGAGAAACGGTCAACTCAGACGTTAGATAGACCGATTAACTCGAATGTTGAAGTTTCCCCGTTGAGGCAAGTTTACCGCTTTCCCAACAGTTGGGGCGCTGGCGCGATGAGGCCCCGCACCGCTCTAGAGCAAATCAGACGATATCAGTGGAGCGGTTCAGGTCCCCATCCAAGAGCAGCGGTTGGCAAAACGCCGGGAATAGTACCAACTATACCATCTGTGGGCTATCTGGGAATTAGGGTGGCTCCAGGAAAACAGGGGGCTCAAGGGCAAAGCGATTCGGTAACGGTTGGGGCTGAAAAGGGGCAGCAGGTGCAACCTGGTCGGAGGAATTTGGTTGGCAGAGCAATTCTTCGAAGTAACCTAACTGCAAAATCGACGGATCCGGGTGTGGCCAGGCAGTTGTGGAAGGCAGAGGATCTATTCGGCTCAGGCTCAGGAAGGATAAAGCGGTCCGACTTCGGAACCATTCCCATGGGGACACCGCAGTTGGTAATTGCGGTCCCTCAGGAAGTGGCTCAGACAAAAAGAGGGCGCCTTGGTGATATTTCCCCGAGAGTGGGGTTGAGGATCGAAAGAGAATCAGGAGAAGCACTCCAGTATGGCAAAGTGAAAAGCCGTGGAGGATTGTCCCCCAGGCAAATGAAACAGCAACATTACTCTTGGGCACCCGGCCAAGGCTCAGTCCTGTGGAAGGCGGAATCACGTCCGGGAAAAGGGGTAAAGCGAGAGCACCTCACTACTGGTCGGCTTGGAGCATCGAGTGGCACAGGTACTGAGCATCTGGCCTCCGAGATCTTGAGCCGCCATGTGAGCTTCACCACTCAACAAGCAGGCTCATGGAGCGCTGCTTCTGCTGGTCGTACACTTGATAGGTACGGAGCATACGGCCTTGTAGGGAGGCCAGATCCGGAAAGAAGATCCAGCCAAAAAGCTTTTGGCAGGTCGACTCAGGTGAGATTTGCGGCAGGCGAACCACCCTCATGGAGGATCGGGGGTAAGAAATTGCGCACTTTTGTTAATAATGCACTGGCGGTGCAGTTACTGAGTGTGCACTCGATGTGGCCCCCAGTCACTTCCACATGGGCTAGTCCTTCGATACTTGTAGACCAAAGGCAAGCGACTGCTTGGGATATGACGGCAAGACGAAAGTTGAGAGACAAGGAGTTACCGCTTTCCGAGTTCTTTGGGTTTCACAGAAGACTTGCTGTTCAGCTTGCGTCAAGGCCGTCAGCCCGGACTGGGAAACAACAGGGGGATCCGTTTTTTGCCGAGTTACCAGCGGCGAAAGCAAGGATACCAGCGTCTCATACCTTTAGTCGGATTCATGCTCGAGTCATGAAGGCAGCTGAACCCGCGACGATATTGCTGCAAAAAGCCGCGTCTCCAATTGCAGAATCGCCAGGAGGCGCGGGTAGCGCTCCGGCAATGGCTGCAACGGATGAGAATGCACCTGTGGCGGGGGCAGCCCACTCCACGGAGCAGCTCAGTCTTGAGCGGTTGGCGGATGAAATCTACGCCATCCTGGAGAAACGCTTGGTGGTGGAACGTGAGAGTCTGGGGCTGTGAGAGGAAGAGGAAATGGGTTTGGAAAAGGCAACCATAGACTACGAGGTAAAAGGGAAAAAGGACACCGTCGAGGTGCTCTTCAATCCTACAGAGTACCGGCTCAATAAATCGAACCAGTTCGCGGAAATCGGCATCCCGGGACTGGAAGCACCACCGCTCCAGTTTGTCCGTGGTACGGCTCGCACCCTTTCAATGCAACTATTCTTCGACACGTATGAGCAGGGTCACGATGTCCGTGACCACACCAACGAGATCCTCAGACTCCTGGCAGTTGAAAAAGAACTCCACGCCCCGCCGATCTGCCACTTTAACTGGGGGAACCTGAATTTTACCGGGGTGTTGGAGCGAGCCGACCAACGATTTACCCTCTTTCTGTCCGATGGTACCCCAGTGAGAGCCACTATTGATGTCTCTTTCAAGGAACACCTGGAAGGAGCTCAACAGCACGGTGAAAGGCAATCTGCGGACTTCACCAAACGGCACATTGTCAGTAGGGGTGACACCCTCAGCAGCATTGCTGCTCGGGAGTACGGGGATCCCAGTCTGTGGCGCACCATCGCCGCAGAAAACGATATGGACGATCCCCGGGACCTTCAGCCAGGGCGGGTGCTCGTTCTTCCCGCTGTTAAGTGAGCTGCCAATGAACTCTGTGGGCCACTACGCTCCAAGTTTTCGCATCATGGTCCAAGGCAGGGATTTGAGCCATGGGGTCACCGCAGACGTGCTCTCGGTAAGCGTCACGGAGACCTTTAATCGGGCCGACTCTTTCAGTATCGTCCTGCGGGAAACATACCCAGAACCGGGCCGACTGTTTGCAGGGGGCGACGAGTTCAAGTGGATGGACAGTGGACTTCTGGATGAGAGCAACGAGGTGGAAATCTATCTGGGGTACGTTGATGACTTGCACCTCATGCTGCGAGGAGAGATCAGTGCCCTGAATCCAAATTTCCCCGCAAGCGGTGAGCCGACATTAACGGTCCAGGGATACAGTCTCTACCAGCGGCTGCAACATAGACGCCGTCGCGAACCCTTTAAATCGGCAACCGACAGCGGGATCGTCGAGGAGATCGCCGCAGCCATGAATCTAAAAGCTGTGGTGGACAGGACCGAGGCGGAACATCCCCTTTTCTCGCCTCAAGGGGACACCTTGGCTCACATCCTCACTCAGCGAGCCCAACGGTTAAACTATGAGGTGACGGTGAAGGATCGCACCCTTTACTTCCAGAGGCCACGCTACCTGGATAATCCTAGTCCAGGAATCACCCTCGAGTGGGGGAAAGATCTCATCAGCTTCAGCCCTAGGCTGTCCATCCACAATGCCGCCACCGAAGTAACGGTCCGGGGACCGCAAACCTCTCAAGGGCGAGGGAAAGACCCACTGGTAGGTACTGCTCGAGCTGGTGATGTTCGGGTAAAGATGGGAGCGGAGACCGGACAGGAGATTGCCAAAAGCAAGTTTGGTGATCATCACGTTCTGGTAAGCGACCATAATGTCGCCAATGCCCAAGAGGCCAATGAGATGGCCCTTGCCCGCCTAGAGGATCAAGCGCTCGAATTTATAGGCGGAAGGGGCAGCTGTATCGGCAATCCCAAACTTAGCTCCCGCATGGTCATTGAACTCAAGGGTTTGGGGAAGCGGTTCACTGGTAACTACTATATCACCTCCACCACTCATAGCATCGGAAGTGGAGGATACCGCACCGACTTCGAGGTGAAGAGGAACGCACGATGAGTCTGGTTGAACTGCTTCGAGATAAAACGGGACCTCAGCAGCAGGCCAGTAAGGTTTACGGCGTGGTGGTCGGGATTGTTCGAGACATCAAGGATCCGGAAAATCTCGGCCGGGTTAAAGTTGATTTTCCCTGGCTTGGAGAAGCGGCTGAAGCTGTTTCCATCAAATCTGATGACGACCGGGCCCATAGCTTCTGGGCCCGTATCGCTGTGCTCATGGCCGGGAAAGAACGGGGAACCTACTTTATTCCGGAGGTGGATGACGAAGTACTGGTTGCCTTCGAGCACGGCGACATGGATCGCCCCTTCATCGTAGGAGGACTCTGGAATGTGGACGACCC
>JARRNM010000291.1:0-3031 GCA_037384945.1 Deltaproteobacteria bacterium
TTTTTCTGCATGGGTAATCTCCATGATTTGCCCCAGCCCAACGCTTACATTATCCTTAGGCGGGTAATCAGCGGTTCGTCGGGGTAACAGATACCTGAAGCTGGTTATGAGTTGATTCTTTGATGTCGAATTTATACTTACCGAACGTTCTGGTGGTGAGATCCGCTGCCAGTGATTGGGTGCTGCCGGTGAGCTCTACCTCCAAGTCGGCTGTGCCCATACTGTAGTTTCGCTGGTAGATCTCCTTAATTCCTCTGACGTTGTCAGAAATAAGCTGAATGATTTCCTGAAGCTGAGCATACCCTTGCAGGCCGTGGATGGTAAGATTGACGTTGGCAATGTTGTAGACCTGCTCTTGAAAAATGTCGATCATCCTATCTATCATGTCGTTGGCAAGGAATTCACTAGCCTCGGTTATGGCCATTTGTTTGCCGGTAAGACTGTTGACGTGTGGCTTGGCGGCTTGCCGGGTGTCAGAGGCCTTGACCTCACCGGTGTCAGCCCTGACCAACTTGGCACTAACAACAGCCTGATTGCTGTTGATCTTAACATCGCCGATAGTCACCTCACTGGTAGTAGCCTGGGCAGTGCCTATGAGCAACATCTCGGCGCCGTATTTGTCCCTTATCGCTGCGGCGACTTTCTCATCTCCTGCGAACAGTCCGCTGACACCGTCCCGACCGAGGTTCCGACGAACAACGTCCGCATCCACCAGCTTAAAACCGCGTTCCAGAAGCACTTTTGACACGGCATCCTCGGCTAACTTGCCACTGTTGACATCCTGCGACGAAGTCTCTTGGAAAAGTACCATAACCCGAGGTTTTCTGACCTGGCGCATGAGTATATTGAGGGCTTGCAGGTCGTTTTTCAGCTCACCGCTGGCCACGGTGGCGTGTATGGTGACCCGGTAAAGTCCTTCCTCTGCCTTTTCGTCAACGACCTCATAGGACTGAACGTACCCTCTCGACTGAGAGTAGATTTTGTCTGAAAGGAGCTGGTAATTCTCCACGAGGGTCTCATTTTCAATGAGACTACCTGTGGCCTGCTCCACAGCATTGCGGAGGGCGTCTTCGATGGCTTTATCCCTTGAAATGTCAAGATTGCCCTGAACGATCGCTGCAACTCCTTGACTCTCAATGCTAGAGGTCTGGGCAATTACCATCTGAGGAAAAAGACTGAGGAGAAAAACTGCCGGCACGATCCAATAAGCACAACGCATAATCTCTATCCACTGTTATTTGGGTGTCCTGAAACCAATTTACCAAAGTAACTAAAATGAAAGAAGCACCATCACGAATGAGTAATCCGAGAGAAACGAGCTTATCTAAGGATTCAGGATGTTTAGTGAATGATATCAAATCGATTTTGCACCTGTCAATGACAAAAAAACCAGGAGTTTCCCCTTTTGCCCTTTGCTGATGTCTTCTCTGTCGTTCCCTCCGGTCTCCGACTCTTGAGAGTCTGCGACTCGGAGAGGGCGTAGGTTCCTGTGAGCCGGAGGCCGGGGCTCACGGTCTGGTCACTACTGGCCAGGCTATGCCTGGGGGAAGCCCGCCCGCCTCGCCTGAGCGGCTCGCGATGGCGGACAGGGCACCGCCTCCCTCTTCCCCCTTCCTGCGGAACGGGGCCAGAGGCTCCCCGGCCATAACCGGGGAAGTGGCACAGACCTTGCTTGAGCCCTGTTGCATTCAGCGAGGCGGACCCGCCGAAGGCGGGATTCAACAGGGTAGGTCTCTCAGAAGAGACATCAGCAAAGGGCAAAAGGGGAAACTCCTGCAAAAACCGTCTTGAGGCAAGGATTAGAAGCATAGTTATTAATGACAACGTCCCCGGAGAGAGGTGGTTTCGCTGCCGAAGCCTCGGGCGAACAAGAGGCGAGCGGCACTCTGGCGAGGAGCTGAGTAGCTAAGGTGCACTGTTTGTTTGACAAATCGTGGTCAAGCGAGGTATATAGCACCGGTAATATCACCAGGTGGAGATAGCAGGGAAAGAGGCCCTTATTTCTATGCCGGGCTCTTCGCCCATTGTTATGCTGGTTTTTGACGTGGCCTGGGCAAGAAGAACCGGTCCAGGGAGACAGCGGAGGAGGATAGCATGAGAAAGACTGTAGCTTTTGCCATAGTGGCATTGGTGTCGGCAATTCTCATGGTGCCTGCCATGGTCTGGACTCAAGATGAGGTGGTTCAGCAGTTTAATAATGGCAGCATCAACTGGAGCAATGGCAAGGTTACCGCAGTGGGAATTGGCGCCCCGCCGTCCCAACCGGCTAATATGGCCCAAGCCAGGGCGATGGCCAGGCGTGCGGCCATAACTGTTGCTCGGCGAAATCTCCTGGAAATTACCCAAGGGGTTCAAGTGGACTCCATGACTCTGGTCAAAGATTTCGTGGTTAAGAGTGACATTGTCCGGACTTCAGTTCAAGGAGTAGTTCGGAATGCCCAGGTGGTGGATACTGCCTACATGAGTGACGGCTCTGTGGAAGTGACAATTGTGATGGACATGGGAGGCGAATTTGCCAGCGCAGTCCTGCCGCCGCCTGTGATGCCTGGAGGATTACCAGGATCCATGCCGCCAACGACTGCTCAGGTACCCTCTCAGGTCTTTACTGGTTTGGTGATAGATGCCCGCGGACTTGGTGCTCGTCCGGCAATGGCTCCGAAAATTTTGGATGAAAATGGTAAGGAAATTTACGGTTCTGCTATGGTTGATCGAGAGTACGCGGTGCAACAAGGAATGGTCGGTTATGCTAAGGATTTAAATGCCGCTCAGGGAAACAGCAGGGTTACCGACAAACCAATAATTGTAAAAGCTGTGAAAACCTCCGGGCCGGCCAAGTGCGATGTGGTAATTTCCAATGGTGATGCAGCCAAACTGGCCGCCGCTGCGGAAAACTTGAGTTTTTTACAAAAGTGCCGGGTAATGATTGTTCTGGACTGAGTTTGGTAACAGGCCGAATAAATAATATAGATTCTTTCGGGCCTGGCCATAAGACTCTCTTAGGAGGAAACTAGCAGCAACCTGCCAGGTTACG
>JARRNM010000292.1:0-3029 GCA_037384945.1 Deltaproteobacteria bacterium
ATCTTTTTCTGTTTTATAACAAGTGGCATAGCCAGCAAGATCAGCGCAACAACAAGAAACCCGACAGAAATGGGCCGGGTGAAAAAGATCTTAAAACTCCCCCTGGACAGCATCAAAGACTGTCGAAAGGCCTCTTCCAGCATGGGTCCCAGGACCAGCGCCAGGACCAGTGGGGCCCCCTGGTATCGAAACTTTCTCATGAGATACCCCAGAACGCCGAAAACAAACATGATCACAACATCAGCGACGTTATTCCTTACACTGTAGACTCCGATAAGGCAGAAAAGGATAATGAGCGGGAAGAGCAAATAGTATGGGACCTTCAAAATTTTTACCCATAGACCGATCAGGGGAAGATTGAGGATTATGAGCATCACATTTCCTACATACATACTCGCGATGAGTCCCCAGAACAAATCCGGTTCATCATGTAGGAGGAGTGGCCCCGGTTCAATACCATGGATCATCAGAGCGCCCAAAAATATAGCCATAACAGCATTGGGAGGAATTCCCAGCGTTAGAAGGGGAATAAAGGCCCCGCCGGCGGCGGCGTTGTTGGCCGCTTCAGGTCCTGCGACTCCCTGGATGGCCCCCTTGCCGAATTTTTCAGGGTGCCTGGAGACCTTTTTCTCAATAGCGTAGGAGGCGAAGGAGGCCACGATGGCGCCGCCTCCAGGGATAACTCCCAGAAAAAAACCAAGAACCCCCCCGCGGACGATGGCCCAGGCGGAGTCTGCCCAATCCTTTAGCGTTGGGAGAAGATTTTTGATCTTTGCGGTTACGATGCTACCTTCGATTTCGGTCTCCAAATTAACCAGGACCTCTGAAATACCGAAAAGGCCCATAACCACGGGGACGAGCCCGATACCGTCCAGCAGGGATTGCATTTTGAAAGTGAAACGGTACACACCGCTAATGGAATCCATGCCCACGCCGCCCAGAATCATCCCGACAGAAGCCATCATCAGGGCCTTGATCATAGAGCCGCTGCTCAGGTAGCTGAGGACCGTGATCCCCACGATCATCAGAGAAAAAAATTCAGGCGGCCCGAACTTGAGGGCCATTTCTGAAAGGACAGGCCCCATGAAGGTCAATCCGATTATGGAAAAAGTACCGGCAATAAATGAGGCAAAAGCCGCAATTCCAAGGGCCGGCCCACCTCTTCCCTTCAGGGTCATAGGATATCCATCAAGGCAGGTCACCACGGAAGAGGGTTCACCGGGAATGTTAACCAGGATGGAAGTTCTGGAGCCTCCGAACATAACACCATACCAGATCCCGGCAAGCATAATGATCCCTGAAACAGGGCTCAATCGGAATGTAGAGGGCAGAAGCAGTGCAATGGACCCGGCTGGCCCGATACCCGGCAGGATACCTACCAGTGTTCCGATAAAAACCCCAATGAAACAGTAGAGCAGATTCATGGGCTGAAGGGCTACTTGAAAGCCGTAGATTACGCCCGCTAAAGCATCCATTCTATATCCACCATAATCTTTTTAGAAGTGGTTTCAAAACCCCATCTCCCCGCTCGTTTCCTGCGGGGGCTCTTAAACCTGATCTGAGGTTTTGAAACCACTTCTATAATCTGAGGAATTCAAGGATCCCCTCAGGGAGCTGAGTCTGCAGCCAGACCTGGAAGACCAGATAAGCTATACCCGTCACAAAGATGCTCGTCAGTATCGTAAAAAGCCACCCTTTCTTCTCGACCACCCTAAGAATAAAGAAAAAGAAAAGGGTTGTGACCACAACAAAACCTAACGATTCAAGGAGTAGCGCATAGAAAAAAACGGCAATAAGTACCTGAATTATCTTTTTGAAATTAATGTCCGCGAAAATGGGTTTGCCGGGCTCCCCCTCCTGTTTTACTTCCGTGGGCTTAATGATGATTGCCAGCGACATTATGGCAAGCAAGATGCCTACCCAGAAAAAGAGAAATCCAGGGCCGGGTCGGAACAGGCTCCCAAGGCCCAGGCCATATGCCTTTACGATAGTGACCAGTGCAAAGATCAACCAGAATGTGCCGCTGATTCTGTCCGCTGTTCTCATGCGATATTTTTCCACGTGCTTTTAAAAAGAATTTTTCGCTTTTTCCCAGGCATGCGTATGTTTCTCAATATCGGCAAATAAAAGCCAGTTTCCTTCGACCCCCGATTCAATAGCCGAATTCCCGGCCTGCAAAACATATTGAGCCTGAGTATCGCCAGACCATTATCCCACCCAAAAGACCCGGTTGGAAATGGAGCGTATCCTGGCGTTATTATAGCGTTGAGACTGTGATCGAAATAACACCTTCAGCCTATCAGGTCAAAGGAAACCGTGTCATATTTGTTTAGAATACAGGTGTAAGCCAGCTATATACAAATCTTGTTCCATCGTGTTATTAGCATTAGGATAAATTAGGTGTCAAACCTTGACAGGCTGTTGCTCAAAATAGGATTTAAGGCCAAGTAAAAAGCTAACTTTCTATCTCTTGGCGGACCGAACTATATTATTGAAATCTAAGGCGAAACTTGCATGGGTAGTCGTTTTTCAGCCTTAGAGAGCCCATTTCAGGGGCAAAAACACGGTTATAAGGATTTTGGGATTCCTAAAGTCGTAATTTTTATTATCCTCAAATGATTTACGGCCCATTCCTATCTTTATCAAATTTCAACAAGAATTCTCTTTTGTGACATCGATAATTTTCAATAAATTACCTTGGCCCGATAAGAATACGAGAATGAGGAGAAAGAATTTATGAAAGCAGGATTAAAAGAAGAATTTGTATCCAAGTGGCAAAAGTATTTTGGACAGGCAGAGCTTCCTATTGCATTTTATTATACTGACCAAGAAGACTGTGCCGAGAAGGTGAAGGTTCCTTCCGGGCATCAATGCGTGATCGGAGTTTTAAATAGAGTGCGACGAGGCCGCTCGCTCTCTTTAGACAATGAAACTGTCGGCTGTGGCGGCGGAAAACGATGTCTTGGCTTTACCTTTGAAACAGGACCGGATTTCAAACATTTTTTATCAACCGGGATTCCTGGCCAGAT
>JARRNM010000293.1:0-8857 GCA_037384945.1 Deltaproteobacteria bacterium
CCGTGCCCTCACCGAGATAGCTCAACTGGCAGGAGACTTCGAGCTTCACACCAGCTATCGGCCGACCCTTCCCAAATATAACAGCCTCGAGGAAGCCGACTACATTATCAGGGCAGCGCCTCTTCTGTCCATAAAAAGTCTAACTGATCTTAGCAACAACAACTTCAAGACCGAAATTGAACGGTGTGTTTCCACCCTCTCCCACTTGGGCATGGAGGTACTGGTCATTGACGTCACCCACTCGCAACTAGGTATCCCGGCTGTCTACACCATAATACCGGGGGCTCATTTTCGAGATCGCACTAGGGACAGCAATGTGATCTTTCATGCTGCCAAAATCATCAGTCAATCCATGGAAGGATTCCAAAGTGAGGCCGCAATTCAACAGTTGATGGCATCTTTTCCCGACCGTTACGATCTCCATTTTTTCCTTGGATTGACCCTGGAGTACCAGGGCGAAGCCACCAGAGCCCTGGAAGAGTTTCAAAAAGCTCTGGACTTAAACCCGCGCCCCCTGGATATAGCTAGTGTCCACACACACATAGGAGTCTCCTTGAAGGATATGGGGAATTACAGGGCTGCCATTGAAGCTCTGGAACGAGCGAGAGATTTTGATCCTGACCTCAAGGAAATCTACAATGTCTTGGGTTTTTGCTATTTCAAACTCAAGAAACATGAGCAATCGATCGAACAGTTCGAGAAAGCCATAGAGATAGACCCCGGCTCCGCCATTGACTATGCCAATATCGGTTCGAATCTGAGAGAGATGGGACACAAAAAGGAAGCAGTCCGCCTTTATCGTATAGCCCTCGAGATGGACCCCACGATTGGTTTTGCCCGGGAAAATCTTGATAAACTGGAGAGAGAGTTAGGGGTCGGGAGTAAGCGGTAAGGGGTAAGCAGTGATTACTGGGTATTAGGCAGATTTTCGATTTAGCATCGCTTATCTCTCATCTATCATTTTTCATTTGTCATTTTTCATTTGTCATTTGTCATTGCATAGAAAAAGACGGAAGGCTCGAGCCAATTCTCGGAATGATAAATGTTAAATGGGAAATGTGAAATGCCAAATGATCAATGGCGCTAGGCGCGTTGCGAGAAAAAGACGGCCCAAACATCCAGACCGATCATGGTAGCAACCGCCGCCCCTTTAAAAACCATGGCAAAAACCCGTCCCAACAAGCCGCCCCAACCCACTCGCATTGCCTTGCTCATTTTTCTTTGCTCTAGATAGGTAACCACAAATCCGCCGGAAAAAGCACCTATGAAAGCTCCCACCAGTGCGCCAAACCCGAAAAGCATGGGGGTCAAAATGACTGCACCTATCAATCCCCCTAACAAAGTGCCCAACATTGCTCTTTTGGAACCGCCATAGCGTCGGGCACCCCAAAGACCTGACCAGAACTCCAGAACTTCCGCAACAACCGCAAGTACAAGGAGACCCAAAAGCATTTGATAGGTGATTACAGAAAAATTGGTTACCCAACTGTAAAGTACGGAGGCAACCAATATCAACCAGGTTCCTGGAAGGCCGAGGACAACCGCTATTAAGCCCGCAGGCATGGCCAGCATCAGTACAATCAGAACTATAACCTTAAAAATTTCCGAGCTCATTTGTCATTCTCGGGTTTCAGTGTTCAGCGTTCAGGTGTCAGCCTTTGAGTTTCTCCTGCCGACACCTGACACCTGAATTAGAAGCGGCTGGGCATTCTCTGAGGCAAAACCCGCAGCTGACATTGCCTCATGAAGAATGCATCAGTCATTCCCGCAATGAAATCACGAACCACTTCCGCAGGTGTGTGTGAGTCAATGTACTCCTGGGACATGCCGTCAAGAAAACCTGTGAAAAGGTCTGACTCGCGGTGTTCTTCGGCAAAATCGTCCAAGTAGAGTGCGAAGAGAGTCTCGAACATGCGACCAATCTTTCCCACTTCACTTTTAATTTTTGGGTTTTGGTAAATTCTCTCGTAATTAAAGGATTTGAGCTCCCGAAGGACTTCAGAGACCTCAGGACTGAACCCCACCCCTTCTTTGTCCATGCTGTTTTTAATCACATCTTCCACTAGGTTGTAAACAATTGCACCATTGGTGGTCCCCAGGAGATCGCCGCACCTTGGGGGGATCTCTTCTCGACTTATGAGATTGAGCCTAATGGCATCTTCTATGTCACGGCCGATGTAGCTAATTGTATCAGCAAGGCGAACAACACAACCTTCAAGGGTCATAGGAGTCAGATTTACCTTCGGATGCTCACTCTTCAGTTCCATTTCTTGATCGAGATCAGCAAAAGTCTTACCCGGTTGTGGCCTCAGACTCTGTTCGTGAATCTCCCCATCGTGGCAGATAATACCATCCAATACCTGGAGGGAAAGGTTCCAACCCTTGCCCTTCTTTTCTATGCGGTCCAAGAAGCGCACACTCTGAACGTTGTGTTGAAATCCACCAATCTCATGCCGACGGCAGATACTGGAAAGATAACGCTCACCATCATGTCCGAAGGGGGCGTGGCCAATATCGTGACCGAGGGCGATGGCCTCGATAAGGTCTTCATTCAGTCGAAGAAAGCGGCCAATATCCCTGGCAATCTTGGAGAGAAATTGGACGTGGAGAACCCGGTGAGTAATGTGGTCATTGTCAACCAGGTAGAAAACCTGGGTCTTGTCAATGTAGCGGGTGTAGGCTAACGAATGGAGTATTCTGTCCCCATCGAGAGAGAAGTTCTGCCTATGCCCTCTGTCAACCCTTTCTTCTGGCCGTCTGCGATAGCTGCTGTGCTGAGGGTGGCGTATGGGGATAGCACACTGACTTCCCGTTTGATAAGTTCCTCTTTAGCTCCCAGCAAGGGCGAAACTCTCTTTTTCATGGCCTGGAACTTCCTCTGTCGTCTAATTGAAACGGGGTTTTTTGTCCATTGCGTCCTGCAGCTCGATCTACCGAGACTACAACCCAATTTCTTTCAGGGCAGCAATTAGGTTCACATCTGCTTCCACAAAACTGTAATCATTCATCTCCCGATGTCGAAGTCAGGATATCGATGGTGGGTTGTGTGAAAGTGTTTTTCCACCTGAATTTCCAGGTTGAGCTCTTCCTTGATCTCCCGCTGCAGGCAGTCCTCAGGCGTCTCGTTCACTCTTACCTTGCCCCCGGGGAATTCCCACTTCCAGCCAAAGCGCTTGCTCCTGCCCCTCTGGGCAATCAAGATCCTATCCTTGTCTCTGATCAGTGCTGCGGTCACCAAACCCATGTTCAGCCTATCCTCTTATTCTTTTTGGTTGCCCCCTGAGATTTATTTGGAGTAAGCCCGAGAGAAGTAACCCTGCCGCGCAGCTCGGACGGCAACTCGTTCTGCCAAAGACCAAACTCCGGGTGGTAGCCGAGATAATTTGCCAACCGGCAAAGGCCTATCTCCGTCTTGGCGTCCTCTATCTCACCGCTGCGACACCAGGAAATTGCCTGGGAAAGCTTATAAAACTCAAAATCGCCCACCTCTTCTAGAGGATGACCGTCACCTTCCGGTTCCGTGCCCTCGCGGGGATCCACCTTTACCGCCCGGTAATGTATTTTTTCCAGGCCAAAACCCGGAGATGAAAAAGAGCCCCCACCGAGGCTGACCAGTTCTTCAGCCCTGACCTCATACCCTGCCTCTTCCTTGACCTCGAGTGCTGCCCTGCCGTTGATCCCAATGCTATCCAGGTCTCCGTACTCGATTCCACCTGCCACCAACTCCAGGTAAGTTAGACGTGGCAGGGTATCCAGAAAAGCCTTGGCCGGATTGTTTTTCCTCAGGTATATCGAGGGCCTCACCCCGCGCCGCAGGCCAACCCATACATTTCCTTCGCTGTCGATGTGGTAGAGGACAATTGCCACCGCATCAGCAAAAGGAGTCTCAATAATATCGAAGGCATAGGGTTGGGAATACAGCTCGTCGTTGTAGCGATGTCTTAGCTTCAACCTGCGAAGCCTTACGAAGGGTGGGGTAGGTTCACCAGTTTCCTCTCCTACCACTTCGATATCCTTCAACAGCTCGGATTTGATCACTAGCGCTTCTCCCCTCTCTCCCATTTGCCCTCACCGAGATGGAGTGGACCAACTTTTCAGCACTCCATTATTTTACTTACGCTTATTAGCTTTGCTCGGCTATTGCTCTTGAGGGCTGAGCCCTTGCCATTATGCCAAATGCGTAGCTAGGTGAAGCTTGCGCAGTAGGTGTCTGGACTATGCCGCATTGCTATGGGCAAGTCAAGTCAGGGGCTCTATTCAAGATGCTGGATGCTGGGTGCTGGATGGCGGCGGGAAGGAGCAGTGCCTTAAATGTGAAAGGCTAGACAGGCGAGAAAAGCGAGAAAGGAAATTAGACCGGTCAACGTGATTGCCTTTCTCGCTTTTCCCGCATTTCTCGCCCTAAACGCCATACGCATGAGGGCGCACTTCACCCTCGCTGGCCTGAATGGGCCCAGTCTAAATGCTGCAATCACCCATTGGTTGAAAAGCGCTTGTCTGGCTTACCTGCGGGAACGTTTGGAAGCTTTGAGAGGATTCAGCTTCACAACCTGCTCGGCACCGGACTTCACGTGGGTGGCGAGATTACAGGAGCCGTTTTTCCACTTGATCTGTGGTTCTGGGCAGGATTGGCAATAAACACCTTCTAATAAGGTCACAGCCTTGCCACAACCTTGGCAGGATTCGACGATGGGGTAACAGACGCCACCATTGTAGGAGCATCCTTGCTTGCCCATGAAAAAACATTCTTTGCCTGCTTTAATCGTTTGACAGAGCATTGTCCGTCCCTCCTCTGATGTTTAGGTTCTCTTGCTGTATTTTCCCTTGTAAATTTCCCTGCGCCGGGCTACACCATACGCTTGGGAGGGTAAATAAAAAGCCGGGGCTCAACTTATACCGAAGGAAGCCCCGGCACAAAACCTGAAATATATAACAGAATTCAGTCTATTTTCCAAGCCCTAAAATGAGGCTAATTCAGACAATTTAACCTCAGGAGAGGCTAATAAGCCCTTTCTATATTTTTTTCAACCATATTTCTCTTAATATTAAAAAATATCTTCACCTATCAGTAGACAAACCAAGCCTCCCCATCTAGGCTTTGGAAGTGCGCTGGAGTATTAGAGTAACTCGAATGCCAACCTGCCCTGTGAAATCCCGCCTATGGCGGGTTCGCCAAAAAGGAAATTCCGCAGGGTGAAGGAATGGGGGATGGGGATTGTGGACTCAAATTGAACCTTCTCATTTGCCACCTTTCTTTTTAAATCCGAAATCCGAAATCCTGAATCCGAAATTATCCTTAATCCACCCTCATTCTTTTATCACCGCTTCAACAGAAGGTTCAAAAATGCTAAGATTGAGCACTCGCGGGTTCTTGCAGAACAGCCAAATGATGAAATAACGGAAATGGAGTAAAATTATGGAAGTTATTAAAGCAGTTGTGGAAGATCCCAATCTGAGCCCAGTGGAGAAGGTTCTCTTTGCCATTCTCTACTGCAACAGACAAGGAAAGGAATGCAACCTGTCCGTTCAGGACCTCATTGATCGTATAGGCCTAGAGGTGGGAAAAGTGAGCAAATCCCTGCAGCATCTGGAACAGGGAGGCTTCATAAGGGTCAAGAAAGATTGTCAAATAATTGACGCCAACAGTTTTCTCAATTGTGCGGTCTTGGCAGAGGAAATCAAACACAAAGACCCGAATGTTCCGCGCCCATGAGTCGCAAGGCAAAGCTCCAAGCCCCCGGTAATTCTGCGCCAACTGTGGGCGCTCTCTTGATGCTGGCTGCCGCTCTCCTCTTCGCGGTCCTCGACGGACTAATCAAGCTTCTGGGGCCACCTTTCCGGGTGTGGGACATTGCTTTCTATCGATTCGCCTGCGGACTGGCCATTTTACTGCCTATCTTTGGCTGGAAGGGTAACCCCTTCTCTGGTCGTGATCGACAGCTTTTGGTGGTCAGAGGACTAACCGGGTGTTGTGCTTTCCTGGCACTGGTTGCTGCCATTCGTCTGATCCCCATTGCCACGGCTCTGGTCCTCTTTTATTCATTTCCCGCCTTCGCCGCCTTTTTTTCCCCCCTGATCTTCAAGGAAACTATTAGCCGCGATGAAATTTTGTTTTCTTTTTGACTTTAATTTGCACACCGCCCTTTTGGGCCAAGCGTTAGCTGTTTTGGGCGGCGGTTTTGCTGGTTTAACGGTATCCATCATCAAGAAGTTGAGGGAGACGAACGGCCCGGTAGTCATCTATCTTTACTTCTGTCTCCTCGGTTCCCTAATCTCGCTGCCTCCCTTCATGGCCAATCCGCAGATTCCCAGGGTTCCAGTCGAATGGCTCATGTTAGGGGGTATTGTTTCCTCGGCCCTGGCCGCCCAACTGCTGATGAATCAGGGATTTCGTTACTGCAAGAGCTGGGAGGGTGGTCTTTTCCTCATGGCTGAAGTGGTATTCACTTCAATTCTCGGCATACTATTTCTCGGTGAACCGGTGACTTGGCGCTTTTGGCTAGGTGGGGCTATGGTTCTGGGTAGTGCTGTGGCTCTCAACCGAGGCAATGCCAGAAGAGTCTCCTACCGAGGCATACCGAGGGAAGAGTAAGTGACAATAGGGCAAAAAGCAGAGAGTAAAGCGAGCCGTGAGGTCGGGCGAGACGGGCGACACGGGGAAAGGCGGGAGAAGTTGGAGGTCAGAGGACAGAGGATTGCGGATCGACCATTTACCAAATCGACGAATTGACTAGACGCCTTGCGCCCTGTGCCTTGCGCCTTATGCCTTTCTCGCCCATTGTTTAGGTTGTCCCTGGGTTGAATCTAAGGTAGACTTGGCAGTAAATGAGACTTGGGGAGGAAAAGGGTGTCCGACTCCGAAAAAACATTCCAGCGTTTACCCCAGTATCAGGGCCTTTTCTACACCCCTTGCTGTAAGGGAGGTTCCAAGAAACATCCCTGCCCTGATTGCCATTTCTGTCAGGAGTGCTCGCCCTCACGCTGCCAGGTTTGCAAAGGAACCGGCAGGAAATCTGAAGACAAGCTTTCTCTTCGAGAGCAGATCGCTCTCTACGACAAAATCAACTCTGAAAAATAATTCCCTTTCATAAAAAATACAGTAGCCAGTAGTCAGAATCCAGAGACGCATGCGACTCAAGGCTCAGGGCGCAAGGGAAGAAAAGTCTTGACTGACCTGTGCCTTGGACCTTGCGCCTTGCCCCTTCCATCAATCCGCAGTCCGAAATCTACAGTCCGCAATCGTTAACTGCCTTCTTGTAAGAAAAATTGTGCAGGTTGGAGTCCAAGCTTGGTGGGATGGTGACATTCCAAAACATTCCTCAGAAATGAACCGCCTTTTTCATCCCGCTCCTCGAGATTTACTGTTTTACCACCTTTAAAGCCGCCCTGGCCGTCAGCTTCCAGCAGTAATACCTCGGGTCGCGTTCTTTCATCATCCCTGGGATAATCCACCACAAGACCCATTTCACCAGTATCCATTTTCAGTATTGTCCCCACAGGATAGAGTCCCACCATGTTGATAAAAATCTTCAGCAGGATAGGATCATAATCTTCTCCCACTTTAGTCCACATCAACTTCAGTGCTTCATCCGGGCTGAAGGCTCTGGGCCGATATTTGCGTTCTGAGGTAAGAGCATCATAGGTGTCTGCTATGCGCAGAATCTTGCCGAACAGAGTCACCTTGCTGACAAAATGAGTCTTGGGGTAACCGGTTAGATTGTAGTTGAGATGATGTTCGAAAGGTCCGAGGGCAGCTCTCGATTTCATATCACGAGATGCGTGCAGCTTGAGCACTCTGTGCACTCCTATCACTGGATGCTTTCGCATCTGATCCCACTCGCCAGTATTCAGCATATCGGGTTTGAGCAGAATCTCTATGGGCACCTCCACTTTCCCCAAATCGTGGAACATCCCACAGATGCCAAGCTGCTCAAGAAAGATTTGCGATAGTCCAATTCGTTTGCCCAGGGCCATGGCCAGCACTGCCACATTTACCGAATGGGTGTAGGTGTAATCGTCATAGTCGCGGATTGTGGTCAAGCCCAGCATGAGAGACTCATCGTCAAGAACCAGATCCACCATGGTTTGTGCCAGACGCCTCGCCTTGCGAATACCGGCGACGCTTCGCCGAGAGACTTTCTGAGCCACCTCTTTGACTGCCGTCATGGCGTGCACGTAACTTTGTCGCGCCTGTTCTTTCCTTTTCAGCTCAGGTTCTGGCGGATCCTCGTCCATTTCCTTGAGAATTTCCACCCAGCTGACTCCATGAGCCTTGAATTGTTTATCAAGCCAACTTGGGGGATCATCACGCCCAGCCGCCTCATTGAGTAACCGGGCCAAAATGACAAAATCTTTAACTGTGCCCTCTTTGAAGGTTGGATGAAAGACTAACCCACGGAGGCCTCGCTGGGGGAAGTAGTCGAGCATCTCATTAATCAAGGCGAAACTCTCCTTGCGATAAGGGAGCTTTTCTCCTTGGATGAAAAACCTTCCCCGCCATAGAAGCATTTCCAGGTCCACGCCACCAGAAATCTCCGAGAGGGCCTTGGCAAAATGCTGGATGGACTCCTTGATTAACTGATTGTTGTCTTGATGTATTTTGACCGTACTGATCATGTGATGGAAGGCCCTGATAAACCTTCCTCCCAGCACGCTCAGTTCTGCCTGCTGCTCCGCCAATTATTACCCCTTTCTTTGCTTTGCCTGACTTACCATTATTTTTCGGGCCATACCCCTCACCCCTGGGAAAAGGCTTTTACTGGCCTCTTCCAGCACTTCCTGAGCCTCCTTTGTCCCCATGGACTGCAAAGCAAAAGCGGCACCCTGTCTATAGGACAACCTCCGGAAGCTCGGCAAC
>JARRNM010000294.1:0-3005 GCA_037384945.1 Deltaproteobacteria bacterium
TCTTGGCTGGCTTCTTTGCGGTTTTCTTCTTGGCCGCTGTTTTCTTTTTAGCCTTTTTCTTTGCGGGCATCAAATACTCCTTTTTTTAAGGTTTACTTTTATATGCTCTCTATTATTCTTTTCTATAATTCCAAATTAAGCGCGGCTACCTAAAAACAAATGGACTTTTCATAGAGGGAGAATTAAGAATGTTTAAACTTTTTATCAACAAAAATTATTATCTTTGCATAAAATTTCTCTATGAAAATGAGCCCTGAATACACCCCAATCCAGGGCACCACCACCGGTCTGACGCAGGAATTCTAATCAGACTGAGCTGGAATCGGCGGGACAAATTTGCTCTCCCACCGGCTGAGGGGCTGAAATTCGCGATCTTAATCTTCCAGGATATACTGGGAAATATCGATATGGTACCGGTCGGGATCGACCATGTGGAGGACATTGCGGAAATACCGCTTGTTTTTCTCGTCATAAGAAGAGAGGCGCGCAACCGGGGCGGGGACTTTTTTGCCGTTGCGATCAGCGATAATCTTGACATCCGGCCTGAAAATGTCATCCGGATTATTCTGCTTGACCAGGGCCAGCTCCCCTGTATCGAGAAGCAGGAGAGTACCCACTGGATAGACCCCTATAATGTTTATCAGCACCTTCAGCAGGTAGGGATCAAATTTGACATTGGACTGCCGGATCATCTTCAGGATCACCTCATCTACGGGCAGGGAATCCTTGCGGTAGGTCCTTCCCGAAGTGAGCGCATCGAAGAAATCACAGAGGGCCACAATCCGCGAATGCAGGTTCAGGCTCTTGGCCCGGTTTATGTAAGGGTAACCTGTTCCATCCAGATTTTTGTGATGTTCAAAGGCTACCAGCATCGCTCGACTGGCATAACGGTCTATTGCAAAGGATTGGGCCAGCGCCTTGGCGCCATAGACGGGGTGCTCCTGCATCTGGCTCCAGTCAGTGCTGTCCAGACCGTCGGGCTTGTTGAGAAGATCAATCGGTATCTTGGTTTTTCCAAAATCATGGAAGAGCGCTGCAAATCCAAGCTCGGCAAGCTGCGATTTTCCAAAACCAAGCCTCATCCCCAGCGCAACCGCAAAAACGCTGACATTTACCGAATGTTTATAAGTGTACTGGTCATGTTTCTTGAGAGCGGTCAGTTCCAGCATATAGGATTCGTTCCTGATGATCTGGTCCACAAGGGAATGCACTGCTCTTTTGGCCTTGACAATATTAGCTTTTCGTCCCTGGGCATAATTGGTCAGGACTTCCTGCACCACGCCTATGGCCCTGAAGAAGGCCTGTTTGGCGTTCAGCTTATCATTCTCCTGCAGGCTTTCATCCTCTTCATCCAGAATCTTTAGCGAGGGTATGAACTTGATGCTGAGAATACCCTTTTTCTTGAAAATAGCATTAAGAGCCTCGGCGCCGATTTTAACAGTTTCCGTCCCGACTGCCTCCAGCATGGTCTCTGTGAGATCCTGCATCGAAGCATTTGTAGAAAAATCAAGACCGGCTACATGCAACTGCTCAAATTGCCGCTGGAGGAATTTGGCGGCCAGGTAGCCATCCAGATTAATCTTCAACCTGTCTTCGTTCATAAACAGGTAACCATCGACAGAGGTTATATTAATCCTGGCGCTAATCTCGGAGGCTATCTGCAAAAGATCCCGGAACTTATAGATCTGTTTGCGGAAATTGTCATTTGAGGGATCGTAAAACGAGGCAGTCTTCAGACAGATATAGAGCTGGGTTACCAGGTCGCGGCCCAGGGCCTGCTGGTTGGCAAGCGCTCTTTTGTCGGCGTCGGTCAGTTCTGTCGCCATATTGGGAGTGTTCGGATTATTCACGGTTCCTTAATGCCTTTCTTCATTGATTCGTGAATTCAGCTTTTTCAAGATCAGCTTTGCAAATTTACCGGCAGCATTTTTCTTTCTGGCTACATTTTCAAGCAAAGAAATTGCCCTTTCCGACTGAATTGTCGCCAGGGCCAGAATTGCGGCCTCTTTCTTTTTCTGCTTCTTGTCCGAAGAGAACAGGTTCCATTTTTTGATGATCTTTTTTAAAATAGGTACCGCTTCATCCCCGCCAGTTTTTGCCAGGGCCTTTATTAGAGCCTTCTGCTCATCCATTTCCAGATCATCAAACGCTCCTGAGAAAAGGATGCCTCTGATCTGATCGAAGGCCGGCTGATATTGATTGAGTGACAGAAGCTCTATGACCTTATGACGAACCCGGTCGGACTCATCATCCACCATGGGCACTATGACCCCCAGATCATCCCGTTTGGCTGTTTTTTCAAATGCCACCAGAGCTTCCCAACGGACACGCTCATCAAAATGCTCGAGAGCCTTGCTCAGATATGTCAAGGTGCGGCGATCCTTGATTTCACCCAGGATCAGGGCTGCATTCCGGATAACATACCATCTTGAATCATAAATTGCATTGCCGATTATGTCAATTCTCTGACGTCCCTTATTGACCAGTGCCCTGATCACCATCCTGCGGGCCGGGAAATACTCCAGTTCACCCAGCATCCAGATCATGGAGGGCAGGCTGTCCCAGTCAAGTTCCTCGAGGTAAAGGCGAATTCCCTCGAGATCCTGATTTGAGGAGTGGTTCAGCAGGTTCGTAATCTTGGAAATTCGGATTCTGTCTCCTACCCTGGTCAAACAGTCCTTTAATTTGTCGGCCCTTGGGGCGGAAACCTCTTTAACTTCCTTGTATGCCACTTTCATTCTTTTAATCAGATAGACAAGCAATGGAAACTGCTCCGATTCCAGCATTTTGTCAAACATTATCGTAGCGGTATTCAGGCTTTCGTCATAGTTCGGCATTTCATTCTCAGACTGGAGGATATCAAAAATCAACTCAATCGCCTCAAATTCTATGATAAGTTCCTGGTCCGCCGTAACCATGCTTTCAATGTGATTTCTTTCCATCTCGCTGAACTTCTGTATATTTTCAAAAATCTGGCCATATTCATCCCCGACCCCCTCCTTGTC
>JARRNM010000295.1:0-2918 GCA_037384945.1 Deltaproteobacteria bacterium
CGAGTCATCTACAACGTACACGCTCTTCATGGTTGCCACCTTTTTATGATGTCTTTACTATAGGTCTCCCCCTAGCGTGTCGGTATCGGTCCTTGTCTGATTTTACTGTAGGACACAGGAAAGTTTTCTTGTCGGTTTACGTCCTACACTGCTAGGCCGTCCAAGGGGAAAGGGGAACTCGACGAGACAGGGGAAGGGAATGGTCCGGTGGACACGGAGCAAGGGTGGGACTAATTAGTGTCCATCCGGAACCTTGTTTCACGGCTGTCATTCTGAGGAGTCCCGCTAAAAGGGGGACGACGAAGAATCTCGAGATCCTTCGCCGAGTTTATCCTGCCTGTCCCGGGAACAGTCCCGGGGAGTCAATCGAAGGGCTCAGGATGACAGGGTGAAGTTTCTTCGCGAAGCTTATCCCTTCGACAGGACTTGTCGACGAGGAGTTCGACTGAGGCTCACTCGAAGTCCTCAAATCGTGTCGCTCAGGGCAGGATTTGAGCTAACCGAAGGGCTCAGAATGACATCGGGAAGTTTCCGGATGGACACCAATTGTCGGAAAGCGGAAGAGTTAACTCACTAACTTATTCTCTATGGCGTAATGGGTTAATTCTGCATTGGATTGCATTCTCATTTTTTCCAGGATACGGGTCCGGTAGGTACTGACAGTCTTCACACTGAGGGCCAGCTGCTCGGCAACTTGAGTAACGGTTTTTCCCGAGGCGAGCAGACACATTACCTGATACTCCCGATCCGACAGGGTCTGGTGGGGCAGTTTTGTCAAATCTCCACCCAACTCATCGGCTAGCCTTTCTGCAAGAGAGGAACTGACATATTTTCCTCCGCGATACAGCTTCCTGATGGCGCCGGTCAATTTATCGGGAGCGCTTGCCTTGGTAAGATAGCCGGATGCGCCCGCCCGCAGAACTCGAATGGCGTATTGCTCTTCCGGATGCATACTTAATATCAATACGGGAAGCTCAGGTTTTTCACTTTTCAGTTGTTTGAGTACATCCAGTCCCATGAGGCCGGGCATAGTAATGTCCAGGACAATTACATCAAACTCCTGGTTTCGCACCTTGTCCAGGATCTCATGGCCATCTTCTGCCTCAGCCGTCACTTTTATATCCTGGGCCTCGCTGAGGATCTGCTTGAGACCCTCACGGACCACCGGGTGATCGTCTGCCACCAGTACCTTGATCATAGAAATCATCCTTTGTAGTTAGTGTCCATCGGGGCTAAACCCTCAACGGGAGAGTTACCTTTATCCTCGTTCCTTTACCGGGGGAGCCGGCAATAGTGACCTCCCCGTGGATGTATTTGACGCGCTCGCGCATACCAATCAGGCCAAAGGATTGGGGATCGCCAATCTCTGCTTGGGTAATTCCTCTACCGTTATCCGTAACCTCCAGAATTATATTACCATTTTCCTCTTCCAGCCGCACCTCTACTTTGCTTGCCCGGGCATGGCGGATAACGTTGGTCAAGGTCTCTTGAAATATGCGGAACATTGTGGTGGCTTGCTCTCGGTTGAGATTGATCGCCTCAGGGCCTAAGGTGACTTGGCACTCGATAGTTGCGCGCTTTTGGAATTCTTCCGCCTGCCATTCAATGGCGGCGGCAAGTCCGAGATCGTCCAGTATGCCTGGTCTTAGCTCGCCGGACAATTTCTGCACAGTTTCTATGGTGCGGTCAATAACTTCTTCCATGGAGGCAAGCTTGTTCTTGAAGGCTGCATCTTCTCCAAGGTGGCGTCTGTTGAGCCAGGAGAGATCCATCTTCAGAGCCGTGAGAGCTTGTCCCAGCTCATCGTGAATCTCGCGAGCCATGCGGGTTCGTTCTTCTTCCCTCACAGATAACAGGTGGGCCGAAAGATTACGCAACTCTTCCCGCGAGTCTCTGATTTCCCTTTCCGCCCTATCACGCTCCGCCTCCCGATGTTCCAATCTTTCGGCCATCTGGTCAAAGGCGGAGGCCAATTGGCCAAGCTCGTCTCGCTCTCCCGACATTCCGGCACGGGCGCTCAAGTTGCCGGCGGCAAACTCTCTAGTCGCCTGCACCATTGCCGTTATCGGCTTGTGAATCATTCTTTCCGCGCCAAACCAGGCGGCCATCAGAGCAGCCAGAGAAATGATTCCCATACCTATTACGTTGCGAAGGAGAATCCGGTTGGTGTTTGCATAGGCAGTTTTTTTGGGAACACCCAGGATCAAATAAACTTCCCGGTGTTTCCAGCCACTAACGAGAGGCTCGAAAAGGTAGAGGGAAGAAACGCCTTCAGGATTCTTGGCCTCTATCAGGCCCCGACCTTCCCTGAGCACCGCCTGCCTTACTTCGGCTACTGGAAAATATTTTCCGCTCCAACTCCCCGGCCCCGGCTGGTGGGCCAACACCACCCCTGCGTCGTCCATCTTGGTGAGAGTTGTACCGGCGGGTAAATCCGCTTCCTTGTAAAGTTCAAGGCGGTTAAGCCATTCCAGCTTGAGTGCGGCAAACACCACTGCCAGAATTTCTCCATTAGCCCTGAGGGCAGGATAGGCCAAGACCAAGACAGGTTTCTTGGTGATGCGGCCAACCTGATAGTCGCTGAAGGAAAATTTCCTGGATGCCATTGTCCGCTGAAACCAAATGCGGTCACTGGCATCAGTGGGACCGGGTAAAGGAACCCCACTGCAAAAGACCTGGCCGTCGGGATTTACCGCGCCGAGGTTGGCATAGCGCTGGTACTGCTGCAAAAGATCCGCAAAAAAGGAAGAGCAACTGAGCTGATCACTGGCAGAGGTCTGGACGAAATGGGCCATGGCCTGCAAGAGTTGGCGACCAGACTCCAGAATTTGCCTCTCCTCCCGGACCTCCATCTTGGTGAGATGTGCCAGCTTCTTTTCAATGGCCAGTTTATCCAACCGCCTTTGTTCAAAGGCGGT
>JARRNM010000296.1:0-2907 GCA_037384945.1 Deltaproteobacteria bacterium
GCTGCTCATCCTCTCCCACGGGTGCAGCCGGAGAGATTTGCAGCAGGTCTTGAAAGGATGATCTTATGACTGCTCTTTCCCCCATCATCGCTTCTTTCACCAAGGCCGGCTCAATTCTGTTGCTGGCGCTTGTGGTCTGTTCGCTTCTTCTCGGGCTGAGCGGCCTTCTCAACCTGGTACGGCCCGAACCTTTCCGGACAAGGGGCTCCTCTCGTCTGCTCCTTGCCGTCAACATCCTGTTTCTGCTGGGCTTCGGCTGGATCGCATGGTTCCATTACGAGATCCATCAGCATATCGCCTTGGAGCTGCCCAAGTCCCTGGCCCAGTGGCTGAATGCCCGCCTGGCGGCTTCGAACCAGGGCGCTGCCTACGGCTTGCCCCTTTATGATCCGGCGGCGCCGCCCCGCTATAACATTCCCCTTTGGATCGAAAACGAAAAATACTATTTCTGGTTCATGTGCTATGGTCTGCTGGCCATGGTGGCCGTCCGTAAATTGACCAATCACCGTTTCCAGGGAGCGGTCTATTTGCTATTGGCCGTTCAGGTGGCAATCCTCCAGTTCGTGGCCAATCCCTTTACCGCTCCGCTGCCACGCTTTTTGGCGGAGGTGGCCCCCTGGTTCGGGCCGCTCGGCATCGGCCAGCGGCTGGGGCTCTTCATGAAGCTCTATCCCCGAATGGTCTTTTACTACAACGCTTCCTACATGTGGCTGCACCCGCCGCTGCTCTTCCTGTCCTATGCCTGCATCACCCTCTTTTTTTCCACCTCGGTTCTCATGCTCTTCCGGCGGGAGCTGGCGGTGGAGGCCCTGGGGTATGATTTCGCCAAGCTCGGCTATTTCATGCTCACTCTGGGAATGCTCCTGGGCTATCCTTGGGCGCTCCAGGCATGGGGCCCGAACTGGTGGTGGGATCCCAAGATCTGTTCCTCGATCATGATGTGGGCGGTGTTCAGCACCTATCTCCATACCCGGCTCTATGCCAATAAGCGGGGGATGTGGTACTTCTCCTCAGTTCTCGGGATCGTGAGTTTTCTGGCCATGATTTTCACCTTTATCGCCTCCTTCCTGTTTCCGGGCGAGCATACGTTCCAGTAAGGAGAAGAGGAATGCGAAAGAAGCCATCCTACGATTTTCTCCTTGTCCTAGCCACCACGGCGGTGCTCTTCATCATCTCGCTCATCTGCATCTACGGGATGTTCTATTTTAAGGCAGCCCAGGTGAACCGGCTGGCCCCTGCGGCCAAGGCCGCTTACATGGGCAGGATGAACGGAGTGGTCGCCCCCTTCGTGGTCGGCCTCATCCTGCTCCTTGGCATATGCATCCCCAAGCGGCTGTTTCCCACTGGCTGGCTCCACCGGTTCACTTTTGTGCTGATCGCAGCTTCCGCTCTGGCCAGTTTGGTGTGGGGGGTACCCACAGGTCTCCTGGTGGTGCTTCTCGCCTCCCTCGGCCTGCAACTCGGGGTTCTCGCCTTGGCCATTGTCGGCAGCAAGAGGCTTCATTTCGAGAAAAAGGGCTACTGGGTCCGTCTAGGTTCTTCCCTCATCCACCTGGGGGTTGTCCTTTTCGTTCTCGATCTCTTTTTCTACCGCCACCACACCCTTCATCTTCTCCTCTTTTGGGTTACCACCACCGCTACCGTGTTCGGGATGACTTTCTGCTTTTATGCAGATTGGGTCGTCGGGTTGGTGGCGCGGGACAAGGCTGCCATCGATAGGAAGGAAGGCTGAAATCGCTGGGGTTCGCCAACTTCTCGGTCTTTCGCCAAATTGGCCAGTGGGTTCGAAAAATAATGGTTGTGATATTGGTAAGTTTATGGAAGGAACAAGAGAAGCCCATTTGCTTTCACACCAAAGCAGTCTATTGAGAAAGGGTTGCGGAGAGTTGAGGCGGCAATGCCGAGCTCGATTTTGCCTAGGTTCCCTCGAAATGCTGTGCTCATTAGCAAATGAGGCCAGAGGTTGGAAAATATCCGTTTCGCCGCAAATTCGAAGAGAAGGAAAAAACCATGAACCAGTCAGATGAAAAAATGATGTACGATTATGCAGACAAATTTATTAACCTTGCCAACGAGATGTCCCAATCAGATCAATCCGGAAGAGTCGGAATGGCAATCAGGTTTGCTGCAGCCAGATTCAGCGCTTTTGAAGCATCAACGCAAACAAATAACCTGGCTGAGGACAAGGACAAATATCTGCATCTTATTGCTGAGGATTTTAACAAATTATTGCAATTCAACCTCGACGACTACATCAAGATATTATCCTCAAAAGTTTAAAGGGATGAAGATCAGACTCTGAGGCTGCTTTTGCCTCAATCTATTCAGCCGGAGAGGAATGGCGGTAGCGTCTGCGAAAGTCGGTTCTGAGATTTGAAGGAGTAAGTAAGGTTCCATGCCTGCTTAGGAGGTATTGTTTCCATCTGCCCCCTCCTGCAAAATAGTAAATGTGTCCGTCATTCACGTATTCAGGCCCTCACGAAGAGGCATACCTGGCCATGACTCGAGAGGCTCGACAGAGCGGACAACATGCATCCCGGCTTCGGCAAACTTGTTGAATGCGGCATCCGCCTGCTCGGTATAATCCATGACACCGGGAACGACGACCGGCGACGCGCAGTCTTCCAGCAGATAAACTTTTTCCACCAATTTTCTGTCCCGGGCGAGAATCTTTTCCAGGAGGTCGGCAATGGTCCAGGCGACACAATGACTTTTTGCCTGGCCGGCGATCAACACGGCGTCGAATTCCTGGAGTTTCCTGAAAAACTTCTCACTTCTGGGAGCGAGCTCTTCACCTTTCGGTCCGTGTCTCACCTCGGGCTCGAGCACGGAATAGTGCTCTGTAAACGACCGGTCGCCTTTGACATGAAAATCAGGCTGGCTGGAGCGGGCGATGCAATGAAAAAA
>JARRNM010000297.1:0-2881 GCA_037384945.1 Deltaproteobacteria bacterium
AAGGATGGCTGTCCACCCTAAAAGTCCGGGAGGGAGATTGCAAGGAGCAAATGCGGTGAATGACTATTAGGGGGCCTTTCCGTGGCTGGCGGCCCCCCATCTTTTAACCCCGAAACCTTTTTCAGGAGGATTTTAGGAGTCATAGGTTGATTATGCGACAGAGAGACCAAGATCCTGAAAAGGGTGTCCTCTTGAGTGGACGCTATAGCAACTACTTTGAGGTCGGCCACAATGCTTTCGAGTTCCTACTGGATTTCGGCCAGCACTATTTTGAAGAGTCGCAAGGCCGGATGCACACCCGGATCATCACCAGCCCCGTATTTGCCAAGAGGCTATTGGAGGTTCTTAACCGGTCCCTCGCCGAATACGAGCGCACCCATGGACGGGTGCCGACGGAAGCAGACGAGCCGGACAGCGCCAGGATGGCAAATATCCGGCCCATGCGCCCACTTAATCCTCAGTAAAAGCTGGGGGTGCCAGGAACCGAGCCGCTCTCCATGGATGGAGGGAGGAAGCAAAGGAGAAGGAGTTTCAGTGAACCATTGCAGCTCTGACTGCAGCAGCCCGGGGTTCCCGGGAAGCGGCAACTCAGCCGGGTTGCCTACACCAAGGAGGTGAAGAATGAAACGCAACTTGTTGATACTCTTGGTTTGCGGAGCGTTACTGGCATTTCTCATGAGCCCCGCATATGCGACTACTTGTGACACGAGCTACTATTTTCAATATGTTTCTGGGGATATGACTAATGCACCCGAACAAACCTTCATGAGGGTCACTGACGACTTTACCGGGTACACTGCACCGATGGGTGCCAATGTGATGTTTGAGTTTACCACCGAGGTCTCTCCCGGGGCCATTGTACAGATTGGGTTCTATGATGATGAGATGGTCCACTTGACAGGCACTTTCCTCGGGTCGGGTAGTGTAGGCACTGTTAATATGCCTCAAGATGGCACACCCCAGGAAATCCCGGGTTTCGATCCGCCTGGGGGTTATTTCGACAATACAGGTGCTGATGTCTATCTCTCTTTTACCGCCGTTAACCCCCAGGTAGATAATGGTGTGGGGGCAGGTGAAGCACTTGCGCTTTTCTTTGACGGTGACTGCGATGCTATCATTGCTGCGTTAAATCTGGCGGTAAACGATATTGGCCCATATGACGGCTCACACCCATTTCCTGACGACGCCTTGGCCGTGGCCATCAAGATAGCGGGTTTACCAGGTAGCACCGAAGCGGTGAACGTCCCCCTGCCCCCTAGCGCCCTGCTCATGGGCAGCGGATTGCTGGGCCTGGGCCTAGTGGGCTGGCGCCGGCGGTCACAGCAAGCCTAACTGGCGAGTACAGGTTTACCACTAATCTAACCAGGTAAGAGGGCGGCGACCCAAGGAGGGGAAGCCGCCTTTTTTATGGGGATAGACGTTGGATTGTCCACACAGCTCTAAGGTTGCCAGAGACCACCCTGGGTCAGTCAGCCATAAGCCTTCTTTTTAACTCGCTTCGACAGAAGTTCTTGTCAAAAACTGGACTTATCGCCGGAGCGGCGCGAATTTCAGATATGGGTTGACTAGAGGAAGTTTTCAGTGGCTTGGTAAGTTGTTGAGAATAAGCGGAAATTAACTTCAGTGTGCCCTTCCTGCGTAATTCCTTAGGCGGATCAGACTTGTACAAGTTCATGTTTATGGCAGTAGCTCCTTGACATCTAATTGATAATTATTATCTGTAGAAAAAAAGTATCAGGGAGAATTTTGGCTGATCCTCAAGAGCGTCTGGAACAGATGATCAGGGTGCTGAGGGATAAAGGGTGCCGACTTACTCCTCAGCGCCTGGCAATGCTGCGAATCTTATCCAAGAGCGAGGGACACCCGAGCGCCGAGCAGATTTACGAAAAGATTAGAGCCGATTATCCCACAACCAGCCTGGCCACAATTTATAAGACGTTAAGTCTGCTAAAGAATATGGGCGAGGTCTTCGAACTTGCTTTTGCCAGCGTGGGCAGCCATTACGACGGCAAAAAACCCTACCCGCACCCTCATCTCATTTGCACTCAATGCGGCCGGATCATCGATCCTGAGTTCGGTCCCGTGGCGGGTATTGCTGAAGCCATAGCCCGCCAGACCGGCTACAAGATCACCCATCAGCAGTTAAACTTTTTTGGGCTTTGCCCCAAATGCCAGGAGAGTGGGCAATCGCCTGAATAATGAGGAGGTTTTACCATGAAAGACGAACTTTTCAGGAAACCCGCTTTCAGAGGCACCATGAACCAGGACTGGTGGCCGAACCAGTTGAACCTGAAAATTCTTGATCAGAACTGTCCCCGGATCAATCCGCTGGGTGCGGATTTCAACTACCCTGAGGAATTCAAAAAACTCGACGTGGAGGCCCTGAAGCAGGACCTCTTTGCGCTTATGACCGACTCCCAGGACTGGTGGCCGGCAGATTTCGGGTACTCTTCAGAGTCTTTGGGCTGTTTTATCACATTTCCGATGTAACCGATAACTACAAAGTTTACTATTGGAATAATGTCGAGAACAATAAGAATCAGCAGTCTTCCAAGGTCTGAGAAAAGCATTGTTGTATAGTTGATTGCTTTTGATAGGTTTTCATCAAGTTTCATTTTTTCCCTCTCCGAGAATAACGTTGTTTTGAAGATTGGATTAAATCTTTTGGTCGTTTGCTGGCCTAGAGGAGGTTTTTGGAGAATGATATTATATATGAAAGGTCATATTGGGTTTTGGCGAAGCAAATGAATGACTTCTCCTCCTCTGATTTGGCTGAAATCGAGTCCCAGCTGAAGGGCAAAACTCTTCAGATATACTGGTATCTGCTGAGAGACCCTGATGCAGGCGTGGGAGTTCGTGAGGTTCAGCGGTCTCTGGGGCT
>JARRNM010000298.1:0-3568 GCA_037384945.1 Deltaproteobacteria bacterium
CGTTGGATAATCTCTTTAATCTCATCTTCAGGGGTTGCCGAGACCACGAAGCAGGTGAGACGCTCGCACCATCTCTGTAAAAACTTCCTCGCCCCGCGAATTTCTCGCGCTGCCACAACTTCATCCACCACCAGTTCAGAAAATCGCCGGCAGAGACCGGCCATCTCGTCATCATTCAAGTTTCTGTTTAAATACTCACTATAAGAATGGCGAAATTTATCCACACGGGTCATGCCACCGTAGCGCCGGTGGTGAGCAATCACTTTCCCTACGACTTCCGACCCGTGAGGCTCAAAGACTTTAGCAAAAGCTCGTGTCTTGACTTCCACCGAGTCTGCCAGCACCCCGTCAAAGTCGAAGAAAAATGCTTCGTAGTGCACCTACTAATCTCTCCAATTACGGCAAGAGAGCTCTACTCTCCTACTTCATTTCTTCCTTCAATCCGTTCTCTAAGTACACTTCTTCCACCAGATCAAGAATTCCCTGGCCGATATCGACAAAAACGTTTGGCACTATTTTTCTTGCCACTCTAGGAGTGAAACGGTATGGGGTCAATTCATAGTGCTCAGGATTACGCTGTTCTGGACTGAAGGTTATTTCCACCCTCCCCCCCAAGATCTCCTGGATCATGCGGAGCAACTCCCCCGAATTCATAATCTGTGTGCCGGTCAAAGTAAGGCATTGGTTAGCATAATCCGGAGCCAAAGCCTCCACGCTCAACCGGGCTGCATCGATCACATGGATATATTCCCGGCGCTCTTCTCCTGTCCCCTGGTAATCAATGCGCCCTTCCCTGACGGCCTGAGTCACATACCGCTTGAGCCCATTCCATTCTTGAGCCCGTGGGCCATAAAGAGACCCGTAGCGCAAGATGGTGTATTCCATACCAAACCGCTCATGGTAGGCTTCTATGAGAAGTTCCACTGCCTGCTTGCTTACTCTGTAGAAAGAACCTTGCTGACTGTAAACATATAAGGTTGAGGCGAATAAAACCCTTTCCACCTTCGCCTGCAGACATGATTGCAGCACAGCAGTGCTTCCAATAATGTTATGTTCGACTGTTACCCTGGGAGATCTCGCTGCCTCCCCAAGATCTGCGATACCAGCAAGATGATATACATACCGGGCTCCGGCGATACAGTCACTCAGGGCCTTTTCATCCCGGATATCACCCAAGATCATTTCCTGATCTGGTCTCAGCCAAGGTGAATGCCGCACGTCAAATATTGACACAGCATATCCCGCCTCAGTAAGACCATCTGCCAAGTGGCTCCCCAAGAAGCCAGAGCCGCCTATAACCACCGCTTTATATTTCACAGAACACCAGTCTCGCGCAAACCGTTGAGTAGATTCTCAACTGCAGTGCGCTCCATGAGTACCCTTGCCTCTTTCGCATAAGAGCCTATATGCGGAGATAAAATAATGTTCTCCAGCGAACATAGTGGTCCGCAGTAGGGCTCATCCTCAAAGACATCAAGGCAGGCGCAACTTATACTTCCTTCTGTTAGGCAATCCTGCAAAGCACCTTCGTCTATCAGTCCACCCCGCGCAGTATTCACCAGAATCACGCCTTCCTTACCTATTTTCTTCAATTCCTCAGGTCCGAGTATTTCATTGTCGCCGCTAGCGTGGATGGTAATTATATCGGCTTTGGTCAATAAATCCGACAAAGAAACAGCCTGAGCCCAAGGAACACGTATAGGCTGGGTGTCATAGTAGACTACTCTGGCACCAAAAGCTGTAACCAATTCTCCAACTCTGTGTCCGATGTTGCCGAAACCGATTATCCCTACAGTCTTTCCACCCAGGAGACCACCCATTACCTTCTGCCACTTACCTTGACGGACTAGGCGATCATTCGAGGAGATGTAGCGCAGAGCAGAGAGAATCAATCCAATGGTGAGTTCAGCCACCGCTTGAGTTAGCACACCGGGCGTACGGTAAACTAAAATCCCCATTTGGCTGGCAGCTTCTCGGTCTACATTATTCCACCCCACTCCAACTCGCGAGATTATCTTTAGGTAAGATTTAGCCTTATCGAGCACCAATTTCGTAATGGGTTCAGTCCCTGCAAGCAAGCCAACCGGCCTGAAGTCCTCCAGTAATCTGACGAGTTCCTCTTCATTCAACTTTCGTCCCAAAGGATTGAGTACAAGTTTCAGCCCGTTATTCTCAAGCTGATTTACAGCATCCTGAGACTCTCCCGCAAAAGAGCTTGTTGTAGTGAGAATTGTTATCATTTACCATTCACCTCAGGAGATCAAAGGTTAAATCTGCAGGCCTAGAAGCTATGACCACTGGACCTCTAGAAAATGGCTCGTAAGGTTATCCGTGCACCCTTGAAAAAACCCTCCTCAGTTCTCCTTTAGAAGCCAATTTCGACAGGTCTTGCATCATCCCAAAGCACACCGCTATTGAACTATAGTTCAAGACGTAGCCAAATTTCGAAGCATAAGATTTTGTGATCCAATTGACAACGTTAGCTTGGTATTCGCTCAACGCAGCCTGCCATTTATCAGGATCGTTCTCTTGTATCTTATTGAGCTGTAGGTTCCTATCCTTCCAGGTTTCATGTGGAAGCACGATTCCAGGGGGGGCAGCGACATTATTAACAACACTCGGATCATAGGGGAGATTGAGAAATTCAAAGACACTACGCGTAGTTTGTTCCGGTTCGTTGGTCAAATCCTCATACCTCGTCAGCAAGACATTATCATTTTTTCTTAACTCTAATATGGAACGTGCTATCTTGTTATAAAGAAGAGATATCCTTGCTATAGATTTTTCTGGATTTGTAGTCTTTGTTGTTTGAGAGCTAATAATATTTTTCGGTTCACGAATTAGACATACAAATCTTGCGTCAGGGTAATAGAAAAAATGTGTTTCGGGCATAGGAAAAAATATTCCAGAATTAACCAATATTGCCTGAAGCAGGGTAGTACCAGAGCGCGGCGTGCCAACAACAAATACTGGCGTCTTGTAAGCACCATCGGTTCTAACTCTCGGCATCAAATTCTCCCTGATAAACTCTTCTCAAGGTGTCCTCCCGCATCAGAGTTGCCACCCTCTCAAGTTCAGACGGTGTATCTACACTAAATGACTCAGTATCGGTCATGATCATGTAAACATCCTCGCCATGCTCTAAAACCCTCATCATGTCCACCGACTCAATTCTTTCGAGCGGTGTCTCGGGCAGATTGTTGAATTCAAGAAGGTAGTCCCTTTGGAATGGGATAACACAGACCTGTTTGAGCATAGGCACGTCATGTACCCCTTTACGACGAGAAGGGATGGGTTCCCGAGAGAAGTAAAGCGCCCGACCGTACAAATCCACCACAACTTTGACCTCATTGGGATATTCGAACTCTTTCGGAGTTCTCATCTGGGCCATGAGATTCACTACTTGAATGGAAGAATCTTTAAGCATGGGACTAACGGCCTGTTCAATCATTTTGGGAGTCACCATTGGTTCATCACCCTGGACCATAACAACAACATCCACTCTTCGCCCCGTCTCAGACTCCACCTTGAGCATGGATTCGGCAGTGCGATCGGAGCAACGCTCATG
>JARRNM010000299.1:0-2840 GCA_037384945.1 Deltaproteobacteria bacterium
CGTGCCGCCTTTGAGACAACCTCTCTGGGAAGTAATTGGGCCAATTTTGTCGGTCACCTGCATGAACACGGCGCTGAGGTTGCAGATCGTTTGCCTGAAATTTTGCCCCCTGCCGAAGGCTCGAAACTTCAAAACTGGCAAGAAATATCCATAATCCTTACCACCCTTGAAGGAAAGCCGAGAAAAAGGTTAGGGCCTGCCTCCGGCTTCTACAAAGGATTCAGCCATACTATCTGGGCGACAACAATTCAGGAACTTTCTCCTGAAAGTTTGGAGAATTTACAAAACATCAAAAAACTCCCCCTCTTGGCTGATGGTATCGCCAATCTCGACACTCTTTATGATCTGGTTTTGGTGGTGGGGGAGGGGCTCAATCGCTACCGGTCAATCTGCCGACAACGACGTCTTCTAGACTACGTTGAACTGGAACAGGCCGCACTTCGTCTTTTCGATCAGGAAAGCCCCACGGATTTGCAGCTACTTTTAGACCGAAAAATTAACCATCTCCTGGTGGACGAATTTCAGGATACCAGCCGAAGTCAATGGCTTCTGCTCCAACACCTCTGTAGCGGTTGGCAGGCTGACTCTGGTAGGACCCTCTTTGTTGTGGGAGATCCAAAACAGTCTATTTATGCTTTCCGTAAAGCTGAGGTCTCTCTTTTCCTGGAAGCCACAAAAGGTTTGCCGCTTCCGGGTCAGGACCCCTTTCCCCTGGAGAGTCTCCAACTTCTTGCCAACTTCCGTTCACATCCCCGCCTCGTTGATTGGCACAATCAGATTTTCGCTCAGACCATCATGACTGAGGCTGATGACGAAGCCGACGAGGTGGTCCATGTTTCGGCTGAAGCTCTGGTGACACCTACTCCAGATCAGCTTTCTTTGACTCTTTTCTCATCAGAAAATCAAGTTGATCATCCCCGCCAAGCCGAAGCAGAATGGCTTGGCCAGGCGGTGTTGCAAGAACTAGAGCACTTGTCTGACGGAGAAAAGATCGGCATTCTCCTCTTCGCCCGTACCCACCTGCCTCTTTACCTACAGGGTCTTCAAACAGCCGGGGTGGCAGTGAGGGTACAAGAGGGAGCGCCACTTTTGGAGCAAAGGGAGGTTCTTCACCTGCGGCAGATCGCTCATGCCTTGATTAGGCCTCAGGACGATGTGGCCTGGGCCGCTCTCCTCCGCGCCCCCTGGTCCCAGCTCACCCTCGACCAATTTGTCCAGGTTGCCGGCCAGCCCGAACCAAGCTGGCTGGACAAGATAAAGACTTTTAAAGAAGACTTTTCCATCATGGGAAAAGTTTGGCAGGCAATGACTTGGGCCCGCCAGCGCTTGGCCCGGGATGCTCTGGCTGAACTGGTGGAAAATGTCTGGGTTGAACTCGACGGTCCTGCGGCCGTGGCACGCAATAGCTCCACCGCGGGCGTTGCAAATTGCCGCAGCTACCTGGACATTCTCGTTCAGGCAGAACAAGGACTACCTGAGGACACTTTAGTTAAGGCCGAAATGCTGCTTCAGAATGCTTTTGCCCCACCCGATCCGGGGGCAGCTCCTTCCCCGGTGGAATTGATGACGGTCCATCGGGCAAAGGGGCTGGAATTCGATGTAGTTTTCCTTCCTTTCCTAGACTGGAACCCGTTGAGTGGTGGCCGACTTTCTCAGCCGCCCTATCTTGTGGAGAGGTTAACAGGTCCCAGAGGAGAACACCTGATAGCAATGGCTCCGGACCGGCGGCGAGAGAAAACGGCTGGGCTGTATAAGCTGTTACGAGATATTGGCAACAAAAAGAAACGAGCCGAAGCAAAACGGATATTTTACGTTGCAGTAACCCGGGCACGGAGGAGTCTCTATCTGAGCGGGGTGGGGGGGACAAGGGATGGAGAATTATCTCCCCAAAAGGATAGCCCCCTTTGGTGGCTTTGCAACCACCACCAGCTGAAGCTGTCGGAGAAGCAAGAGCTCATTGCAGAAAATAACGATCATCTTGCCCTTTCCTTTAATCCCTTAATCACTCCTCGAACTGTGCAAGAAAGAGTTGGGGTCCAGGTGCTCCCCGAACCCCTACCCTTTTCTCCTGAGCTTTTACCGTACTCCACCCTTTCCCCGTCGCAAATGGTAGATTGGGGTCCAACAACTGGAGAGCACAAAGAGGACCCAAACGCTCGGGCGCGGGGGGTGGTTACCCACAGGCTCATGGAACTCTTGGGCCATGGCCGTCCCCTTCCTGAGCCCGTTGCCCTGGGCGCAGCTCTCACGAGCGAAGGAGTTCCTGAGATTGAGGCAAAGCCATTGGTAAAGGAAATACTGCAAGAGGTTCAGCTTTGTTTGCAGGAGGAGTTTTTCAGCTGGCTCATTGGCAAGGACCACCCTCAGGCCTATTGCGAAGGGAGCCTAGAAGATCGGCCAACAACAGGTCAGATTCGCTCTGGCACTGTTGATCGATTGGTTTTCGATGGAGATCGTTGGTGGGTTGTCGACTACAAGACCAGCCGCCCATTGGAGGGTGAGAGTGTGGATAGCTTTCTGACGCGGGAGTCTCAACTCTATCGACCGCAAATACTTGCCTACAAAGAAATGGTCGCCAACTATCTGAATGTGGACATCAATTCAGTCCGACCTGTGCTCTACTTTACCGCCCTGCAACGTAAAGTTGAAATAAATTCCACTCCCTAAAAGCATTTACCCAAAAATGGTACGGCAAGAAATGGGTAAAAAACCGAAATGATTGGGTAGGCTGTATGCTTTTGAAGAGTTTTTAGGACGAGAATAAAGTGTAGGAGACTTTGCCGTTTTCTTTGAAGCCACGGGCCAGTTCCATGTGTCGCAGGGTGGCAAAGTTATTTTTG
>JARRNM010000300.1:0-2798 GCA_037384945.1 Deltaproteobacteria bacterium
GATCATATGAAAAAGCTACCTTCCTTTGAGCTCGATGGTATAATTGCGTATTCCGGTGGGATCGGCCACCTATTCCGGAGAATCCCGGCCGGTGATTCCGGAGGATTCCGGCCGCTTGTTCCGCTGGATTGCGGCCGGTCGTTACGGATGATCTCGGCACCCTTCCCGGGGGAGTCGGAGCGGAGCGACGCCGGATAGGGTTTATGTGCCAGAACTGATTTCGTCAGTCAATGCTTTCTTTCGTTTTCTCATAGATTCTCCTTTGAGCTCAATCCGGTGTGCGCTGTGGACGATTCGGTCAAGGATCGCGTCAGCAATTGTAGGATCCCTTATGTTTTCATGCCAAAGATTCACGGGGAGTTGGGTTGCCACTATGGTTGAAGAGATGCCGTGACGCTCTTCGATGACCTCGAAGAGATCCCGGCGTTCAGCAGCGGTCATAGGGGCGATGCCCCAATCGTCAAGGACGAGGACCTTGGCTTTCCCAATCCTCTTGAGGAGTCGTGGATATGAGCCGTCGGCCCGCGCCAAGGCGAGTTGCTGAAAAAGGGAGGGGAGCCGGAGATAAAGAGATGGAAAGCCGGATCTGCATGCACTCTGTGCCAGAGCGCAGGCCAGATAGGTTTTTCCTACCCCCGTGGGACCTGTGATGAGAACATTGTGGGCACGGCGGACCCATTCGCATTGGGCAAGCCTGAGGATGACGGAACGGTCAAGGCCCCTGGGGACCTTAAAATCGATATCCTCGACAGAAGCGGAAAGTCTGAGCTTCGCGTTTTTTAGGAGTCGAGTCATTCGGGTGTTCTCGCGGTGGGTCCACTCCCTGTCCACAAGCAGCGAAAAGCGTTCCTCGAAGGGAAGTTCGGAGATCTCCGGCTGCTGGAGCTGTTCCCGGAGAGCGTGGGCCATGCCGTGAAGCTTCATCTCATGGAGCTTGGATATGGTCTGTTCAATCAACATGATGGCGTCCTCCTTTCTCAATAATAATAGCCGGTGCCGCGGACGTTGTCGTGGGAAGGAGGAGCATCGGGCTGGGGTTCTTCGGAAAACAACTCCTGCTGGTCAAGGCCGCTTTTAAGGATGGATTCAACCCTTCTATAAGAGAGGGCCTTGATCGCAAGGGCTCTTTTCGAGGCGGCTTCCAGCCTCTTTGCGCCGTAGTGTTTTCCTAAACGCATGATGCCCAGGCAGGACCTGAACCCCTGTTCGGGATGACGTCGGGAGTCCAGGATTGCACAGACCAATTGCTTGGTGTTGAGGCCGTTTTGAGCGGCCCATTTTATGATCCGCGAGGGGGTCCACTCCAGGTATTTCTGGTGGCTTTTAGGCATGTGCTCTTTCAGGGTTGTAAAGCCTCCTCGCTTGAAACTGCGCAAATGGGAAGCCACGCGCCGGTTTTTAAAGAAGATCTCGAGGGCTTTAGCGCTGAGTCGCACCTCGACCTGCTCCCGAACGAGCTGATAAGGAACGCTGTAGAAATGGCAATCGACCTGGACGTGATAGTCGATGTTGACGCGAGCCTTCTTCCATTCGGCGAAGTCGTAGGGGGCGGCAGGCAGCGACTTGAGGGCGGGTCGATCAATGGTCTCGAAGAGCTCACGCCGACTTTTTCCGATTTTCTGCATGGGTCGGTCGTTGAGTTCGACGAGCTTGTTTTTGATAGCTTGATTAAGATCAGAAACGGAAAAGAAGCGGTGGTTTCTCAAAGCGGCCAGTATCCATCGTTCGGCTACCTGTACACCGGTTTCCACCTTTGCTTTGTCTCTGGGTGAGCGGGGACGGGCGGGGATAACAACCGTGTCGTAATACCGGGCCATGTCGAGGTAAGTGGGGTTGATGTCGGGCTCATAGAAGTTGGGCTTCGTGACGCCTGATTTAAGATTATCGGGCACCAGGATTTCAGCCACTCCGTTGAAAAAGTGGAATGCATGGACATGGGCGCTGATCCAACTGGGCAGATCCTGTGCCGGGAAAGCTTCGGCGTAGGTGTAGTTGCTTGCCCCCAGAACTGCCACGAAAAGGTAAGCCGGCAATATTACCCCTGTATCGATGCTGATGATGTCCACAGTCTGACCGGCAAAGTCCACCAGCATTTTCTCCCCGGCCCGGTAGTGGTTTCTGAAAACGGGATCGAGCTTTTTAAGGTATTTGCGATATTGCTCAGAAAAATAGCTGTATTGATAGCCCTCGGGGTTTTGCTGTTTGTACTCGTACCATAGAAGCTGCAAAGTCACCCCTTTGCGGCGCATTTCCCGGTAGAGATAGTCCATTGGCGGCATGGATTTGCCGGTCGACTTTATGGCTTCCTTTGGAGGATAGAGGGACCGTTCGAGGGTGGTATCATCAAGGTCTTTGGCTTGGGGCCAGGTGATGCCGGCCTCCTGGGCTCTCTTGATGTAATCCTGAGCGGTGCTGCGGGCGATGGAACAGCTCTTAGAGATCTGTCGAGGGCTCAGACCCTTTTCGGAATTTAGACGTAATACTTCTCTGATCTTGCGCATGGATATTCTCCTTCCGGCCATTGTGACGCTCCTTTCAAGAAATTTGAAAGAAGGTCATACAGCCTCAAGTGGATTATATCCAGCGTCGCTTCACCCTATCAAAGGGGGGTGCCGAAATGCTCCGTAATAGCCGGCCGGAATCGAACGTAACGGGCGGCCGAGATCCAGCGTAATGAGTGGCCGGAATGGAGCGTAATTGCCGGCCGGAATCAACCGGAATACGCACTTAAGACGTTTAGACACGGTCTTGTGTGATACCCCTAATCTCCTACCAATTTTCTTGTAGCTGAATCCCTT
>JARRNM010000301.1:0-2725 GCA_037384945.1 Deltaproteobacteria bacterium
AAGGGCCGTCGCTCAACGGATAAAAGGTACGCCGGGGATAACAGGCTTATCTCCCCCAAGAGTTCACATCGACGGGGAGGTTTGGCACCTCGATGTCGGCTCATCGCATCCTGGGGCTGTAGCAGGTCCCAAGGGTTCGGCTGTTCGCCGATTAAAGCGGTACGTGAGCTGGGTTTAAAACGTCGTGAGACAGTTTGGTCCCTATCTGCCGTGGGCGCAGGATATTTGAGGGGAGCTGTCCCTAGTACGAGAGGACCGGGATGGACGAACCTCTGGTGTACCAGTTGTCACGCCAGTGGCACTGCTGGGTAGCTATGTTCGGAAGGGATAACCGCTGAAAGCATCTAAGCGGGAAGCCCACCCCAAGATTAGATATCCCCTCTCTCCCGTTTCGGCGGGAGAGGCTGAAGGCCCCTTGTAGACTACGAGGTTGATAGGTCGGGTGTGTAAGCACAGCAATGTGTTTAGCTAACCGATACTAATTGGCCGTGCGGCTTGACCATAATCCACTAGGTTACTAATCAATTCGATGACCATTGCCCTATTCATTTTGGGGACAGCAACAACGGTTTCCGGTGGTCATGGCGAGGAGGAAACACCCGTTCCCATCCCGAACACGGAAGTTAAGCTCCTCTGCGCCGATGGTACTGCCCTGGTGACGGGGTGGGAGAGTAGGTCACCGCCGGGATTTAATTTACAGCCCCTTTGTTTTTGAGAAGGGGCTTTTTCTTTTTTAGGTTTCAGTGTTCAGGTGTCAGGTTTCAGCGTTTGTGTTTCTCCTCCCTGACACCTGAAACCCGAAACCTGAAACCTTGAGACTAGGTGCTTGGAGCTTGAGATTCTATGGTGCTCCATTACTCCAACGGCTGAAACTGGACGCTAGTCTCCACGACTGCTCTCACCAAAGGCGGCAAAAAACCCTAGATATCTTCATCCCTTGCCCGATTACATGAAAAAAATCATTGACAGTTCACTTGTTCTCGAATAATTATAGTGTGAAAAGATTCATAAAGTAGTAAACAATCTGGTGCCACGAAAATAATGGCATTTCAAAACGCTTCAGCTTCTATACGCTGAAACGCGTAGAAGTGGCGTCCGTCTATTTGAAGACCCAAGACAACCTCAGTGACTGAAATCAGTCTGGGCGTTTGCTTCGGGTGAGAAATACGATCTCTCGCCTTTGATGCCTGGCATTGTCACGAAGTGTGACACCTCGCAAAAATCACCATGTTCAAGGATTGATTTGCTTGCTTAGCAAAAGATGATTACAGCTGAACGGCATGGTAGTGTGCAAAGAGTCACATTGACTCGAGCCATTGCCTACAAGGGAAAAAAATCTTTTTATTAAAGTAGTTTGAGTTATTTGGATCTCACTTAACCTTGAGTTTGAGAACCGGAACAACGAACTAAAATTAAGGAGGTGCGACCCGTGGCTTTTGAAATTCCAAAACAAGATTATTCCGGGGCGATTAAACCGTTGACCCTGGGAAGTGGTGACAAGGCGGTAACGGTGGGAGGTGAGACATCTTACCCCTTCCATACCTTCGAAGGCGAAATGCCCAATCCTCCTAAGATCGCTATGGAGATCTGGGATAAGGATCCCTCAGCGGAGTGGGCCGAGGCGGCCAAGGAGCCATACAAGGACGTCCTTGGGGATCCAGTGGCCTGGGCCAAGAAGGTTCTGGAATTCGAACCCGATCTGCTGGCGATTCAGTGCCAGAGTGCAGATCCCAACGCGGATAATGCCCCTGCCGCAGAAGTGGCCGAAAGGGTCAAAGCAGTGGTAGATGCCGTAGATATCCCGGTTATTGTCTGGGGAACCTACAATCACGAGAAAGACATTGAGGTTATGCGGCTGGTAGCCGAGAAGTGCCAGAACAAAAATCTTATTCTCGGTCCGGTAGAGGAGGGAGACCATAAGCAGATCGGCGCCGCCGCCCTAGGTTACAATCACACGGTGGCTGCCTCCTCACCCATAGATGTGAACCTAGCCAAGCAGCTCAATATTCTCCTAGGTAACCTTGGTGTGAAAGAGAACAAGATCATAATCGATCCCACTACGGGTGGCCTGGGCTACGGTCTGGAATACAGCTACTCAGTAATAGAGCGGCTCAGAATGGCGGCCCTCACTCAAGAAGATGATAAGCTCCAGCTTCCCATCATTTGCAATATGGCCCACGAGGTCTGGAAGACCAAGGAGGCCAAGTTGAGCGAGCAGGATGCGCCGGAGCTGGGTGATCCGGCGAAACGGGGCATTCTTATGGAGGCGGTGACCGCGGTGTCCTTGGCTCTGGCTGGGGCCGATGTACTTATCATGCGTCACCCTGAAGCGGTGAAGCTGGTTCGCAGTTTTATCAGCCAGATGAGGGCTGAATGAGATCAATATAACAAAGTGAGTCCATCAACAATAACCTGTTTGCAAGTTTAGCCAAGAAATAGTTGAGAAAAGAGGTGAACCCATGGCAGAAGAGGTAAAAGAGAAGAAGAAAAAAGAACTTCCCATCGCGCAGGTAACCACCTGCAAGTCCACCCAGCAGATGTTGCGCAAGGCAGCGGAAGACGGGGTGGAGACAGCCTTTCACCGGGCGGCAGAGATGAAGGCCTGTCCCATTGGGGCGGACTCTGCCTGCTGCAAGCACTGCTCCATGGGACCCTGCCGGCTGTCGAGCAAGGATCCCTATGGGAAGACCGGTGTTTGCGGAGCCACTATTGACACCATCGCCTC
>JARRNM010000302.1:0-3105 GCA_037384945.1 Deltaproteobacteria bacterium
CCTTTGTTATATCCAGGCCTTGTCATACCACTCTTGGATCTGACTTTGCGGTACTCCGAGCCAGTCTTGGTATACTTTTTTATTGTCCGCACCCACCGGACGCCAGTGCCAGTTGATCCGTCGAGGGGTCTTTTCCATATGACCGCAGCTGTAGCCGCAGTGGACCAGCATATCGCCAAACAGAGGATCGTCCAGCCATCTGACCGTGCCTCTTTCTCTGAAGTGCGGGCTTTCGTAAACCTCCCGGTCATTGCGAACCGGTTCGGCCAGAATGCCGGCATCCTGCAGGGTCTTGGCAACTTCGGACCTGGACTTGTCTTCAGCCCATTTTTCCAGCGCCGTGTAGATTTCCACCTGTGCCTCACCTTCGCAGCGTGCATTATGAGATTTATACTTCTCATAAAGATTGTTCATGCCGGTAATGGCGCACAGCTCCTTGAAGTCTTCATCCTGGAAGGCGCTGACCATGACATATCTAGTCTTCATCCTGGAAGGCGCTGACCATGACATATCTCGCATCAAATTTGTCCTGCGGGTTATCGGCATCCGGAAAATCGGATTTGCCGCACAGGATGATGCCGTGGGCACAGAGCTGGGTATCCCAGTTGCCCCAGCGTTGACGCACGATACCGAACTTGCCGTACATGGGCAGGGTATGTCCGAGCATGCGGGTGGGAACCTGCACCTGGGAGAACTCGATCATGGTGCCCAGTCCGGTCTTGCGGCGATGGTGGATGGCTGCCAGAATCGAGCAGGTGATGATGTTACCGGACTGCCAGTCAATGACCCAGTTGGTCTGCTTGGTGGCATGGCCGCCCATATACTCGTGCATACCGGTGACCGAGGCGAGTCCGGCGTGGGCCTGGCCCAAAATGTCGTAGGAACCGCCGAAAATCTTGGGACCGTATCCGAAACCACCGCCCCAGACATAGATGAACCGGGGGTTGATTTCAGTAAGGTAGCGGAAACTCATTTTCCACTTGTCCAGGGTTCCCGGGCGATACAGTTCGGTAAGCCCGTCAAACTTTTTCACCAGCCCGTAAAAGACCTCCACCATCTCGGGGATGTGGTAGTCCATGGTCAAAAAGTACTTGTTGGGGTTGGCGTTGGTGAACCCGAGACCGGTTCCGGTCATGGGCCGGGTGTCGTGCAGTGGATACAGATAGCACTCGTTAAACGGAGAGGTGTGCCGCATGGCATCCCCCATCCTGGGCATTTCTATCTTGACGACCTTGGCACCCAGTTCGGCCAGATTGGCCACGGAATGCGGCGTGAAGATGTACATGGTGCAGCTCAGCCACTTGATGCCTTTGAGCGCCTCGGGTTTGGTATGTTCATTGCCCACGTCAAAAGCATTCTTACAGTACTCCTCGTAGGGCATCTTCATCTCATCCATCTCACCCTGACTTTTGGGGCCTGGCAGGTCTTCTATCCGTGTTACTCTTGGGTCTTTTGCCATTATATCACCCCCTTCTGTTTTATTTCATTGACCGTGGTCTGATTCATTCCACACCATTTCATGTAAATTTCATAGTTGTCAAATCCAAGATCCCTGCCCATCCATTTACACCGGAACGGTGCATAGACCTGGTAGGAGGCCGGGCTCGACGCAATCAGCAGCGGGCCGTAGTCGGTCTCCTGGACGTACTGCCAGGGGCGGTATTTGAAGTGCGGGAACTCAGCAACCTCGTCGATGTACATGACCGGTCCGGCTGCCAGCTGGTACTCGAGCAGCTTGGCTTCAGCCTCGACCCTGCATTGGTCTCTGAGCCACCGGGTGGTCACAGAATAGGTTTTGATCAAAGCGTGCAGGGCGTTTCTGGCCCCAACCTCCTTGAGAAAGGGATCTTCGTGGATCAGCCGGCCGAACTGGTGGTAATCGCGCTCTAAGCAAAAGCCGATATTGTACCAGAGCTTGTCGGTCTGTCCGCCGATCATCATGTAACCGTCCTTGCAGGGATTCCAGGCATATTGGTTCAAATTGGGGTCCCAGCCACCGGATCGGCCTTTGATGCTGGCATTGAACCCGTACCAGGTAATATCAAAGTCGATGATGTCCATGAGTGCTTCAGAGCCGGTCACTTCGATCATCTGGCCGGTATTGCCGAGTTCGTCTCTCCAGTAAAGGGCTGCGTTGGCATTCAAAAATGCCTGGGCGCCGGCCACATAGTCGGCCAGCCAGATCCCCGAACGGGTGGGGTCGCCGCCCTTGCCTCTGGGGAGAAGGTCCTGGGCCAAACCGGTATTGTGGACCCATGAATTGGCACAGCTTGCAAAGGGCTCCAGCTCCCACTGGCCGAACTTGGACTGCTTGTCCTTCCAGGGGCCCCATTGCCCGAGCATGCCGATCCAGATGTAGATCATCTTGGGGTTGGCATCCTTGAGCTGTCGGTAGCCGATCCCCAGGTTATCCATGTAGCCGGGGGGCATCCCGTCGATGAGCACATCCACGTTGGACGCCATTTTCTTGAAAATTTCCTGGCCTTCCGCGGTCTCCACATCCAGGGTGACGCAGTGTGTGTTCACCGTCTCGGCGACGAACTCCATACCACACTTTTCACCGGTTTCCTTATTTTCCAGCAGATACTCTTCGCGACCAAAGGGCGTCAGTTTTCTCAAAGGATCGCCGGCGGGCGGTTCAATGGAAACACACTCAGCCCCGGCTTCGCCGAACAAAGAAGTGGCAAATTTATGCCCCAGTCTCCAGAGGCCGATATCCAGGACCCTGAGATGCGACAGGGACTCGTCTTTGCCGTATCTGTCTTCGAACTTGAGGTTTTTTTCGGACCACTCACAGAACTCCAGCGCCTTCCGTTTTTCGTACACCGGTTTGACCTGCTCGTAGGGAGGCGGAGGGGTGACCGGGTAGGGTCTGACATCCATATCCATAAGTCCAATGGTGTCGGCCCGGCTGTTTATCTCAATATTTCGTTTTTCTGCCATATTTTACCTCCAAAAATAGTTTAAATTCCACTTAAGAATTTATCCAAAGTTATTTTCAGTCTTAGAGGAACGGCAATAATTCCTCTTAACTGGCACTTATCACCCCCTTTCTGTTGAAATTCGGTCCGGGTCATCGCCGGGGCTAAACGACCTTTTTGTATC
>JARRNM010000303.1:0-2693 GCA_037384945.1 Deltaproteobacteria bacterium
CAGGTGCCAGCCCCCTTGCAAAAGCTCGATGTGGTAGTGCTCACCGAGTTGGTGCTAAAACGACTCCTCGAGGTTGATGAAACCCTGCTAAACGATGAAACCAGGATTAAATATAAACACAGTGCCATGGAGGCAATAGAAGAGGTAATGGGCAACCGTTTCCAGGTGGCTTTTCTCCTGAATCACACCAAGATAGAGCAACTCCAAAAAGTTGCTACCTCCGGATTGTTCATGCCCCACAAGTCCACTTACTTCTATCCCAAGGTCATCGACGGCTCAGTGCTAAACCTTTTAGATCCCCACGAAGATGTGCCAATCTGACCTCACTAAACCCCAGCGAGGGGAGACTCTGGACTCCGTCTGCCAAGGACGTCTAAAGATTATCCAGCCCAAACAAGGCTACCGTTTCTCCATTGACGCAGTATTACTGGCCGGGCTGACCCTAGTTCGTCCTCAAGATCGGGCAGTTGATCTAGGTACCGGCTGCGGAGTGGTACCCCTGCTATTGGCTTCCCATCGGTTAGTAAAGCATATTACCGGCATCGAGCTCCAAGAATCGCTGGTTTCCATGGCAAAACGCAATGTGCTTATCAATGGATTCGACCACCTCATAAGCATTGTCCGGGCAGATCTCAGAAGCTTGAAGGGTACCGAGGTAAGTGGGTCCATGGACCTGGTGCTGAGTAACCCGCCCTATGGAAAGTTGTTCAGTGGGCGGCTTAATCCCAATTCGGCGAAAGCAATAGCCAGGCACGAGCTGTTGGCCACTCTGGGAGATGTGGTTCGAGCAGCCGCTCAGCTTTTGCGTCAAAAAGGGCGGTTAGCAGTCATCTATCCGGCACGGCGTCTTGCCAACCTTGTTGTAGAGTTGACTTCAGGAGGCTTTGCTCCGAAGAGACTCACCCTCATCCATTCCACCCTGGATTCGGAGGCCAGACTAGTGCACTTGGAATCGGTAAAGGGAGGAGGAGAAGAACTTCGAGTGAACAAACCCTTTGCCATATACGGGAGCGATGGCAACTATACAGACGAGATGAGAGTTATCTACGGGAACGGGCCAGCTGCCTCCTGAAAAGATTCTCGAGATTCCTTCGCAATTCAGGGTCAGCTACTGACTGGAGAAGTCTCAATTGTTCCGGTTCCAAAGGTGTGGTCTTCTCTTGGTGGTTTTGAGAGGCCCGAATTTCTTCAGGGCTGCTTGCGGATTCCACCGGTTCAGCCTGGTCCAGAGGACCTTGCCGAAAGCGCAACTCCTTGATCTTTAAAGAAGGCAGTTCCTCGTTAAGCTTCTGCCGCAATTCCCCTTCCAGAAAGCGAAGATGATGTAACCAGGCGGAGTTTGCCACCCTTACTTGGAGCACACCGTTGTTGAGGGATTCAGGCTGGGATTGTCTGGCAATTTTGGCCCCCACTATTTCTTGCCAGCGAAGCAGGGGCAGGCAAGCTTGAACTTTGTCCTTCCACTCAGGGTTACTGAGGAGTTGCTCGAGAATTGACCCTATATGTTCGGGAGCCTCTTTTTTCAATATAGTTGTTACCTCGTTTTCTCAAGTATCCTCAGCCTGGAGGAACTCCAGGAAATCCTCCTCGCTGTAATCTTCCATACGATCCCAACGCTCCCTTTCTCCTTCTTCCACTTCCTTTTGGTACTCTTCGGGATCGAAGGGACCGGTGATGTCAGCAATCCAGAAGTCCCCGGCGAGATTGTTTACCTCTAGATATTCCTGAACTATTTCTTCCGCGTCATCATTGTCGTCGGCTTTTATAATAAGGGGAACTGTCATGTGTTCCCCCTCACCCACCATGTAGCCGAGAGTGATTTCAAAAATATAAAGTCCATCTTCAAGATCAAAATCCATGGGGAAACTCCTTTCTAGTTTCTAACCTGGGCACATTTGGTATTCTTTTGCGGCCGCAGAGATGACGGCCCTTCAAGGCCTTCTCCCCGATCTGACCAAGTTTTCGGGAACCCGCCACTTTGGGGTTGTCCTGTGATGCGGCCTAGTTAGGCCGATTAGGCAAATATCCAGGTTAAGGGTTGTTTCCCTTTGCTGGCAGGTTTTTGTCAAGGAGTCCAATAGCTCAACACTTTACCAAAGCAAATGCTAATAACCATTGCAGCTTCGCAAATTATTTAGCGGACGAAGTTAACTATAATAAAGCCGAGAGCTGCGTCAAGAGAAATCATATTGGTCGACCTTGAAACCACACCTTTCCAGACTGCCCGGTGTTCTCTCCTCCGAGTACAAAAAATTCAATTTGCAGTATTGGAGTGTTGGAGTATTGGGTAAGAACAGACATCCAAGTTCCGTCCATCCGGGGAATACTCAATTTCATTCTAAGCCTTTGGTTCACCCCAGGTGAACTTCTCGATTAATCTGGGCGTATCCAGTAACTGTGAGATTCACAGTCGCCTTACTCCTCTAGTAATAAGGCCCAGCAAAGAGGTGATTTCTTGATGAAAACTGGTAGATTCTTGTAGCGAATCTTACCAATACTCCACTTATCCACCACTCCATTACTCCAAGAGCCGTTGTCCGAGGAGAAATCATACACACCTTTTTGGGATATTGATGGAGGTAGAACTTGAAACTATCGATCGTCCTCTTGCGATTGGCAAGGAATCGTGCTAAACAAAAGAGGATCGCAGATCAGGTTTCTGGTGAATCGGTATAATATATCCAAGCTTTAAC
>JARRNM010000304.1:0-2690 GCA_037384945.1 Deltaproteobacteria bacterium
GACAGCGCGAGGGTTTGTCGGGGTTTCTACTGGACAAGCTTTTCTAATCCTTTTTGGAGTTGCTTCTGTTTTTGCTCGTTAAGAGGGTGCGAGGGAAGCTGCTTCTTTTTAACCTTTTTCACCTGCTTAACCCCGACTCTTTTGGCAGTCTGCTCCAACCAGCGGTGATCCAGCCCGTAAACCGGCTCATCAAAAGTGCCCTGCACCGTTAAGGGTAGCTGGACAAAGCCATATTTGTCAGAGATTTTAGTCACAATATCACGTAAAGGCGCGATTTTACCCACATACTGCTCCCGGATCTGGAGGATAAGATGCAAGTCGAGATTTTTATCCAAGAGACCCGCGGTTCTACTTCCTTCCGCTTGCACTATGGGACCCACTAAGTGCAGCCTCTTGATGGTAGCTATTCCTTCCTTTGTGAGAACCCTGGCAGTTACTTGGGAGAACCTAAGTTGATCAAGGTCTTCAGCTTGAAACAACTCTGCAAGCTTGGTGAAAAGAGGGTGTCCAGAAAACTCGGCTTCGTTGATATTCAAATCAATCCGTGATTGCAGTGCGCTCAGGTCTGATCCGCTACCATTTCCCCTGAAGAACAGGTTTAGGTTGCCGGACCAGCGCCCGCCGGTCTCAGGCCAGATGACACCAAGTAGCTCGTCAAGCAGGATATTTTCCGTGTACACGGTTGATTGGAAAGGGGGACCGACTGATTTGGTATCCATTCTTGCGTTACCCCCCAAGGTGCCACCATAAAGAGATGCTGACAGCGGCTGTAGTCGCAGTTTGCCATCCTGAAAATTCACCTGGCAGTCAACATTACTGGCAACCAATTTATTATAATGAAACCAGTCAAGATGAATAGTTCCGTGAGCATCCAGGTCAAAAGGTTTATTCCCTCCTAAAACTTCGCTGCCACCTGCAGAAGCTGGATTTACCGGGAGCACAACTGACTCGGTGGAGCTTCCATCAGCCTTGCCACCAAGGGTGGTTGATTCTAAGGCAGTTTCAGGAGTATTGGGCTGTTCAACCAATTTCTCCTTTGCCTTGGTTGATGATGGTACAGCGTTCTCCTCAGAACGGGCCTTTTCCTCCAACTCCGGAGTCGATGGGCTCTCCTTAACGGGTGCTCCTTGGTCCATCACCGCTTCAGTTTCCTGAGTTGCGGGCACCGCTTTAGGTAGGAGAGCCAGGAGTTCATCCAATTTAATGTCGTGGGAGGTGAGAGTAAAATCAAAAAGAGGTTTCTGGCGCCACTTGGTAAGCGTTCCCTGGATATCGGCTGTTTGGCCGTTTAGGGCCAAGTTGAGAGAGTTCAGCTTAAGGGTTTCTTTGGAGAGTGAAGTATCAACTTGGAAATCTGCGTCCACCTGGAGGGTATCGGACAGCTTTCCATCTTTTTTTACCTTCAGTCTGTCCAGAGTCAGACTACCCTGAGCCAGAAAATGGTCAAATCCCTCCGCCGACAGGGAGGTATCCAGGGTCAAGTTGCCTCGTTGGATAACAGCCGAGCGATCTCGGAATATAAAGGGACCAATGCTTAGAAGATCAGCCTGTTTGAGACTCAAATGGGCCTCGAGGTTTTCACCTACCGGGTTGTAGGTTCCGTTCGCAGCCAGAGATCCTTCGGTTGTTCCCACAATTTTGCCTTCTATCTCAAAAGGAATGGGAGCACTGGCGGAAAAGTCATTTATGCGCGATTTGAGATTTCGTATCTCCAGTGTTGGTTGGGGCTTCTGCGAAAGATCCACAAACCTAAGCTGACCATTTTCCATAGAAAGCAATGAAATAAAGGATGGGATGCCGGCACGCTTTTTCCCGGCCGATTTGCCGAAATGTCCCTCAATGTTTGAATCCCCTTGCTGAGGTAGGAGGTCGGCTATATTCAGTTTCCCGTCTCCATTGCGGACAAGGGTAATCTCCGGCTTGGTGAACACCAGGGTGTGGATTACAATTCTACCTTTTAAAAGTTCTTTAAATCTCCAACGGAGCTCCAATTTTTCACCCTTAAGCAACGGCGTACTGCTTCCCCGTTCATGGATTACCAAGCCGTCCAGTTGAAAGCCGCGAAACCCTATTTTGGCATCAGCAAGGGTCACATTGCGGTGCAGATATTTTTCCATGGGAGGCTTAATCCAGGCCGCGACAACTTCACCCGTAAGATAAAACCGGACAAAGAGAACCAGCACCAAAAACAACAGGAGGAGACCACCCAAGATTACAGCCGACCATTTATAAATCTTGGACATAATAGACTTTCCTCGCCATTGGTTAATCATCTGGACCAAACTCCAGAGAAATTTTCGGTTGGGTCAAAGTAGAAAGGATTCTTATGCAATCCTCGTACCCAAGTGACAAAATACACTAGGCACTAGGGACTATGCACTTTATTAATTTCGGATTTTGGATTGCGAATTTGGGGAAGCAGAGAGCATAGGGTCCTGGATTCGAAGTCCGAGATCCCAATTCCGCAATCTCTCCTCTGTCCTCTGACTTCTGACCTCCGACCTCTGACTTCTCACCACCTTGGTACCTAGTGCTTAGTGCCCAGTGCTAGTGTGCCAGATCTATAAGTGGGGGAATCAAAAGAAGCGGTGGCATGGTTGGACAGACTAGTGGGACGAGAGACTAAATACGGCGGCTGATTACGTATTCGGCGATCTCGAGTAAAGATTGACGGGTGGGTGACTCCGGGA
>JARRNM010000305.1:0-3564 GCA_037384945.1 Deltaproteobacteria bacterium
TTCAGTGTTTTGAATTATCTGTACTCTGTCGTCTGTCTTCTGCCATCTGTCGTCTGTCTTCTGCCATCTGTCGTCTGCTTCCCGTCTCCTCCTTTCTCCCCCCGTCCTCCAACTGTGTCTAGTGCATAGTGCATAGTGCATAGTCCCTAGTGCCTAGTATTGCTTTATGGCCGGCGTCCTTGAAAGGTGTTCATTGCGTCGTTGACTCCCAAAAAAGTAGCCACCTTGTCAAATATGGATACAGGCAGCAGTCTGAGGGGCCAGGTAGCATAGACCAGAGGTGGCATTATCAGCCGTTGTTCTTTTCGGGCGATGGCTCTCACAATCCGGTCACTCACTCTCTCTGGCTCCAAGATAGGCAATAGAAAAGAAAAGCGTGTCTTAACACCGGCGAACATCTCGCTCTTTATATAATAAGGACAGACAACTGTGGTGTGGATTTTCAGTTTCTGCTTTTTCAACTCAGCTCGCAAGGCTTCGTGGAAGCCGAAAGCGCCAAACTTGCTGGCAGAATAATCGACCAACCCTGAACTGCCTACAATACCTCCAGCTGAAGCAATAGTGACAATGTGTCCCCTATTCGCCTGCACCATATCAGGAAGGAAGGCCTTCACCGTCCAGAAGTGAGCCAGCAAATTGACTCCCACAGTTCTTTCTAATTGCTCGTCAGTGCATTCCAGAAAAGGTTTTCCAGAGACGACCGCGGCATTATTGATAATGATATCCACTCTGCCGACTTCTTTTTTTACCTTTTCGGCAAAGTCATAGACCATCTGCCGGTCGGAGACATCGCAGTGGTAGGTTGTCACCTTGTAGCCCTTTGCCGAAATTTCGTCGGCTGTATCAGCCAGAGTCGCACGGGAAATATCCCAGAGAACGACATGGCTCCCCTTTGCAGCCAGCCTCTGAGCAACGAGTCGGCCCAGACCACGGGCACCGCCGGTGATCAAGGTCACTTTGTTGGTGAAATCGGTCATGATCTCTCCTTCAGGTTAACGGCATAGAGCTTAAAGCATGGAGCATGGAGACCAAGAACCTTAAAAACCAATTTATATAAATGAAATAAAATACTTACTATCAGTCCCTTATCCATGGTGAATCTGGCCAAATAACCAAATTTGGCCAAATCTGGAAATCGCCTTGGTCAAAGAGCCAAAACAGGAGGCAACACTGAGAATCCAATTTATCTCCCTCTTTTCCAAGGGCGGCTCAAGGCAGCTCCACGAATTACTAGGCACTGAGCAGTATGCACTAGGCACTATCACAATTTCGAATTTCGGATTGCGGATTTGCGATTTGGAATTAGAGAATTGGGAAATTAGAGAATTAGGAAACTAAGGAATTCTGGAACTAATTGTCTAATTCTCTAATTGACCTTCTTGCTACAGCCTACTTTAAGGAATACTTACCAGAGCGAATAAGGTCAGTGTACCGTTCGTGGTGCATAGTGCGTAGTCCCTAGTGCTTAGTCTTCTCTGCCTGCTGCCGGCTGGATGTTGCGTTACGCGAGATCCAGTCCCCACTTCTTCAGGCACGCTACTCCCCCCTGAAGGTTACAAGTGTCCTTTATGCCCATCTCGTCCAGGGTTACCTGGGCCTCATAAGAACGTACGCCGGTGTTGCATATTAGCACCAGCTTTTTGTCACGGGGAACTTCCGCCATTCTGGTCCTCAGCTCGTCCTGAGGCAGGCTCTTCCAATGGCGAGGATATTTATTGACAAAAGGCTCCGCATTGCCCCAACCCCGACAATCCAGAAAAACCACGTCGCCACTCTCTCTCTGCTGCCAAAGTTTATCGAATTGGTCAACATCCACAACCCTGTTCTTCCCTGTCAGAATGTTCTCCGCTGTATTTCCAAGGGCATTGAGAATGTCCATTGCCGCCGAAAATGGTGGAGAGTAAGCCACTTCCAGATTGCCGATATCCTCTGCTGTGGGTCTGTATTTCAGAATCGAGGCCACGGCGTTGATTCGGCCTACGGTGCCCTCACCCATTGGACCGACCCCCTGAATTCCCAAAACCCTTCCGCTAGTTCTTTCCACTACTAGTTCCAAGGTCATCAGGTCTTTCTCTGGATAGAAATGGGCTCGATCGAACTGAACCACTAAAGCACTTATGGCGTCAAAACCTTCCCGCCGCGCCACCTCGATACTCAAGCCAGCGGCGGCAACGGACAGGTCGAAAACTTTAACGACAAAACTTCCCACCGCACCGGGGAATTCGGCATTTCCACCAGCCAGATTGCTACCTATGATTCGTCCCTGACGATTAGCCATGGAGCCCAGTGGATAGAAGGCCGGCTTGCCGCTCACCAGGTTGGTCACCTCCACACAGTCACCGCCAGCGTATATATCCGGGTCGGAGGTCTGCATCTTACTGTTAACCACAATGGCCCCCTTGGGTGAGATGTCCAACCCGGCTGCCCTGGCTAAGCCAGAGTTTGGTTCAGTTCCCACAGCCACGATTACCAGATCGGCATCAAGGGTCCCTTTCCTTGTAACAGCCCGCTCCACTCTGCCACTACCCTCCAAGCGTTCCACTTTTTCCCCCAAGAGAACTGAGACCTCCCTTTCCTCCAGGTGATGTTTGACGATCTGAGCTAGGTTGTAGCTGATTAATCCGGGGAGAACTTGGTCAGTGATTTCAACTACGGTGGTCTCTATGCCCCACATATCAGTGAGGGCCTCTGCCATCTCCAGACCAATAAACCCACCGCCGATGATGAGTGCTTTCTCCACCTGACCGGAGGCAATTCTATCCTTGATGGCAATGGCCGAATTCATGTTGCTGACAGCGAAGACCCCGTCTAGATCGGTCCCCGGTATGTCTAACCGTTTGGGACGGCTCCCGGTGGCGAGCACCAGTTTATCGTAAGGTAAACCGCTCTCTTCCTGGGTGATGAGATCTTTGATCAAGACACATTTCTTCTGTCGGTCAATTTTCAGTGCCTCTGTTTTAGTCAAAACCTCGATGTCTTTTGCTGTTTTAAAGAATGTCTTATCCCGAAGCATATGGAAGCTCGTTTCTTGGAGCTGACTAGGATCACTCACATCACCGGAAACAAAATAGGGAATTCCACAACCGCCGTAAGAGATAATGTCATCCTTGTCCACCATGATCACCTTGGACTGCGGCTCCAGCCTCTTTAACCGACAGGCGGCTTTTGGTCCAAGAGCAACAGCACCAATGACTACAATGTTCTGTGACATGCCTAACTCCTCCCGATGTTCTGCAAAGATTCGCCCTTCATAGACAGATCCGCTCTAGATTTCTACAACCTATTGTAACCGCTCCGCCGCCGAGATTGGAGCGGTAGCGATTGTTGATTTTAGATTACAGATTGCAGATTTGAAACCTTTGTGGCCAACTCGCAAAGCAGAAACTTCGAGCCATTATTTAAAATCCACAATCTTTACCCTGTGGAAGCCCGCCGTCAGCGGGTTCGCATAGCGAAATTCCACAGGGCAGGTCCGAAATCCGCAATCCGCAATATCTTTGGTACAGATTTTGCTGCAACCTTTACCCAATAATCTTTTTGTTGGCGAGGGAGAGGTATCCTGTG
>JARRNM010000306.1:0-2636 GCA_037384945.1 Deltaproteobacteria bacterium
CCACACCAGTGTGCGTTTCAGTTTCATTGTTTTTTTCGATCGTGTCTTCATGATTGACTCCTCTTTTTCCTTGCTATGGGGTTTTTGCCTTCAGACCTCCAAATCCGAAGATCGGGAAACCGTGTGAATCACAATTTCGGGCGGCCGGCTCATAAGACACCCGGCGCCCAATAAAACCGCGAAGATATCGGATTGCAGGTGGTCATCCGAATCTTTTTGGCTCGCCCACTCCTCAACCACTAAAAAATCTGTCTCGTTATCAACATTCTGGTAAAAGCCTGCATGCAGGCATCCGCTCTCCTTTCTCACTTGTTCAACGATGGAAAGAAGGGTCTGCGATAGTTCTTTACGTTTTTCAGGCCGCACGCTCATTCTCCCGGATCTCCGAAGCTGAGCCAAGGGCCTGCTGCATTTGGGGATATTGCTCGCCTATGGTGATCCCCAGGCGGGCCCGCGCCTCGAATACCCGGGCTCCGGCCACACGCAGTGGAATGTTCTGCTCATAGGCGATCTGGACGAGAGTGTCGAGCACCGGGTCTTTGAACGCTTTCCACCACATGCGGTAATCGGCGGGTGAGGTCAGCACCTGGGCCTCACCTTTCACCATCCATTGGTGCGAGAGCAGTGCTTCGGGGCGAGTGAAGTCCGGGCCGACCTTGGTGCATCCAGTGAAAAATATGACCCAGACGAGAGCCACCCAAGAGAGCATTCGGGGCTCACGGATACGGCCTAAAATCTGCATGGCGGCACCTCGGCTACTTTTAGTGGAGACTCGGCGTCACGGCCGGGGGCTACCGTAAACTGCCCCTCGAGCCTGGAGCCTTTTATTTTATTGCGAAGATCAAAAAACCTTTCTTGCCACTGTTGAGAGTAAGTCTGTCCCTAGAGAAACGATTTCTTCACCGCATCCGGAGGGATCCAGTCCTGGTCGATGAAAAACTTTCCCAAGGTCCTTGGCGACGTCATCCGCCAAGCGCTTGCCGTCCGCCTCCACCGTGGCGAAATCCACTTCGCTGGTCGTGGACAAAGTGCCGCTCACCGCTGTTGACATAAGCAAGTGGCCGGCAATGGCCACCCCCACGTTGGCGGGAGTCGCCTAAAACCGAATAAGCAGCCCAGGGACTGGCCGCTGCAGGGCCACGTCCCACTTGGACTTATCGTTGCCTTGCTCCTCATCTCCCTTATTTGCCGAAAATAGGATCCTTGATCAGGGCCGGAATCACCGGAGTAATCTGGATCCTGAACTGGGCGCGCTGGCCAAAGTCGTCCTGGCTAACCACCGAGTACTCCAAGCCGGCCTTGATGTTGACTGGAGTATTGCCTATCTTAATGGTCTTTCCGGCAAAGAGCCCTACGGGGACGTTCCATTTGTTACCCGACGAGGCCTTATGGTTATAGGTGATCGTAGGATTCATTCCGATCTGCCAGGCATCTGGGAGGTTGAATGTGAGAAAATAGAGCATGCTCCCCTGACTGATGTCGGGCGTGTCCTTATCCTGCCCGCTGGATCCGATTTTCCAGAAGTAGTTCGGAAAGACCCCGGCCGTTACGAATTTGTTCTTGTATCCAAGGACGACGGCCGGACCGAGAGCCCACTGGTCCTGACCCAAGTCATCATCCGTTGCAGTAGGAAAGAGCCAGACAGGTCCCGCACCCAGGATAAAATTCCCTGCAATTCGATCGGGAACAGAGAACAGCAAGGGAAGCTGGATGTCACCGATACCGCTTTCATCATCGAAGTCGTTAAACCCCTTCGGGATGGGCTGGCTGAAAATGAACGGAATGATGGGTCGTGTCATCAGCCTCATTTCATCATCCCCGGTTCCATGCAGGGGAATGGGCAGGATGGGCTGAAAAAGCAAGGTGGCGCCGAGCTGAGGGTCGCCGGTGTTCGCGTCGCCATCATAAAACTGGGGCATGTTGAAGCTCATGCTCAGCGCATAGAGTACGCCGAGAGGGTTTGCGAGCTTGGCACCGATCTTGCCCAAATCTTCCCCAGATTGCGTCTTGGGGGCGGCGGTTCCGGGCGATTCGTCCGCCCGCACCGGACCGGCAGCAAGAAAGATACACAGGGCTGACAGGACCAAGCCGCGGCAGAAACTGTGCATACTGGCCTCCTTTCTAAAGCACATCTCTTTACTCATCTCACGCTTGGTACTGCAGCCTTGACGGGGGTATTGTATAGCGGCTTATGAGAAAGAGAGATCTTAACTGATTATCACTTTATAGGAACCAAGACACATAGCAGGACTGTTAACTCAAAGGGGCTGCTTCCTCAGTACGATACACTGTGATCGGGATTCTTGTATCGTCGGCCTTCGGTAATCGGCGCGCTGGAGTCGGTAAACATGAGATCACTCACGAACTCTCTCAAAGGTCACCGGTTTCATAACCAGACTAAAACGCGACAAGGAACCCAACGATTGGCCCGTACATAATCTCGTCCCATTGGAACTTATTGTCGCCCTTGCCATCTGTATAATCCTGGGAAAAGGCCCGATAGCCTGCAACAACCCGGGCGTTATTTTCTTTGCTGAACAGCGGAAAGCGGTAGCTTAGTAACCCAAACGCGCCCCAGGTGAAATCAGAGCCGACACCAAAACCTCCGATATTCCCCATCAACGATATGGTCCAGC
>JARRNM010000307.1:0-3816 GCA_037384945.1 Deltaproteobacteria bacterium
GGCTTCCTGCCGGAGCAAATGCAAAACAACTACAGCATTCTCACCCGGCTACAGCAGCAACTGGACAGTACCAATAACACCCTTCAGAAGACCGAGGACCGGAAGATTCTCCTGCAAGGGCAACTGAACAAGCTGGAGAGCATACAGCAGTCCGCTTCTCAGGCTGGCGGCAAAGAAACAACGCCGCCTACCCTTGAACAAATGCGGCAAGAGCTTCAGGTGCTCAAATCCCGCTACAGCGACAAACATCCGGACGTGGTCAAACTAACCGCCACAATCTCCAAGATGGAAAAAGAGGAACAATCTGGGACAGGTGAAAAAGATTCATCCGGTCCAAGTCCGGCCTCCTCTACCAGCCAGGCCGATAGGCTGATGATGGTTCAGAAGGAAGATGCGGTCGCAGAACTGAAGATGATTAATGGCGAGATCCAATCGCTCCGCCGGGACCTCGAGAAAACTACCGAGCAGATAAAAAACTACCAGCAACGCATAGAAAGCGGCCCCAAAATCGAGGCAATGTATGTGGATTTGCGCCGCGATTACGAGCGGGCCAATGAAAATTACCAGTCTTTGCTGCAGAAAAAGCTCGAGGCAGAGCTGGCGGAAAACCTCGAGAGGACCCAGAAAGGTGAACAATTCACCATCCTCGATGCAGCCAATCTGCCGGATAAACCGTCAAAGCCCAATATCATAAAGGTCCTCGCCATGGGATTTATGTTGGCTATTGCCTGCGGTTTTGGCCTTGCTTTCCTGCGAGAATATCTGGACCCAACCTTCTGGTCTCGAAAGGAAGTTGAGAGCACCTTGGATATGCCAATACTCGTCTCTATTCCGATTATTGCCACGGAAAGAGAACGAAGGTTGAAAAAAATCAAACTGGCCGCCTCGGTTTGTGTTTTACTGGTCATGAGTTCAACCTTACTGTATGCGCTGTTCATACTGTGGAAGAAGAATCCGACGTTGATACCATTATAGATTAGCGAGGGTATGTGGTAGGATTGGGCATGGAGCATAGGGCATAGAGCATAGAGTTAAAAGACCTAAGACGATTACAGGCGCGCAAGGGAGATGTTCAAGACGTTCAAATCGTTCTATCGTTCTCCTGCGGAGAACTCGTTCAAAGCGTAAAAAGAGCGCATCGATTTTACGACTTAAACACTTTGAACGAAGAAAGTGATAGAACGAGCGAGACTTGTCTCGCGGTTGAACGAGCGAAGCGATAGAACACCAGACAAGGGGGGGCACCAATGATGAAGTTCAGATTTGAAGACTTGGAAGTGTGGCAGCTGTCTTTGGAGTTGATCAATGAGGTTTATGCACTACTAGAAAAATATCCTGACGATGAGAAATTTGATCTAGTTAGACAAGGAAGAAAATCAGTCACATCCGTTTCACTCAATATCCCAGAGGGAAGTATCAGGGGCAAAAAAGAGTTTAAACAGTTTCTCAGAATCTCGCTTGGCTCTCTCATGGAGACTGTGGGGAACTTGAAGATCGGTGTCCACAGGAACTACATAACCCAAGGAGACCTTGAGTCTGTGAAAAGCGTTGAACCTTTGTACTTCAAGCTCATCAGCCTCAGAAAATCCTTGGGCTAAGTTCCCCAATGGGAAGGTTTTAACGAGCGAGACTTGTCTCGCGGTTGAACGAGCGTAGCGATAGAACGACTTGAACAAGCGAAACCCTGTTTCGCGATAGAACAGGAACTGACTCGTGGGTAAATTTGATGATGCACTAAGAAAGGCAAAAGCAGGGAAGAATCGATCTGCCGACAATCCGGGCTCGAGCAAGGTTGTTAAGATCCCCCGCGAGGAGGTCGACAGCTTGAGGTTGGACACGGAGGAGGCTAATGCTCTAGAGCATCAAAAGCGGACTGCATTCAACGGCAGGATTGATCCGAAGCTCGCTTGCCTGGGGGAGCCAACTTCAGCCGCGGCGGAATGCTTCAAGACTTTGCGATCCAAGATAATGGTTGGCAAGTCACAGAAGCTCTACAGGGCGATAATGGTAACCGGTGCACAGCCTCTTGACGGAAAGAGCCTGGTGGCAGCCAACCTGGCGGTTAGCATTGCTCAGGGGATCAACCACTATGTGCTCCTGGTGGACTGTGACCTGCGCCGGCCTACATTGCACAAGACATTCGGTCTACAGCCCGAACGTGGCCTCCGTTAGTATCTCGAAGACGGTACATCTGTATCCCCCTATCTCATGAAGACTCCGGTAAGTAAGCTGACACTGCTTCCCGCAGGCAAACCCATTGCCAGCCCCTCCGAACTTCTCGGCTCTGAACAAATGCACCTATTGATCCAGGAAATTAGAGATCGATACAAGGACCGCTTTATTATCTTTGACACCCCGCCGGCTCACTTCATCGCTGACACGGCATTTCTTGCCGAGGTACTCGACGGTGTGGTGTTGGTGGTACGTTCCGGTAGAACCAATGCTGAAATGGTTAAAGAGGTGATCGAGAGTATGGGCAAAGAAAACATTTTGGGCGTAGTCTTCAATGCCACGAACGAAGCGAGTAGGGAGTACAGGTACTATTATAAATATTATCAAGGAGGCAAGTAACGGGAATCAGGGGTCGGGGATCAGGGATCAGGTAGGACATCAGAAAGATCAGGGATCAGGTAGGACATCAGAAAGGGGCACTTATGAAAAGCTATCGTGATCTCAAAGTCTGGCAAAAAGCGATGGACTTGGTGGTGGAATGCTACCAGGTTTCAAAACAGTTCCCAAAGATCGAGCGATTCGGACTGGCAAGCCAATTACAACGAGCTGCAGTCTCGATTCCGGCGAATATTGCAGAGGGGAGGGCACGGCAGCACACAAAAGAGTTTCTTCAACATCTAAACATAGCATATGGGTCTTTGGGCGAACTGGAAACCCATATTCTAATAGCTGAAAGATTAATTTACCTAGACGCTGATAAATGCGATCAAATGCTGGAAAAAACGTCCGAAGTTGGTCGGATGATAAATGGTTTGCGAAGGTCTTTGAATAAAAGTAAGTAAGATCTGTCTTCAATCCCAAAAACCTATAATCTCAAGAATAAAGACAGATTGTTTGCAGTCACCCATTATAAAAGTCGCTGATCCCTGACCCCCGACCCCTGATCCCTGCGCCCTGATCATGAATTTTTTACGAGCCTTGCTCATAGCACTCTGCTGCTTCGCTACTTCTTGCTCATCGCAAGCGGAAACTAGCTTCGAGAAGATTGTGACTCGGGTGGATAAATACTTTTCTGGACAGCCCTGCCTTTTGACGAGTGCCGAGATTACCAAAGATGGTCAACAAGTTTACGCTTACTACGCTTTAAAGATTATCGGATACAACCTCTCTTACGATGTCAAAAACACCTATTCGACAGCTTCTCCTTACAGCGGTTCTATTAACCTGTCGTGTAATGTAGTGGATAACACCAGAAGTGGAGATCTATCCCTGGATATTTCTGCATTAAAAGTCACATCGGAAATTGCCCCTGTTGAGCCAAGCGGATTTTCCACAACGAGTATGGCCCTGGCTAATAAAGATTTTTCCTCACATCCTAAGTCAGTGACATTCATAGTCAGATACTCATATGAGGGCGGCAAATGGGCTCACATTGGTATGGTTGCCGGCGGCATGGAGGAGTCGGTTATCCTCGATCTCGAAACTTTTCCTCAAAACAAGTCATTCAGGGAAGCAGTGGGGATGGAAAACTAAGCAGGCAGCTGGCAACTGGCAGCGGGCAGCAGGATGCAGGATACAAGATGCAAGATCCAGGATGCAGGATACAAGATGCAAGATCCAGGATGCAGGATACAAGATGCAAGA
>JARRNM010000308.1:0-3604 GCA_037384945.1 Deltaproteobacteria bacterium
CAAACCCGTGGCCACCCACCGGGATGAACTCGCTCGCCACATTGAGAATCTCGGTCGGGAGATAAGGCAGTTTCATGGACTGATCGAAGAACAGCGCCTCCAATATGAACATATCGAACTGAGAGCAAAGGAATACTTCCACATGGAAGAGCGAGAGAAATGGGAAAAGACCATATCCGCAACTATTCCCTCTACTCCGTCCGGGGAGCCAAGCGAAGAGGAGGTTGAACTGGAGTTCCTCAAACGTAAGGAAGCAGTCAAGGGAGGTGAATAGCAATGAAGATATCAAGGAGACCAATGTTTAGCACCATCATCTACGGACTACTGGCAGGGATGTCCTTCATACCCACAGTAATGGTAATGAGTAACCTTGTCCATTGGACCGCGGCCTTCAGATTGGCAATCTGGCTAGTGCTGGCTGGATATCTAGTCATCCTCACCAGGTGGGGAAGGGTGAGCTTGCTTTCTGTAGTGTTTCCACTGCTACTGCTCCTACTGCTGGTGTTTTGGGGAAACACAAATAGCGCTTTTCTCCTTCTAGCGCTGGGAGTTCTCAGCTGGGTGCGAAGTGGTATTTGTTTCCAGGGAGGACTACTAAAGACAGTTGCTACTGAAGCTGCCCTTTGCCTTGGCACTGGAGCAATGGTGGTTTTTGTCACCCCCCACTCCACCATAACCTGGGGAGTGATGGTGTGGATGTTTTTTCTGGTCCAGTCTGTTTATTTTGTTGTTTTCGCCGATTTTGGGGAGGAACCGGAGGAGCAGGTGGAACTTGATCCTTTCCACCAGGCCAGATCTAGGGCAGAGAGAATACTGTCAAGTGTTTCTTAGTGATGAACGCGAACTTTGCTCATCAAAACGGCATGTCCAGCAGGCAGCCGGTAGGACTCAGAGGTCAGATATCAGATGTCGGAGGTCAGGGTAAAAGCTGATCTCTGATCTCCGACTTCTGACCTCTGCGATGGACGACTTTTACGGTTTGAACAATGTACGCTATGGCCTGCGCCTTCTTTGCGTTATTCAGCTGAGCAAGAGTAGAATGGCTGCTGCAATGCCGCCGATCAACATGAGATAAGCGGCTATGGTTTTGATCATATAGACATAGCACTCCCTCGATTTGCCTGCATAAGAGGAATTCCCAGATGCGGAGAGGTTGTTTGTAATCAAGAAAGATGATTCCTGTCTCATCCTGCAGGACGAAGTCTTCAGACCAGATAAGACCAGGGACTCCTCTCCCAACAATCTTTCCTGACAACCTGCAAGGAATTCCACGAACCGCTGATACCTTCACCTTTTTCAGGAGACTCGAAACGCTCATCTCCGGAAAAACTTCGCTCGGATAGGAAAATCCCAACTTATAAAGCATGAAAAAGCCGGCAAAGGCCAGTGCCGCCCCATAGAGCCAGTTTATTTGAGTGAAAAATGCCAGGGCTGCCAGGAGCACAAAGGCCAGAAACGGCAAAAACATAATCATGATATCCAGAAAAAATTCATCCCAATAGCTTTCAGGCTTTTTGAGTGAGAAGCGAATGAAAGGCTCCTGACCCATTGTTTGGGCTTGACTGCCCAAATGGTTCATTCGGTTTGCCACCAGTGGGTGAGTGGAGTGAAGTTCATGATATTTAGCCCAGGGGTTCCACAGGTCCCACTGCATCGCCCCCAAAATATTGGATCGTTGCCCCAAATCTCTAAACTCTGCTGCGGGATTTTCTCCTGCGTAAGCGGAGAGGGCGAAAGAACTCGCCATCTTGCTGTCGAATATGCCCATAGCTCCAACCGCATCCAACTGAGGGGAACGCTTTGACTTTTCGGTGTCTTTCTTGCCCTCCTTCCCGGCCAAACCGTAGGCAATCTTGACCAAGGCCGAGGCCAGGCTATTAGGTGACTTTGTTGCCTCACCGGCAAATCTATCAGCATAATACTCGCGAGTGCGGGAAAACCAGAGGACGATATATTCACAGACGATGTAAAGAACGTAGCTGACTATAGCCACGAGAGCGATGTATCCTGAACCCTTGTTATTGTTTCTCGATCCAGACTTCACTTGAATGAGCGTGCGGTAAACGTAATAAAGGATCAGGGGCACCAACTGCACAACCGTCATGAGGAACATGTCCCAGTTTTTGGCATGGCCGATTTCGTGGGCAACAACACCTTCCACTTCAGAGTCGTCGAGAAGATCCAGAAGTCCTCTGGTGATCACAATGCGAGCATTATCGGGAGTGTGCCCGTAGGTAAAGGCATTGGGGCCGCCATCGTCGATAATCCCGAATCTGGGGAGCTTCATACCTTTTTCGCTGCAGATCCTACGTATAAATCTTTCAAGATGTGGTGGGAGTTGATAGAGGGATACCCAATCCATCTTGTAAAACCATTTCAATGAGAGGTCCATCAACCACGGGCCCAGGATGAATTGGAGAACGGCAACTGATAAACCCATGATCAGAGCCCAGGAAGGAGGCAGCTTGGCAAGTTCGACGCAGAGGACGAGAACCAGGGTAAGCAGTCCATAGAGGGAAATAATCGTCATGGTGGCACGAAGTCCTAAATTCGGCAAAGAAGTTAGAGGGAGCGGTTCCTCTGGCTGGATGGATTCATGAGTATCAAAGTCTCTTTCAATATCCTCCTCGATTAATGGCTCTATCTTGATGGGGAGTTTTCTGGGGTCTAGGGTGAGGATTTTTTTGAGTTCCCCTTTATCGAACCACATACCTCCTGTGCTCGGACAATAGTCGATGATCAGCTCACCAGCCAATAAAGGAATTTCCTGCATAGGCTTGCCGGTTTTGGGACATTTGCGCTGAGTTGTTCGGGCCTGCTGCAATGCCGTCTTCAAAGCCTTTGCCAGTTCTTTTCGATGCCTGCTAAAGTGAAAGATCTCCCCTCTATCCAACCAGATTCCGCCGCACCTATGGCAGTAGTCCACCTCCACCCCTTGCTTGGTCAGAACCGGTCTTAACTCATTCACCCCACAAGTCGGACAGCTCATCTGCGACCTCCCGCTGGTGTTTGCTATTCTGCTATCTATAGAACTTCGCAAGGGTCAACCATGGTGCACAACCCATGCCAGTGGTCTACTAACCACTAGAGACCAGGCACGAGGCAGAAACGTCCGCTGAAAAGATCTCAAGAATGACGACCTCGGGGACTTTTTCAGGGGTATGCTCGGCAGGCTGGAAACCATATCACGGCTAGTTACCGTTTTTCAGCAGACCGCACAAGTTTGCTTTTGGCAGGCAATTGTTGTATGGTTACCGCCTTGAATCAGGAATTTAACCGGAATGAGAAGTTATGGAGAAAATTGACGGGACCGAGAAGTATAAATTCGGTAAAGATTTCCTCACAGGATGTCTAGCTCTTGTGGTGATTGGGATAATCCTGTTCATCCTGATACCTTTGCTGGTACTCGTCTTGAAATTGAGTGTGCTGGTTGTCCTCCCCATAGGGTTTCTAGCTGCGCTGGTAATATTCACCGCATTTTTCGGTCGTATCGTTAATATCTTGCGCAAAAAATGGTGACTACGGCAGGAAAGAGAGAACAGAAGACAGGGGATTGTTTGTCAGTTGTGCGTGGTCCGTTGTCCGTTGCGTGTAAAGCATGGAG
>JARRNM010000309.1:0-4350 GCA_037384945.1 Deltaproteobacteria bacterium
TTTTCCAGGAAAGTTTCACTTTCTCTCCCTTCTTGTACGGAGAGCTGTCTCCGGTGTTCATTTCCCGCACATTGATAACCTTTTCCTTGCCGATAATTACCTTGTACCGCGTTGTCTCTCCGATATAGATGATTTCTTGAATGATCCCGCCGAGAGCATTTTCCTCGCGGTTTTTTTCATGTAAAATAAATAACTTCTCAGGCCTGATGCTAAAGCATACGTTATCTCCGATTGCCACATCATCGTTCCATTGCAGTTGATGTCGAGACTCGTCGTCCATCTGAATTGTTAGGGCGTCACCTTTTCTATCGATGACTTTTCCTTCAATAAAATTGGACTCGCCGATGAACCCTGCCACAAATTTGTTTATGGGCTTTTCGTATAGTTCACCCGGAGTCCCGATCTGCTGAACCTCACCCTTATTCATCACGGCAATTCTGTCTGACATAACCATGGCTTCTTCCTGGTCATGGGTGACATAAATCACGGTTTTTTTCAGCCGGCTTTGAATGTGCTTTATTTCCAATTGCATATGCTCACGGAGTTTTTTGTCCAGTGCACCAAGCGGCTCATCCATTAAAAGGATGGGGGGATCAAAGATAAGCGCTCTTGCCAGGGCTATCCTTTGCTGCTGGCCACCACTCAACTGCTTCGGAGAACGATGCTCATAGCCGGGAAGCTCCACAAAATCCAGCACTTCCTTGACCTTTCTCTCTTTCTCCTGTTTGCCAATCCCTCTCATCTTCAGAGGGAAAGCGAGGTTGCCAAAAATGGTCATATGGGGAAACAGGGCATAGTTCTGGAATACCATTCCGATATTTCTCTTCTCCGGCGGAACCCGGTTGATCGGCTTGTCTTGAAACAGGATTTCTCCGCTGGTAGGATTTTCAAATCCCGCGATCATCAAGAGTGTCGTGGTCTTCCCTGATCCGCTCGGGCCCAGAAGAGTCATGAACTCACCCTCCACTATCTCCATAGAGACTCCACCTACTGCCACAACATTTCCGTAGAGTCTCTCCAGGTCTTTTAACTCAAGAATCTTTTTTGCGGAAACGGGACTCATCCTACTTCTCCCTGGGTAACTCCCATCTTCTTATCCCGTCTTATAAAGGCGAAAATGAAAACTATAGAAACGGCGGCCACAATGAAGATCGTCGAAGCGGCAGCTACGCCCGGATCGATACGAAACCGGAGCTGCGAAAAAATTCTAATGGGAAGGGTTGTGCGCCTCGTGCCCACAAGGAACATCGCCAGGACGAGATCATCAAGGGACGTAATAAAACAAAATATCCCCGCGGTGATTATTCCCGGTTTTATCAAAGGCAAGGTAACATACAGTAAGGTCTTGAAGGCATTGGCCCCGATATTTCTTGCGGCCATTTCCAGGGAGACGTCAAAGCGGTAAAGATTGGCGCTGATTACCAGAATAACAAAGGGAACACACAAGATCGTATGCGCCAAAACCATGCCTAGCAGGGTGCCGATTAAGTGCATCTTTGCATAAATGCCGTAAACTGCAAAAGCCGTGATTATAACAGGGACCATGATGGGGGAAATAAAGAAGAGATTCAGGACTTTTTTGCCCGGAAGAGTCCCCCTCACCAAGGCGAGAGAAGCCATCGTTCCCAAAATAAGGGAAACCAATGTTGTGATCGCGGCTATCTTCAGACTGAATATGATCGGCTGGGTCCATCGTTCATCTACCAGGATCCCTTCATACCATTTTAGAGTAAATCCTTCAGGTGGGAAGACCAGATACCGTGTGTCGGTAAAGGACATAGGAAAGGCAATGATAGAGGGAATCACCAGGAAAATAAGCATTAAACCGGTAAAGAGCAGCAGAATTATTTTCCCACTCTCTATTTTTGGATTAGTACTCATGGTAAACTTCCCTTTGAGTTTTCAGTCTCCTCTGACTTCTGACTGTCGAATTCCTTGCCTCGTCACCTACTCATTGGGATATCCCTTCCTTCCAGGGATTATCCACCGGGCCCTCTGGCCCCGGATTTTTGCTTATTCGCTGTATAATTTGTCCAGGCCGACAATCTTGTTGAACGCAACAATCATAATCACTGTGGTCAAGAGCAACATGAAAGCGATGGCAGAGGCGAAATCCCAGTTCAGAAGTCGGTTAATCTGATATTCAATAAGAGTGGATATCATCATTGTTCGGGGTCCGCCCAATACCGCCGGCGTTATATAAAACCCAAGTGCAAGGATAAATACAAACATTACACCGGCGCCGACGCCCGGAAGGCTCAGAGGGAAAATCACCATGGTAAAAATCCAGAAATTGCTCGCCCCCAGATTCCTGGCCGCGCGAATGAGATTTCGATCAAGGTTTTTCAATACGCTGTAAATTGGGAGAATCATTAGAGGCAGGAGGACGTGGACCATGCCGACTAATACTGCAAACTCGGTGTATAAAACCTGCAACGGCTCTTTTATCAGATGAACAGCAAGCAAAAATCTGTTGATTACACCGTGATCCTGAAACAACACAACCCAGGAGTATGTCCTGACCAGGGTACTTGTACAGAGAGGCAACACAACGCAAGCCAACAGCAAACCGCTAATTTTCGGGTTCTTTATCTCCGCAGACTCTCCGGAAGCAACTTCAATAAAGGATAGAGATAAAATATAAACAGGAGCAACAGCAAAGGGGAACAGAGCAGAAGCGATTGTGAAATCGAATATCTTTGCGTTGATTCTCCGCTCATTATTTTGCCTCTTTCCAAGTTTGATGGGCCGGCAAATGGCTCCAAGCGAGTCGCTTCCGCAGGGGCGAGATGGGGGAATGGTCTTATTGAACCATTCCCCCGGCTCCGAGGAAGATCAGATACTCCCTGAGGCGAACTCTATCAATGATCCTGAATGGTTAACGCATGAGCCAGCTGTTAAATTTTTCGTTCATTTCATCCATATGAGCTGCCAGCCATGCTACTGTTTTATCGTTCGGGACTCGAATCAACTTCTTAAGATTATCCGGGTATACCGCCTGATCTTTTTGCACATAAGGAGGTAGAAATTTCAGTGATTTCTTGTTTGCAGAGCTATACCAGATATAGTTTGTCCAGATGGCCTGCAGTTCAGGGCGACAGATGAAGTTGAGAAATTGCATGGCTGCTTTTTTGTGGGGTGCGCCTTTTACGACATTCCAGTAGCATATAAAGAAGATTCCCTGATTCCAGGTGAGATTGATCGGCGCGCCATACTGCTTGGCATACTTGGCACGCCCGTCAAAAGCTTGAGCCAGTACCACCTCCTCATCCTGGAGGATTTTTATAAGCTGGTCTCCACTAGTATACCACACCTTGACGTATGGTTTGATCTGATCCAGCTTCTTGAAAGCGCGATCATAGTCTATGGGCACTAGTTTGTCCGGAGGAACTCCATCTGCGAGCAAGGCACATACTAGATTGTCTTCTGGGGTTCCCCAGTTTGACATGGTTCTGGGTCCGGGAAACTTTTTCACGTCAAAGAAATCAGCCCAGCTCCGAGGGTGATTATCTCCAGGCCATTTATGTGTGTTGTAGGCTAGCATTACGGTATCGACCTCCTGTCCGAGCCCATATTCTGTGACTGATCCGGGCATCAGGTCCTTGGTGTCGGTAACAATGCTGTAGTCGATTTTTTCAAGCAGGCCCTTTCTGGCAGCATCCAAGACCTGTGGAAGACCGTAGCCATTAATCAGGTCCCACTCCACATGTCCACTCCTAACCTGGGCCGCAACCTAGCCCAAAGTGTCTCCGGCTGCTTCAACAAAGGTAATCTTTATCCCGGTCGCCTCTGTAAATGGATCATAAAAGGCCTCTTTTTCAGCCGTAGCCTCAGCACCACCCCAACTCTGGATTACCAGTTCGTTATCTTGGCCGGCCAGAGCCCCTGTAGGAAAGCCAGCGCTCATCATGGTTAGCGACAGAATCGCAACGCAGATCGCAAAAATACTAAATTGGAATTTAGATCCTATTTTTTCCATTTTCGCCCCTCCTTCTTTCAAAAAAAGTCAATTTCTGGAAATGTTACAATAGCTAACTAAAATAAAAGTGGAGCAGCGTACATACGCCCTATCCTTTCTCTCCCTGTTTTCACCTCCTCTTTATGAATATTTTCGCGACCAAACAAACACCGCATGCAGGCCGTTGGGTTCGGATCTGCTTAACAACGGCTGAGAGCAGCGATGCAATATCCCCAAAACCGCCCCCTATCAAGATTTTGCGTACTTGTACTCTACATTGAATTCCTTGAACCAATGAGACTCCAGATTGCGTATTTCTTCTACCACGTCATCCGGGAGAGGCTTTGGACGATGGCTGTGCAAAATGTGAAGGGTCTTTTCCCTGAGGAGTT
>JARRNM010000310.1:0-3349 GCA_037384945.1 Deltaproteobacteria bacterium
TGAGCCAACTCCTGCGGATCGCTCAGATCGTTTAACCCCACTACTTCGATTCCCACCTTGCGCTGGACAATGCTTCTCATCACCATGCGACCGATACGACCAAAACCGTTGATGCCAACTTTGACAGCCATATTCTTATCCTCCCCAAGAGATTACTGTTGTTACTTACTATGTGTAACCGACCATTAGTCTAGATTCAATGCCATAACTGATGCATATTTAAAGGTTTCAGGTTTCAGTGTTCAGGTTTCAGGCTTTACCTCTTGATTTTTCTTTTTCCTGACACCTGAAACCTGACACCCGAAACCTAAAGTTCTGACACCCTGAGCTTTGATGCTTGGACTTCGATATCTGGCAATGCTCGAAAAATCTAGCACTCCAGTGGACCCAAACACCGGAGGTTGGTGTTTAGTCTACCCTCACACCTCTTGATCTAGAATCTCACTCGCCAATGAGATACTGTGTCGACCGTAGTCCTTTATGATTCTGGCCAGTTCATCGACCTTATGTCCCTCACGCGATTGGGCCAATTTGAGGAGCATAGGCAGATTCACCCCGGTTACGACTTCGATTCCTTTGTTATTCAGAAAACTCAGACTCAAATTTGAAGGGGTACCCCCGAACATGTCCGTGAGTACTATGACACCATCGCCGTCATTAACTTCATCCATTGCCTGGTCGATTTGTTGCCGGAGATCGTCCACGGGCAGATCGGGGTCTAGGGATAGTCCCACACAGTTTTCAATTTTACCTACAATCAGTTCAGCGGTGGCTATGAATTCCTCTGCCAACCGCCGATGCGTTATCACCAACATTCCCACCATCAGTCAACTCCATCAAGTCAGTCAAACAAGCTAATTATAGCTATAGAGCAAAAGAGAAACAGAGAGCACGTTACATAATAAATCTGAGATCCGAATATCGAAATTCGAAACAAATTCAAATTTCGAATGCTCCAATGTTCAAAACAAGAATGATTAATTATATTCGATTTTTCTGTTTTGGATCATTTGAATTTTGGTAATTCGGATTTGATTCGTGCTCGCCCTGTGGAATTCCGCCATGCGGACCAGCCAAAGGCTGGATTCCACAGGGCAAGTGCTTATGATTTCAAATTTTGTGGCGCCAACGACGCTCTCTTTGGTTCGTTGCTATAGCGCTTCAATCGCAGCCGCTTCAGTCCACCTCCATGTCCCGGTGACCTGCTGTTACTGGATACCCCAGTCCTGCCAACTTGCCTTTCAGTTGTTCGGTGATCACCACAGAACGATGCTTTCCTCCGGTACATCCAACTGCTATAGTTAGGTAATTTTTACCTTCCTCCCTATAACGAGGCAAGAGATAGTTAATTAACTCAGTAAACTTATCCAGAAATATTTGGCTCTGCCCCTGTCGCATGACAAAGCGAATCACCGGATCTTGAGTGCCGTTCAAATCTCTGAGCTCCTTGATAAAAAAAGGATTAGGAAGAAACCTCACGTCCATGACAATATCCGCTTCCGTGGGCACGCCATATTTGAATCCAAAAGATAACACATTTACGTGAAGGGTATCTTCCTCAGGATAGACCGTGTAAACTCTTGAGATCATCCGCTTGAGTTCATGCACATTGAGGTTGGATGTGTCTATTACCCTCGTGGCCATTTCCTTTAGATGTTTGAGGCGCTCACGTTCAGCCCTGATTCTATCCAGTACCGTGCCCGCTCCCACCAGGGGATGTTTGCGCCGTGTTTGACTGAAACGGCGCTGCAGGGCCTCATCTGTTGCTTCTAAAAAAAGAATTTCCAGATTGGTACCTCGCTTCCGTAGCTCGCTGAACACTCTTGGGTAACTTTCGAGAAAGCTCCGCTCACGAATATCCATGCCTAGGGCTATGTGATAGAGGTCTTCGGAGGATTTCTCACGCAACTTGAGAAAATCTGTCAGTAGTATGACCGGAAGATTGTCAACGCAGAAATAGTCTATATCCTCAAATGCCTTTATGGCTGTACTCTTCCCAGACCCAGAAAGGCCGGTGACCACCACAACTCTCAATCTTCCCTGGGTGTTGTCCTTCCCCTTTTGGGTCACGATCACCTCTGCACTTGCTCTATCTCGAAACTAACGAAGTATGGAGTTATGGAGCTATTCTACAGCCGGCGGCGGGCAGATTACAGCTGACAGCAAAAAACTTTTAACGCCACTCAAAAAATGCTGCCTGCTGCCAGTTGCCAGCTGCAAGCTTCATTTTCCCTTTACTCCATTCCGCTTGTACTCTTTGTCCACTTTGTGGTGAAAAAATACCCGCATTTGTTGGAAGGTGTATACTTTACGACGAGATACTCAAAGTGGCGAGATAAAGCTTACAGGGACCCATAAAATGGACCGGAACTGCCCTATGATCAAAACTCTTTATCCTCTTCCTGAATTACATGGAAAAGTTCTTCTACGGTTCCGGCCTCCAAAAGCCTCTGACGGAAGTGAGCACTTTTGAGCAACCGGGATATCTTTGCTAGAGCACGCAAAGTAGTACCGGCAGAGTTTTCCGGAGCTATTAGCAAAAAAATCAGATGGGTTAGCCTGCAATCCATGGAATCAAATTCATTCCCCTGGGTGATCATCTTGCCGTGCGGTATGGCTATGCCGTCACCAATTCCGGTACTTCCCAGCCGTTCACGCTCGAGTAGTACTTCCACCAGAGCTTCTTTATTCAAATTGGCCTTGCAATTTGACAACGCTGCCGTGAGTTCCTCCAGGACCTCTTTCTTGGTCCGGGAACGAAGCTCTGGGATGATGCAATCCTTATTCAGGATGTCGAGTATTTTCATCAATGCTCTCAGCCAATCAGTTTTCCGCAGCGCTGGGAAACCACCTTCTCAGTGACCCCGAAGCAAACCCTCCTAGCTCTCTGGCTCTATCAGGCCGAAGTTACCATCTCTCCGTCTGTAGATGACATTGATGTTCCGGGTCTTGGCATTAGTAAAAACCAAAAATTCGCTGTTGGCAAGATCCATCTGCATCACTGCCTCATCTATATCCATAGGTTTGGCATTGATCTGCTTTGTCTTGATGACTTCTGGTCCACGGTCTTCTTCAAAACTCTCGCCAGCCAAGATGTTCATCTTCATCACCAACGGTTTTGTGCCGCCATCGCTTTTCCGCTTTTTGAGTTTCTCCCTGTATTTCTTGATCTGGGCTTCAACTTTATCTACCACCATGTCGATGGCCGAGTACATATCGCCGGTTTCTTCCTGCCCATTAATCCGGAGGCCATTGGCATTGATGCTTACCTCGGCGATGTGCCTGAACTTTTCTACTGAAAGTACCACATGGGCCTCAATGGGATCATCAACGTATTTCTTGATACGAT
>JARRNM010000311.1:0-2556 GCA_037384945.1 Deltaproteobacteria bacterium
ACCGTGCGGGTGAAAGATCCCGGCCTGATAAAGCTTCTCGATGCTCATAAGATCAAGTATGCTGGCCACTATGAAAGCAAGTGGTTGTCTACTTTGCTTTCCTGGATGATCCCTATCGCTTTATTCTTTCTCATCTGGAAATTTCTTATCCAGCGTGTAGGGGGAGGGCCTCAGGGTGTGCTCTCTATAGGCAAATCCCGGGCCAAAATATATGCAGAAACCGAGTTAGGCGTCACCTTCAGCGATGTCGCCGGCATTGACGAGGCCAAGGAGGAATTAGCTGAAATAGTTGAATTCCTCAGAACTCCCGAAAAGTTTACCCGCTTGGGAGGAAAGATCCCCAAAGGTGTCTTGTTGGTAGGCGCTCCGGGCACCGGCAAAACCCTTCTTGCCAAAGCAGTTGCTGGAGAATCTGGGGTTCCCTTCTTTAGCATGAGTGGTTCGGCTTTTGTGGAAATGTTCGTGGGTGTGGGTGCCGCCAGAGTGCGCGATCTTTTCGCCCAAGCCAAAGAGCATGCCCCCTGTATTATCTTCGTCGATGAACTTGACGCCCTGGGCAAGGCAAGAGGAATGAATCCTATGGGAGGGCATGATGAGCGAGAGCAAACGCTCAACCAGTTGCTGGTGGAGATGGACGGATTTGACGGCACCGTGGGAGTGATCATTATGGCCGCCACCAATCGCCCGGAGATTCTTGACCCGGCCTTACTACGTCCCGGACGCTTTGACCGGCACGTGGCCATCGACCGCCCCGATGTTCGGGGTCGGGAGGCGATTCTCCAGGTTCACGTCAAAGAGGTAAAGCTCTCTGCTGAGGTGGATCTGGCAAGGGTTGCCGCTCTGACGCCGGGTTTTGTCGGAGCTGATCTGGCCAACCTGGTCAATGAGGCCGCCTTGCTCTCAGCCCGGCGAAACAAAGAAAGTGTGGGCATGGCGGAATTCCAAGATGCCATCGACCGGATAGTTGGGGGACTGGAGAAGAAAAACCGGATGATGAATGAAAAGGAAAAGCGAATTGTGGCTTATCATGAGTGTGGCCACACCCTGGTGGCCCTGAGTTTGCCCTCTGCCGACCCGGTCAACAAGGTGACGATCATTCCGCGGGGTATTGCCGCCCTCGGCTATACCCAGCAATTACCCACCGAGGATCGTTATCTTATGACCAGGGAGGAACTGTTTGGCCGTCTCTGTGTCCTGGTGGGTGGCAGGGTTGCCGAAGAAATCATCTTTGGAGATATATCCACTGGTGCCCAAAATGACCTGCAGAAGGCTACCGACATCGCTCGCAGCATGGTTACAGAATACGGCATGAGCGATAAGTTGGGATTGGTTACGTATGAAAAAGAGAGAAGTCCTTTCCTGCCGGGGGAGGGCATGACGGGTGCCAAGGAGTATAGCGAAGAAACCGCGCGAGATATTGATGCCGAGGTCGCAGGGTTGGTGGAAAAAGCCCATGAGCGGGTGAGAAAGATACTTAGTGACAAGAGACAGCAGCTAGAGATTGTCTCTCTAAAGCTTTTGGAACATGAAACCCTCACCGGTGATGAATTGCGGGAGCTGCTAGGAAAAGAATTTGCTCCAGGAGAAGACCTGGACTAGACTGCCAAGAGGGCGTATGGTGCAGCTTCCCTCGGACAAGCCTGAGCACTTTATCCGGGCACCTAGCGGGCAGACAAGCCCTTTCCCACCCCCACCCTCTGTCAGGCCAGGCCAGGACCAGGATTCGCATCAATTCTCTGAGCTTGCCATTGGGATCCATCCTCAGTCACCATTCTAATGAGCTCACCGCCAGGGGTTCCCCCAAAAATATTTTAGAAACATATCCCGGATACTCCATGAATCACCTGCTGCGACCACGGATATGGCCGTCCTTCCTGGTGTCCTCGGGCGTCGGTCCCTGCGACGTACCATTCAGGTATGGTTCGGGTCCAATCCCGCGATACCGCGGGACGGTTGCCCGGTGGCCCGCCCATCTTCACGGTGTCGCGACAGCAATTCATGAAACATCCGGGCTAAGACAGGGAAAGCTCTGCTCCAAAGCTCCCCCTGTCACCTTTTTTCCCCCATAACTCCAGGCAAGGCGCAATCATGGGCAAGAGGAAGCCCTCTCTCTTCAGTGAAACCACTTGCACCATCTTGGCCTGCTGAGAGAAAGTTAAGGATGTTGTGAGAACAAATACAGGAAATAACCCATGGCAATCGTTAACCTAATTATTGTAGGCTCGGGGGGAAGGTGAAGTCTAAAGGGAAAAGTCCTCAACAATGAGTCGCGCAAGTCATGAAGACTACCCGAACTGGGGGAACGAGGCAATCAGGCTGATACGTGTTCTAATGGAAAAAAATCGTTCATCTTAAGAATCTTCTGGATTACAATGATTAAAATGTCCAAATTTTTATCGCTTTGTAAGACGAACTCTTACAGAGAAACTGTCTGCATTCCTACAGAAAAATCCGACAAGCACTGATAGCGCAGGAGCATTTTCGTGGGTATATTGTTAGGTATCTGAGGTACAATTTGTCTTCTCAGAGAGCTCACAACCGAGGTTTAAAAAGGAG
>JARRNM010000312.1:0-2507 GCA_037384945.1 Deltaproteobacteria bacterium
GATGGTACGTATGATGGGGGAGAGACATGGCTTTATCAATCCGCAGGCGGGGGTAATTGCTGTCACGGCAATGATATCTGGGCCTTCGACGTCGACAGCGCCGTCTGGCACGAAGCAGGGGTGGGGGACCCCGGCGGCGGGTCGCAGCTTTTCACCTACGTGGAGCCGTGGGAAGCCGATTTCGAAGTCTTGCCCGGGTTGGCGCTTGAGCACACCAGGGGCGACGCAGGGGAGACCGAAGTCTCTATGGCCTCCTATCAGTTGGTCAACCATGGGCCGGTTCCTCTGCTCCTCGACAGCGTACAAATCAGAACCAGCGGCACGGGAAGCGTGCCGGGCGATGTGGCGTCCATCGACTTGTGGCTCGACGAAAATGCCAACGGTCTTGTGGATGCAGCCGACACGTGGCTTGACCAAGGGAGCTACACCCCGGCAACAGGAAGAGTCATGTTCAACATCCAGGACATCGTCCTGCAGCAGTTGCTGCCGGTGTATCTGTTGGTGACCTATGACTTCAACGCCGAGCTTACGGTTGGCGGTACGTTTGGATGCTCCCTGCGGGCCTCGGGCATCACGGCTCGGGCTCAGGACACCCTGAGCTCGGTGGACGCCACCGCGCCCCCGAGTTATCCGCTGTCCGGCCGGCTAGTCACTACCAGAAGGGTTTCGAAAGCAGCATTGACCGTGATCCCCCTCCTGTTGCTGGACGATATGTAAAGAAAGGAATCACTGTTGATGACAAAGGCGGCTGTGCATCAGGAAGTGTTCGGGAGACAAAGGGGCCCACTGTTTCGGAAGCACAAGCTGTTTCTGCAAGGGGCCCCAAGACGAGAATCGCGGTGGCCCAGTTTGTGAATAACTCAGGCGGTCTTGAGGCACAGATGCAGCGGATGGCAGCCCAATCCCAAGCCCTTTCGGCCAATATGACCAGACAGATGATGGAGTTGCAAAAAAAGATGATTCCCTCAACGCGACTTGATGGCGTGGCAGGCCAAGGTGCAGGCCGTAGGGGAGGAAGCCGCAGGGTCTCCTCCTGAGGCCCCGACCTTTGAGCCCACCTCGTCTCCCTATATGGCGACCGCATCCGATCCTGTTGCCGGCGGACTCAGGGATATGATGATCAACGCACTTTTTTATTCGGGAAGGTTCATCGTCTTGGAACGTCAGACAATAGACCATATTAATTGGTTTAGAAAAATTTATTCTGGTTTTATTGAATTTGGTAATTTGCAATGATTTTTTCATAAGGGTATTTTATTTGTGGCTATTGGAATTGCACGATGACCAGCGGGATTAACATCACATGCTGGGTAAACATTGATATCCTTTATTCCTACATTCATGCAATGTATATATATGAATAAGGAGTGGCCTCAAGGCAGCGTCGACTAGGAAGTATGATGATACAAATTTTGGCATTTCAAATAGAGCTCAGAGTTATGAAATCTAAGGCATCGTGCTGTTCTACGAAAGAACAACTCATGTAAGGAGGACATGGGATGAATAAACAACGATTTTCTGCCTTCTTGATAGGAACGGTATTGACTGTTTTTCTGGTTAGCCTTAATCGTTTCTCCTTGGCACAGGAAGAAGGAAATGAAGCCACCCAGAGCAGTGCACCTATGATTCAGCGAGCACCAACAAGGCAAACAGAGGAACCAGCTGCACCTTCAGAAGAAAGTGGTTTGAATGCAGCTCCGACCTTATCCTCCATAAGGGTTGCTGGATCGGCGTTGCGGCCGGGCAACAGCACTGTGGGCTGGCCAAGTTCTGGGGGCGGGGGCTGCATTTATGCAAGCGAAGGCTCCGCAAATATAGTATGGAACACGCCTGTGTATCTTCCGCGAGGTTCTACGGTTGATCACCTGCGTATGTATTACGACAACACAACTGTCGAAGATTGCACCGGCTGGTTTACTGTTTACAATCAGAATGGTGACCTTGTGATCGAACGGAGTATGAATTCAGTCGGCACTGGTGGACATGGCTTCGCTGATACTTCCACTATCGACCATACGATTGATTACTCTCAGTACTCCTACGTACTGAACTGGCGTCCAAACCACGCCGGGATTAAGATGCAGTTATGTGGTTTCCGCATTTTCTACACGCCACCAGCAATACGCCGGACAACGGTGGTCATCCCCCTGGGTGAGTAACAAATCGAAAATCACATTAGGGCGTTGTTGAGTAAAGGCAAAGTTTACTGATTCTGCACAGAGACACAGCCCGAGTCATGATTCATCCAACCTCATAGCGGTATTTCGGCATTGGAATCAGGAAAATAATGATTGACACAACGGGTTGGCTCTGGTACAGGCTAGGGTAGCTTCCGGCTTTTTTCCCAATTGTCGATTTTCTTTCCGGAGGCAGCCATGATTTTGGGGGTCGCACAAAATTACCGACTTAAGCCTCTGGGAGAGAAAGGGTCTGTCTTCAAGACTCTCTCGCGTTTCTTTATCAAATATAGGGCTGTAGCCGTACTCTGTTAGGAGTAAACGGCGCTG
>JARRNM010000313.1:0-2904 GCA_037384945.1 Deltaproteobacteria bacterium
AGGTCAAGGTATGCACGAGAATCGGCATCTCCGAAGAAGACCTGCTGACGCCTGTTTCCCCTCTGCGTGATAGGGTGAGCATAACCCGGCGCCACCACCCTCGCTATCCTTGCCATGGCACCATCTTAACCTAAGTGCCAATACTTTCCCAATCACCTAATACAATTATGCAAGCATGCCCACATGCACCATGCTTACACGCCTTTACTTTGCCTTTATTTGCCTCTCCGTTTGGCAATGAGAATAGGCGTTGCAACAAGCAAACCAAAGACGCCCAGAAATGCCGCAATGGCCAATGAACTCGCGCCGGCCAAAATCATATTTCCCAATCCTAAGACAAAGAGCGCTGTCCAAAACACCCACCTTTCGACCGGCGACCATTTCCGTCTTTTTGGAGCCATTCTTTCATCTCTTTGCGAAAGTCCCATGCGGAAGTACCTCCGCCGAGCCCACTACCCGCGATAACATCTCCAGCATGAATGAAGTCGCATCTTGCAATTTAGCACCCTTTCCCGGAATCCGCTTTGTTGATTCTAAAAGCAGCTTAGCACAGGTGGCCGCAAGCGGCCGGCTAGGAAGTGAAGAGCGAGGAGGCTTGGAAGTTTCCGCGGGAGTACCGCTGCTGGCAAAGATTCGAAGGCAGGCCGGTGAACCGTCATCGCCCAAGGCGCAATGCAATGATGCAAGCCTCCCGCCAATCATTATTTTTCAGGGGATCAGGCTCCAACGCCGGTAAGACGCGGCTCAGTCCTTTCCTTTTATTCTTTTTTAAGCTTCAAAAAACCTTCTTTTCCCTTGTAGCGTGCATTCAGGACGCCGTTGCCGGCCCGGGAAAACTGGCTCCAGTCGAGAACCGGAGGAACAACAACCCTGCCCCTGCTGTCGATCACTCCCACTCTGTTCCCTTCGCTAAAGACTCCGTATCCGTTGTGAAATGGCGCCCAACTGTTGAAGCTTCCCTTGAATGCCTGCCTTCCCTCCGCATCTATATACATCCAAAGACCGTCGGGGCTCTCGACCGCGAGCGGCGCATCCATATGAGTATCGGCCATCGTATCGCCCTTTCCCGTTGCCAAGAGTCCCCTCGAACAATTATAGAGAAGCCAACCTGTCTCCGTTTCAAACAGCGCGGTTCGCCCCTTGCACCAAGCCAAGTTTCCTTCATGACGACTGTCGGGAATCTCATGGCCCTCTCGATCGATCGCAAAGGCTGCGTCGTCCTCCAGCACCCAAGCCACGTCATCTGAGAATGCCAGTACCCATTCATACTTCGGCGGAATCGCCCAGTCTCCTTCAGTATTGACATACCCCCACTTGTCCTCGTCGTTACTCACTGCAAGGTATCCCTGGCTGTAGCCAGAAGGGCCTGGATCACCCGGCAGCGCAAAGAGCCTCTTCCCCTGAAGGTCGATGACGTAATACCGCCTGCCCTCGTTAACACATGCTTTGCCTTCGGAGAAAGGAGCCCCCTCGTCCCAAGCTCCTGGCAGCGTACGAAGCGTCTGGGCGACGAAGTAATGCCACTTGTTGTCCTGAATCGACACTAAGGCGAACCGGTGCTGGGAAACGTAGAGGTTATCGCCGATAACATCAAAACTGCCTTTACCTCGGTGCGACACTGCCAACCTGTAACCATCAATCGGACGCAAGATCCCTTGCAGATCAGCGAGAAAGAGCTGCTTTCCACGTTCGGCGATGCCGTAGCCTTCGGAAAAGTGGTAGGTGGCGTCGTATTCCGGCGGCACGAGCCAATCCAAATGCTCATCGGCTCCACTGCCCCGTGCCGCCAACCAGGCAAGGCTGCACGCAGAGAGCACAAGAACAACAAGCAACATACGGCGCATGGCACACCCCTCAATAAGGATCATCCCGATTTACATCATAGCGTGGCCGCTCGTTTCATGAGTCATCCCCCGAACCCCCACGCATTCGATTGACTTCTCTCCCGGCCGCCCTGCGTGAAGCTGCCCCCCAGCAGAAGCATCACCAACCCATCAGAGGAATGGACTCGTATCCTGCAGTTCACCGCAGACACCTGCTTTGCAAATGCTGTGATTAGCTTAGCACAGGTGGCCGCAAGCGGCCGGCTAGGAAGTGAAGAGCGAGGAGGCTAGGAGGTTTCCACGGGAGTACCGCTGCTGGCCAAGATTCGAAGGAAGGCCGGTGAACCGTCATCGCTGCAGCGCTTCATGCAATTGCGCAAGCCTGCCACCGATCACTCCCGAGGGGCTGCGCGACGAGACACTAAACCTAAAGACTTGACCCCACTTACGGGCACCGTTATTTAGCTTGGTCCGACCCCTGGAGGAACAAAAAGGGGCCTTTAAGCCTCGTTTAGGCTCATTAAATGCCGGGGTCTCACACCATATCAATCACTTAGCTTTGTCCGACCGCGTAATCATCCAGGGGGTTGACAGGGTCTTAGGACGATTTTTTTATTGACCTTCCCTCTCTTCCCTGGATCTCAGGTCATCGATGATGGCAAAGCTCCATATCTGGAAATTCGCATTCCCCTCGACCGTTCTAACGGCCTTGTAGCGCAGCAAACAGACGGAATCGACGAACTTCTTGAGTTCAGGCCGAGCTGGCTCGGTTAGTTCTCCAGTTCGGAAGCCCCAAGAGATGAGGTAAGCAACAATATCGGCCAGCTGAACACCCGTCGTAAGATCGCTGTGGACAAAGAAAGGCTCTGGGATTATCCGACCTGCCCTTGCCTGTCCGTTTAGAGTGGTCCTGAAATAGCGATCCATCTGGTCAATGAGGATGTGGCTCCTGGATCTCTCGAGCTCATCAAACGCGACAATTCCCATACTAGCCGGGCCGTAGTCCTCAAGGAAATAATAGAAGCGCTCAAAGAGGTACGCGTAGTCCTTTCGTAGGTGTTCGGGCATCGGCCTCGGCGAT
>JARRNM010000314.1:0-3965 GCA_037384945.1 Deltaproteobacteria bacterium
CAATCAGGCCTCCTGAGGCCTTCATAATGCGGAGTAAAGTAACCAATCGTAATTTTAATTCTGCGCCCACTGTCGACTGGCTGTCAGTCTTGTCCTGCAGCCCGAGATGGGATTATTGGTTCAAACTGCCTGAAGTACTTAATAAATTTTACTCCAATTCCTTTCTGTTCATGGTCGACTCGGGAAATGACCACAGGTCCTTGCAAACCGATGGTCTTGGTTTGGCCCGTGTATTTGGGAGGGAGATAGAATGCGATGACTGCTTGGTCGTCGACCTTAAAAGATCTCCAGTTCTTGGTCTTGATGAAAGCGCCCCCTTGGCTTATGTTGACAGTGGTCCCCTCAATAGAAAAATCTAGGCCGTACTTGCGAAGTACTACCTGAAAATTCTCTCTTTGTCTTGGATGTTGTCGACGGTCGTGTATTCTCATAAGATTTTAGGGGGTGTTCTTGGGGCAATCACGGCTGCTGGCAAAGTGATTGGTGCACGGCCGCAAAGCGGTACAATTTCGTTCAATTTCATAAATGGTGTTATCTACATAGGCCAGCCTCTTCCGCTCCCCGCCTGGAAAGGGGGGAGCGGACATTTCTCGGCCCCGCCAGGTACGAGATGACGTAATGTTGAAACGTCTAGTAAGACATCGCTGAGCTAAATTGATGACCCTTTTTCAGGGATGAGAGCAGTAATACTAGTCCAAGCGCACAATGGCTACCTTTAGAATATGCAATAAGCATGCAGGATTTATCACTGAAACCACTTTTCCTGAAGATTTGATAAAATTTATTATTCGATCCCATTAAGACCTGCTCACCCCTTGGAGACTGAGTCGCAATCCTCAAACCGCAATTCCATTCTGTCCTCTGTCGTCTGTCTTCTGGCTCCTGCATCCTGGATCCTGGATCATGGCGTTTAAATTCGCAATTGGCAAGTATCAAAACCAGTAGTCAGAATACTTGGGCATAGGGCATGGGGCATGGAGCATAGAGTCAAAAACATAGATTAGAAAGAGTTAAAATATCCTTTGCTGCCAGCTGTCTGCTGCAAGCTGCCACCTGACCTCCGACGTCTGCCAGCTGCCTCTATGTCTTTTATCTTCCGAATTCTGAATTCTGACTCCTTGTTTTTAAATTCGAAATTCGCAATGTGTTTTTTACCCTATGCTCTATGCCTTCCCAAATTCGCAATCCGCAATGTCTTTGAACATCCTCTATCTTTGGCTTTGAAGCTGCCGGCTCTCTTTACAGAGCGGTCCTCTGTCTCTGGTGGTTCCAGGCACAGGTCTAAGAGTAAAGGATTTCCTCAAAAAGTAGGTCAATTGGGGGCGAGAGGCTGCTTGAGGTGATCTAAGACTGTGTCGAAAAATTTTTCATTGAATGGCTGCCACCCTAATTTTGCAGACGAAGGTGTGACTCATCAATCCACAGGTTGGTATTTTGTTACCACTTGTTAGTAGAAGATTTCTTCTGTTGCAGAGGCAGCCGCGGTAAGAGGGTTGAACGCATGGAGGGGCAATCCGTTTCAGCCATGTAAGCTATTGATAAATATCGCAATATTTTTTTACAAACAGCCGGGAAAATTGTCTGTACAAAGGCACACATCTTGAATATAGACATGAGTCGAGATAACGTTCCCATGCGAGCCTGGGCGGTTGCTATAAATGAAAATGTGAAGGAGACGAAAGGTTTATGAGAACAAGATCTGTTATTCTGGCATTCATCATCTCTCTCGGCCTGGTACTGGCAATGACAGCGACATCACTGGCCACCACTATCGATTTCAGCGGCTCTGCAAGTGATGGTATTGACCCTAGTGCTCTAAGTGCAGTGATTACATACGAAATGGACTCGCTGGTCTCGACCTGGGGTATGCTGACCATAACGGTGACGAATAAGAGTGCGGCATACACGATCGCAAATCTTTACTTTAACATCTCAGATGATATTTCAGAAAAGGATATGGTCCTTTTAGATCCTAAACCTGACAAGGCAGAACTGAAAGCCAAATCTTCAAAGTGGGAGACTGATTTCGGCTTTTATGATGTAATACTAGATTTCTACAAAGACTCGACTAAGACACCCGAACATAACCTCGACGGACTTCTGCCTGGCGAGTCATATACTTTCTATGTGGATGTTTGGGCAGATCCAAAGAATCCTGACGCGACCGTTGACTTGGACGATTTCTTTGTACCTTCAAGCCCTGTTGCCGTATTGTATTTTAGTCAGGGGCCCGACGGGGACTGTGCTTTTGCTGCCCCAGTCGTCAACGACCCTGCGAGCGGCGCGGTTCCCGAGCCATCCACCATTCTTCTGCTCGGCAGCGGGTTAGTTGGACTCGCCGGTCTCGGCAAAAAGAAGGGATTCATCAAAGACTAGAGAGCCCTCCTCCTCAAATAAAAAAGCCGCCTGAGATTTTAATCCCCGGCGGCTTTAACGATTCTATCTCTCTCCTGGATTCTGACTCCTAACTCCTAGCTTCTAAATCCACAATCATCAAAACCAGTAGTCATCAGCCAGTAGCCAGAATCCAGAGAACCGCACGGCTCAAAATTCAAGGCGCAAGCAAAGAATTGAGTCTTCTACTTCCTTGTGCCTTACGCCTTGCACCCTACGCCTTCCATAAATTCGAAATCCGAAATCTGCTTTTTACTCTATGCCCTATGGCGCGCCGAACCTTGCGCGAAGGCAGGTCCTGCAACACCTTGGGGGTACCAGCTAAACTCGTCTGCGCCTGTCTGCGTCCGTCTGCGGTTGATTAATTCCCAAATCCGCAGTCCGCAATCCACAATCGTCGTCTGTCCTCTGACTCTCTGCCAGCTGACTATGTCCTCTCGGTTCTAATCTCCTCCAAAAGCTGCTGCGCCTGCTTTCTCTCAGGAAACTCGAGATCGGTTTTTACAGCCTTGTTCAAAACTTCCAAGGCCTTTTCCTTCTCTCCATTCTTCCAATGAGCCAGCCCAAGATGATACAAGACGGTCGGTTGCTCCGGTAACTTTTCCGCGGCCATGCTCAACTCGGAAAGTGCACTCTCGTAAAAACCCTTGGCTATAAGCGCAAGTCCCAGAGTATCAGCCACATTCGGATCGTCAGGTAGTTGCTTCTTTGCCTTTCTGGCCAACTCCAGGGCTCTATCGGGGTTCTCGTTTTCGTGGAGAAGCACCCAGGCCAGGTTGTTGGCTGCGGGCGCAAAGTCAGGATTGATCTCCAAGGCTTTCTCGTACATTGTCCTTGCCTGTGTACTCCTACCCTCGGCCTCGTAAATTGCCCCCAAAGCCATATATCCTTGGATAAACTTCGGCTGCTTGTCAAGAATTGCCTGATACTGCCCGATCGCTTTGTCGGTCTTTTTCGTAATTTGGTAAAGCCTCGCAAGAGAGAGATAGGGGGCGACAAGATCAGGATTTAGCTCGACGGCCTTCTTGAAAGCAGCTTCACTCTCCACGTAGTCTTGTTGCGACATGAGCGTCGCACCACGCAACTCCTGGAGTAATGCAACTAATTTGTCATTGTTTTGATTGTTTGAAATGGTTCTCTTCAGGTATGCAAGAGCTTCTTCAGGTTTCTTTTGGGCTGCGTATACAGCTACCTTAGCTGCGATTGCCATGACAAAATCCGGCTTCAACTCAATTGCTTTGTCTAGATACGACATAGCTTTGTCATAGTTTCGTTGAGAGCGCTCGAGATTAGCCAGCTGAAAATAAGGTGCTGGGTCATTCGGCTTTATCTCAGCGGCCTTTTCATAGGCATCCCGTGCGTTTTTCATATCATTCTTAAGAACATAGCCACCGCCCTTGAGGAATTGTGCCCGATAATTCTTGGGATCCTGCGCAAGAACCGCGTTGACTTGCTCCAGGGCGAGGTCGCCCGACCTCTCGGACAAATAAACTTGAGCCAGCACTAGTCTTGCCCGGATGTTGCGCGGGTTGTATTGTACCGCCTTTAGTAAGGCAGCCTTGGCTCTGGGC
>JARRNM010000315.1:0-3242 GCA_037384945.1 Deltaproteobacteria bacterium
CACCCGCGGTAACAACGACAACATTTAGGTCCTGAAATTGCTTCCTATCCAGTTCCTCTTCGGTCTCCACATGAAAAGTCGGGATGCCGGTAGCCGCGGCTATCTCTGCCAACCTCTTGGTATTGCCGCTATGGTGGCCGCCTACCACCACCATCGCTTCCACCTCCTTGCAGAGAGAGAGTACCTCCTCCTGACGATTGTGGGTGGAATCACAGATGGTATTGAAAGTCTCGGCCCCGGGGTAGCGCTCTTCTATGAGAGCAGCTATTCTCTTAAATGCCCGCTCATCTTGGGTGGTTTGCGCCACCACCAGTACCTTGTCCATTGAGGGGAGTTGCTCAACTTCTTCAACCCTATTCAAGATGTGAGCACGACCATTGGCAAAACCTTTCAGCCCGATTACCTCGGCGTGATTGTCATCACCGATAATTACCACATCGTAGCCTCGCAGTGCATGCTTCTTGATGATTCCCTGAACCTTCGCCACCCTCGGACAGGTGGCGTTGATGATTTCGAACCCCTTCTCCCTCATTGCCTTGCGTTCCTGGGGAGGAATGCCGTGGGCTCGTATGGCTATGCGGCCCTGTTCTACCTCCTCCATGTCCTGGAGGCAGCGAATTCCTCTCTTCTCCAAAATCTCCAGAACCTGATTGTTGTGAATTAGGGGTCCGTAGGTATGAATAATCTCATCAGGCTGGAGGTCCCTGGCAGCGTTGAGCACCTGGTCCAGGGCCCGCCGCACCCCCATGCAAAAACCGGCATTTTTTGCTACCTTTACTTTCACTACTGCTCCCCGCAGTGTCCGTGGTCCGTTCGCTCACTTCATTCGCGACCGGCTCAAGGCGCAAGGACACAAAATTTCGGATTTCGGATTTCGGATTTTGAAAACCTGTAATCCCCGTCTCGCCCGACCTCTCGTCTCGCTCGTCTCGCCGTATGCTCCTAGGTTCTGCCGCCCTTGAAAAGACTCTTTATACAGATTCAGGTGACGCCCCATGATCTCCAATCGCTCCCGCAGCGATGGGACGGACACCGGCTCCCCCAGTGCCAGCTCTTTGGCCTGTTTGAAGATCCAGGGGTTACCCATTGCTCCACGGCCAATCATCACTCCAGTGCAGCCGGTCACTTGCTTCATCTCTCCAACCTGCTCGGGACGGGTAACGTCTCCGTTGCCAATTATCGGAATGGTCACTACTTGTCTCACCTTGGCAATTAGATACCAGTCTGCCTTCCCGGAAAACCCTTGCCTGGCTGTTCGGGGGTGAATGGTGATAGCGTCCGCCCCAGCATCCTCAGCGACTCTGGCCACTTCCAATATATTGATCTGGGATTTGCTCCAGCCGGACCTGGTTTTCACCGTAAGCGGAACGCCCACAACTCTCCGCACGGCGTCAATTATCTGCGCCACTTTTTTCGGCTGTCGAATTAGTTGGGCACCCGCCCCTTGACGAAGTACTTTCGGGACAGGACACCCCATATTGAGATCAATTATGTCCGCTCCCTCAGCCGCGACCATGGTTGCCGCTTCAGCCATAACTGACGGATCTGACCCGAAGAGCTGTACAGCCAGCGGTTTTTCCTCCGGACGGCTATTTAACAGTGACCTGGTGGTACCACTCTGCCGCACTATTCCCTCGGCGCTAACCATCTCGGAGGTCACCAAATCCGCGCCCAACCTCTTGGCTATTAGACGAAAACTCAGGTCAGTGATACCCGCCATGGGGGCCAGAATCAAACCCTGACCTAGTTCTACCTCACCGATTTTAAGTGTTTTTGCCGTCGTCAAACTCTCTTGCTCTCTCTTTTGTCTATCTTAACCGGAGCGGAAAACCATGAGCAATCATAGATTAGCAGGCAGGAAAGAGCAAATCCACTTACGTCGTCAGTTGCCGATTGTCCGTAGCTGCGGGAATTCCGGTACACGGTGCAAGGTACAAGGTATGAATGAAAGTAGCCAAGTAGTCAGTAGGTAAGAGAACCCCCAGTTGTTCTATCTTTTCTGGATGCCGAATTTTGACTCCTCGGTTCTCCCTCCTTTATCTTGCGCCTTGCGCCCTGTGCCTTGCGCCCTTGTTTCATGCCAAAACCCTCGACAGCGGGCGGTATTTCTGTTATATAACGCCCGGAAGTGCCAAGCTCACTGGTGGGGCTCCCGGACTTCAAATCCGGTGTGGGGCAGTGAAGGCTGTCCCAGGTGGGTTCGATTCCCATGCACTTCCGCCACTGATATCAACAACTTAGCAGAGCCTTAAGTGAATGCCAAATCGAGACAAGGCTCTCTAATCCTCCGAGGGAGTAGATAGGGAGTAGACGCTTTCTTCTGCTCCCTTTTCTTTTTTGCTAAGATAGTCTTCCAGCTTTCTCATCGCCTCTCCGGCATCTGCCTCATCAACATGGTTGTAACGCTGGAACATGCTCAGCGTCTTGTGGCCGGTGAGTTTCATAATCACAGTGTTGTCAAGCCCGGTCTTTCTCATGTTGGTGTTGAAAGTGTGGCGGAGGTCATGGAACCTCAGATTCTCAATGCCCGCTCGCTCACAGGCACCTTGAAACGCAGTGAAAAAGCTCTTTATCTGGTTTCCGCTTCTGGTGAAGACAAAGTTGTGTGACAGCGATCTGATTCGTGCGGCCTCGCGGAAGATGCACCACAACGCATCATTGAAGAAGACAAACCGTCGCTCATTGGTCTTGGTGTCCTCCGGGGTGAGATCAATGAGACCTCGTTTCATGTCCACCCTTTCCCAGGTGAGGCCCAGTATTTCGCCACGCCGCATCCCGGTATAGTAGGCAAGGTAGACAATCCCCACCAGGTATGGTGGGCATTCGGCGATGAGCCGTTCCAGTTCATCTGGTGAGAGCACCCTTCCCCGCGGATGTTCCTTGAGTACTCCCAACCGCTCACAAGGGTTATGAGCAACCATGCCTGCATCCCCGCCAGGGTTGTAGACCCTGCGGGCGAGGGCGATCATCCTGTTGATCGTGCCGTTTTGATAATTGCGGCTGTAGCGCCTTATCCTGGTTTTTTTCATCATTTCCCGGAAATTAAGCACCATCAGCTTGTTTAGCTGGCAGGCCTTGAAATGACCCAAGTGCTCGGTCAGGATCTTAGCTCGTTGGACATCATCGCTGTATGAAGCCTTTACTTTCATCACTTCCTGCTTGAGCCCCCATGCCATGAGCTGGCCAAAGGTCAAATCCGGATCGGCAGCGATGCCCAACCGTTCTTTCTCGTAGAACTCGTC
>JARRNM010000316.1:0-3066 GCA_037384945.1 Deltaproteobacteria bacterium
GTATCGGCAGAAGCTGATACCCCTGGTGGCTGGACATCTGGCAAGGTTGCCTTATCTCCATTCAGGTGGTTTGCTGATTGCCGAATGTGCAAAAAACGAAATCCTGCCTTCTTCGATGGACCCATTTATCATGAGTGATTCACGGACGTACGGTGACACAAAAATTACCATCTATACATACGAGGTTTTGGAATGAACGGGAAATCTGCTATTTATCCAGGGACTTTTGACCCAATTACCAACGGTCATCTCAGTATTGTAAACCGTGCATTGACCATATTTGATAAGTTGATCATTGCCATTCTCAACAATCCTAACAAAAAGCCTCTTTTCACCATAAAGGAGCGAATAGATATGATAACCGAAAGCCTGGACGGCGCAAGCAATGTGGAGGTAGACACCTTTGACGGCCTCCTGGTGGACTATGCGGTCCAAAAGAAGGCCAATGTAATTCTGAGGGGGTTGAGAGCACTTTCCGATTTCGAATATGAATTTCAGATGGCGCTCATGAACAGGAAGTTGAACAGGGAAATACAGTCCATTTTTCTGATGACTGATTACAAGTGGTTTTACATCAGCTCCACGATAATAAAAGAGGCTGCGAGCCTGGGGGGCGATACCAGTGGACTTGTGCCGGAAATCGTGGACAGGAGACTCAAAGAAAAATTTAATTTTGTAAAAAACACTTGACACTTCTTTTGCCATGAGCAATAGTGCAAGGTCAAAAGACTGAAATTAATAAGTATTATTGCTGAGAGCACGAGACGAGGAGGATAAAAAGTGGCCCTGACGAAAGAAAAGATCATCGGCAGCATTTATCATCAGGTTGGACTGAGCAAGAATCGTTCCAGGCTTGTCGTCGAGACGCTTTTTGAGATCATCAAGCAGACTTTGGAGCAGGGAGAAGACCTCCTGGTCAGTGGTTTTGGCAAGTTCGTGGTGAAGGAAAAATCAGCCCGGAGAGGGAGAAACCCTCAGACAACGATGGTTCTAAAGACTGACGATAAAAGCTTCCTCGAACCCCATAGTCTCCAGTTTTTTCTCCATCCTTCCTGCCTGCTGCAAGGTGGAAGATTTCGATACCCTTAACCGGTAAAGAGGGACGCCTTCGGGTGTTTCAAAAACAGTAATCTGCACAAAATGAAACAACACCTTTAACCGATTCGCCAGCCTCAAGGCGTTCTGTCGCTCGCGAAATGCTCCCACCTGCACGGTAAAATTTCCTTTTGCGAGGTCCCTTGCTTCAACGACCGCCTCTTTCCCGGATTTGGAATCATGTTCCCCCACTTGTCTTCCCAGGGCCTCTATCCGCACCTTTGCAACGCCTGGACCGATCAAACCAATATCCCCGGCGGCGGTGTAGGAAAGGTCGATGATCCTTCCTCTTATAAAAGGACCACGGTCATTTATCCTGACGACCGTCTGTCTTCCGTTTTCCAGATTTCGGACCTGCACGTAGGTCCCGAGCGGCAGTGTTTTGTGTGCCGCGGTCCTTTCGTACATATTATACGCGGTTCCACTGGCCGTAGGTTTCCCGTGAAAATCCTTCCCATACCATGAGGCCTTGCCTGTCTGAACAAAACCAATGGAATCAGGAAGTGGATAATACCGCTCTCCGTTGATGATATAGGGTCGGAAACTCGCGCCTTGTTTGTTGGGCGATACGACAACTGTCTTGTTCCCGGGCGGGGGCGCCCATACAACATGATCCCTTCTTGGCCCGGCGCAGGAAAAAACGAAGAACAGCAGCAGGACCAGAGGTACGGGGAAAAGAGATCTATTCATGTGCGTTCTCTCTCTCGGTTGAGCGTGCAAAAAAGGCAGGCATCATGTTCATCACCAACGATTCGTCCATCCAGAGTTATTCCGTCCGGAGGGAGAAAAAGCCCTCCTCCATCCCTGGTATTGCAGGTATCATGCCGACAATAGTAACAGAGCCCCTATTTTTTTCAACCCGATTTCTCGTATTTCGATTTTTGCTTGACACTCTTGTGAAATTTTTCTAAAGTCCACAATATAATTATATTGTAATCATAATGTAGTTACTTTCTCCAATCGAGGAAGTATGCGATCACAATAGAGCAAATTACTTCGGGCCAGTTGTGGAAAGGAGCCTCCATGAATTTAACAAATAAAACCGCTGTTGTGACAGGAAGCAGTCGGGGAGTGGGAAGAGCTGTTGCCCTGGGGTTTGCTGCTGAAGGCGCCAATGTTATCATCAATTATACCTCGAACCAGGATGCGGCAAACGAGGTTGTTGACATCATTACGGGTATGGACCGCCGGGCAGTCGCTGTAAAAGCCGATGTGGCACGGAAAGATGAAGTTGAGCGCCTCTTCGGAAAAGCCCTGGATGCCTTCGGCAAAATAGATGTTCTGGTAAATAACGCTGGCTTCACACGCCCGGCGCTCATGCTCAAGATGACCGAAGAACAATGGGATCAGGTGGTTGATATTCATATGAAAGGAGCATTTCTCTGTGCCCAGGCTGCCGGGAAGCACATGAAAGAACAGCAGAGCGGCAAAATCATTAACGTCACGTCGGTTGCCGGTCTTGTGGGCACTGTTGGTCAGATCAACTACAGCGCGGCCAAGGGAGGCATCATCAGCATGACCAAATCCATGGCGAGGGAACTCGCCAGATACAATGTATGCGTCAATGTCATCTCCCTCGGTATCGTAGCAACCGACATGACCGAAAAAATCCGCACAGATGAAAAACTCAAGGAAATCTATATGAACAGGATTCTGCTCAAGCGGTTTGCCGAACCGGAGGATATCTCTCCGGCCTTCGTCTTTCTGGCGTCGGATGCCAGCAACTACATCACCGGCCAGCTCCTTTGCGTGGACGGAGGCTACGGCATGATCTGAGAACTGGGCTGAGGACCAGCTCTTCCATCACCTGACCACTCTCAACCATTTTGGAAAGAAGGAGGTATAAAGATGGCGACAGTACCGGACAAAATCCTGACATGGCAAATGGTCCAACCGACGTTACGCAATAGAGAAACAGGAGAGGTAACCCCGGGGAAAATAGAAAAAACAGAACTTCCCGTTCCCGCACTG
>JARRNM010000317.1:0-2711 GCA_037384945.1 Deltaproteobacteria bacterium
CAGAAGGAGAACGTCTGGCCCTGGCTGTCCAAACAGGACGTATCTCTCTAGTATTGCGCCGCCGGGGGGACCATAGACAGGTCAATACCCCTGGCATAGATGCTGCTCAACTTCTGGGAAACCCGCCTGAGGAAAAGAAGCCGGTGAAGGGAAAAGTAGCCTCTCTGCCTCCCACTCGCACGGTTGAAGTGATCCGAGGCCTTCAACGGCAACCGGTTAACTATTGAGGGGTTAATAAAAGAACCTGTTCAATTCTGGGTCAAAAACGGCATGTCCATCCATTTCAGCATCTACTATCACGATCCACAAAACCAGGAATACCTTCGGAAAGTTATCGAAGCTTCCGGCAACGGGGAGTTGGTATACAGTCAAGATTTGGCCCATCTGCCTCCCCAAGCCCTAAACGGCACTGATGTGGTCTTTTTGGAATATCAGGAAAATAATCCCAAACTAGACCATTGGATCGAAACAACCGCAGCGGATCCCCATAATCCCGCCATTTTTCTTTATCTAAAAGAAATCTCTACTAACAACTTGTGGAAAGCACTCCGCCTTGGCGCCAAAGAATGCTTCGCCTTCCCTATCAAGGAGGAAGATTTCCAAAAAGCCGTCCAGCGCATTACCGCCCAGAGCGAACTCAGGATGGCGCAAGCCAAACCGACTCAAATCGTGTCTTTTTTGGGTTGCAAAGGGGGAGTGGGGACAACTTTTCTGGTAGCCAATGTAGCAAGCCTCTTGGCTCAGGAAGTCCACGGCAAGGTGCTGGCGGTCGTCTGGAAGAAGCCGAAACCATCAATGCCAGCCATCTGGAAAAGATTATACAATTTGTCCAGGAAAATCTCGGGTTTAACACCATTTTGATAGATTGCTGTCATCAATTTGATGAAATTACGCTGAAAGCTTTGGAGCTCTCCGATATTCTGGTGCTGGTTACGGCCCAGTCCGTGCCGGCTTTGTCTAATACCAAGAAGATGCTGGAAATCCTAACCCTCCTGGAACTGAAGAACCTCGATATTCAGGTCTGGGTGAACTTCTGGGACCGGCAAACTGAATTGGCTCTGAGTGACATTGAAGGCTTTCTGGGGAAGAAGGTCGCGGGTACGATAGCCTGTGATTACAAACAGGTGGGGTTTAGTATCAATGAAGGCAGGCCTTTGGTGCAGGAAAATCGTCGCCATCCCATATATGCGGAACTAAAACAGATGGCCATAAATATCAGCAGGGACAAAACGTTAGAAGAAAACAATGAGTCCGGATGGAAATGGCTGCAGCGTCTGTGGAGGAAGAAGGAATCATGAGCCTCTTGGACAGAATCCGCCAGCGGCAGGAAGAAGAGCAGGGCCCTCAAGTCGCGGCCGTTGGACCGGACTTGAAACAAGAAAGGGAACGTCAGAAGAAAAATGATGCCTTCAATGAATTGAAAGGCAAGGTGCATCTGAAGCTTTTGAACTTGCTGGATCTGTCTCGCCTGACGGAAGCCTCGGAAAGTGCTCTCCAAGAGGATTTACGGCGGGGAGTTGAGATGATCCTGGCAGAGGATAAGATACCGCTCCCCTCACACGAAAAAGAAAGACTTTGTCGAGAAATCAAAAATGAATTATTGGGTTATGGACCTCTGGAACCCCTCCTGGCCGATCCCGGTATTAGTGATATCCTGGTAAATAGCTACGATAAAGTTTATATAGAGCGACGGGGTAAGTTGGAAGCCTCGGCCATTCGATTTACTGATAACGCACATTTACTTAAAATTATTGAAAAAATAGCTGCGGGAGTTGGGCGCCGTATTGATGAATCCTGTCCCATGGTGGATGCTCGCTTGCCTGATGGTTCCCGGGTAAATGCGATTATTCCGCCCTTGGCACTTGACGGACCGGCCCTCTCCATCCGGAAATTTTCCCGGATTCCCATAACCGTGGATGACCTGATCGGATTTGGAACCATCACCGCAGACATGGCTGAAGCTCTGCAAGGAATGGTCCAAGCCCGTCTCAATATCCTTATTTCCGGCGGCACTGGTAGCGGTAAAACTACTTTCCTCAATGTCTTATCCAGCTTCATTCCCAATGATGAACGCATCATCACCATTGAAGATTCGGCCGAACTGCAGTTGCAACAAGACCATGTAGTTCGGTTGGAAACTCGCCCGCCTAACCTGGAAGGTCAAGGAGAAGTCACCCAGAGGGATCTGGTTCGGAATGCCTTGCGCATGCGACCCGAGCGCATAATCCTGGGTGAGGTGCGCAGCGGTGAGGCTTTAGATATGCTCCAAGCCATGAATACCGGCCACGACGGCTCTTTAGCCACCATTCACGCTAATTCTCCCCGGGATGCCCTGACCCGCTTAGAAACCATGGTCTCCATGACTGGCCTAAATCTTCCGGATAAAGCCACCAGAAACCAGATCGCATCTGCCATCCATGTAGTGATTCAACTAGCCCGGCTGAGTGACGGCAGTCGCAAAATGATGAATCTGTATGAGATCGTCGGCATGGAAGGAGAGATGATCACGATGCAGGAGATCTTCTCTTTTAATTTGATGGGGCTTACCGAAGACCGCAAGGTGAAAGGCCGCTTTATCGCCAGCGGCATACGTCCGAAGTTTATGAAACGCCTCGAAGACATGGGCATCTCGTTGCCCAGCAGTCTTTTTTTGGAACACTCACCGGTTCTTGAGGGCAAGCAGTATCACATACATCGTTTTTCTCAAGAGC
>JARRNM010000318.1:0-3118 GCA_037384945.1 Deltaproteobacteria bacterium
AGCTTCTGCTTCGATATCGGCAATAATGTCGACATCCCAATGAACCAAAGAATCATTATATCGTTTAACTGCTGCTTTAAATTCTTCCAAGTCGTCGGCGCGGGCAATGGAAGTGTTCATCGCCAATGCGATCATCAACAAAAGAATAAGTGGCATAAAAACATTTGGTTTCATCATTTCCTCCTTTGGTTTTGTTTATAACAAACTCTGAAATGGTTATCTTTCGGTTTATTTTCAGCGCAGAAGGAAAATTATAGCGACGGGAATTCAGATTGACTGCCGCAATAAGCAGGGAGATTCCGATATCTGAATGAAATACGGCGTGAGAGTGTGCGATAGATGATATCCCTTCACATAAATAAAGATACATATCATTGTCAAGAAATATACCTTTTTTCCTGGAAAAACCAGGATTTCAATCGAGCGGGCCAATAGCGGGGGCTGCGCAGTCTTTTCCAGGAAAGCCTGGCCACCGCCAGCTGCGCATCATTTAAGGCCACCTCACCGTACACAACCAGGTTGAAGGATTCGACGATTCCCCCTATCTCTGCAGTGAGAGACGGGAATTGCTTTTTCAGGCGTGAACCATATTCGACAGGGGTCTCGCTCAAAAGATGCGGCAGACCGCTAAGGCGCCCCCACTTCAGAAAGGCACGGTAGAGCTGAACTGCATCCTGGTAACCCCTTAGCCTTTGCACCGCTCTTTTCAGGCCCCTGCCAAGGGCCGCCCACAGCCTTTGAGCCCACAATAACGCCAGTTGCCAATGAATGTAATCTCTTTCTTCTTTAGACGTCTTTGAGAATAGCCAGCGCAGCAGGTACCACGTTCCCAGTGCGCAGAAAATGAGCCCGATCAACAACACCGGGCCGAAGAGTCCCCATCCCAGGATCTGATTCCACCCGCTGCTTTCTCCGGATGGAAAGTACTCTGCCTCACCCCTATCGAATGAAGGAAATAACGGCTCCTGCTGCCCTATGCGCCCAAATAGGAAAAGCAACACCCGCTCCAAAACAGGGAGCAACGGCCCGGCTGCTGACTTCAATACCCCGTAACCTGCCTCGGCAGCAGCACTCAGGTATGGCATAAATAGCAACATCAGGCCGGCCCCAAAGGCAAGCGCCACCACGGTAAAGCTCAGCAGCATCCCAACTCCCCGATAGCCCGCAAGGAAATCCCTGCGCTCACTGCTACTGTTTCTGGCCAGGCCGATAGCCAAAAGGCTGAAGATAAAAAATGGAAAGAGCAGGAGCACCGGTGCCGGATCCCTCACCTCGATCCCCCCCTTACCAGCAACAGGGATTTTAAGATGAAAAGACAAAAGAAGGCTGCCACACCATAATCGAAACGGGTACATATGGAGAGGTAGGCAGTTGACCTTCTGGCCAGGGCCACTCCGGCCAGCCAAAAAACCAACGCAAAAATCAGGATGATTGCAAGTATCAACCACTCCAGTGGATCCCTGGCCCGGCCTGAGAACTCTGCGAGCCATCCCTTGCCAAAATAGGGGTATGCGCTGTAGCCGAAGGTGTAAACGATCCTAGAGGCAGCGAGCACAAAACCTATTAAATGGAGTCCCAATATCGAGATCACCCGCAAACCCATTCCCCGGACTATCCGGCTAATCAGTACCGCCAGAAGGCATGTGCCGACCGCCTCGAGCAAGGGAAAAGGTCGTTGCACTATTGAAATCATCAGAAAGGTCGCGCAGGCATAGAGCCAGCACAGCTCCATCCCGACGTGGGCCCAAAATAACAGAGCGCCTCGATCCTTGCTCATGGTCTCTGAGCCTCTTCTATGCGAATCTCATCCAGGCCAATCATTTTATCTCCAAACGGATGACCATCTCCCTCCGATGGGGCAATAGAGGAGCACACGACGAATATGATGGGAATCCTTCTGTGCGAAAAGTATTGGGCAGTAGCCCGTGTTCCTTCGTCGTGCTCGTATGAGAAGTGAACACCGCTCACGTCCCAGGGTAATTTCAGAGCTCGGGACATTGTATCTGCCAGACTCCCATTGGCCCTCATCTTGAGTCTGGCGAGAATTTCCAGGATAGCGGAAAGCTTCTGCGGGCTTCTTCCCATTGGCTGGGCAGACGGACCTCCTTCCACCACGCCGTTGGTCACGAGTCCCAGTGCATAGCCTCTCTCATAGGAATTAACGGCCAGAGGGAGCCGATTTTGGCGGGCACTCGCCTTCCAGTGAATGTGGCGGGCAGGCCGCCCGTGCTGGTAATCCCTTGTGCCGAGTATGTAGATGGGATCCTGCACCGGACTTTTTGCCCCCGGTAAACCGAAGAAATCACGGCTCGGCAGCGAAAGGGGCTTGAGCGGCACGAGCCGGGGGTACACGATGACATCAATATTACCTGCTATCTTCTTCTCCCTGGGGAAGAAGCCGAAAAGATCACCCACCTCCATACGGGCCGAGCCCACGCGATATACCCCTCTGCGCCGGGCAACGAGCCCCCAGTTGAAGTCGGCCTGCTGATACCACAGTAGCCCACAGCCGCTGGTGAAGTTCATTTCCCCGGAGGAGGGGTCAAGCGCACCCTCTACGTGCATGCTCATCTGGAGCCACACGGGCAGAAACCTGGCATTTTCCGCCCTCACATGCAGGGTAAGGGATTCCCCGGGGAAGAGCTTGTTTTTACCCACCATCGAGGAACACCGAATCCCTGAAAGGCTTAGCCTGCTCCAAAGATTTGTCCCGATTGTGATTCCTAAAACGAGAAGCGCCAGGATGGTGAGATCCCTTTGGCCATATAGCAGCGAGATAAAGAGGCAGACGCCTACCAGAAATTGTACCAGCCATACAATAAAGGCAGAGGGAAGTCGGCTTTCCATAGTTTCCATGGCAACCCTTTTATTCGGTGGGTGCGGGTACCGGAATCTGTCCCAAGATTTCCTCAAGAAGGTGCTCCGGTGTTCCGCCACGTAGACGCTCCTCGTCGGTCAGAATCAGTCGGTGTGCGAGGACGGGCACGACCAAATGCTTGATATCGTCCGGCAACACAAAATCTCTCCCACGAAGTGCCGCCAGCGCCTGGCCGGTGCGCATCAAACCGAGAGAACCCCGTGGGCTAGCCCCGAAACGCAAGGCTTTGCTTTTGCGGGT
>JARRNM010000319.1:0-4121 GCA_037384945.1 Deltaproteobacteria bacterium
GGAAATCTCGCCATGACTTCGACCATGGCCATTTTGAGTCCATAAAGGGTGATGTCGCCGCCGTGTCTATCCCTGCTTGATGCCTTCTTGAGCAGGTTGGCAATATTGACTACATCTCCGGCCATGTGCCTTTCCAGTATCAGTTTCTTTTTCTCATATACCAGCTCAGCGAAAGACATTTTGAAGTTGGTGAAGCGAGAATAGATTCTGGTAAATTTCCTTTCACCGTTCTTCTTACAGAAAAGCTGATTGAGATAATTCAAAAAGTCGTAGCCACTGGTTCCCTGCACCGGCCAGACATGGGGTAATTGCTCTGCCTTTTGCAAGATCTTCTCGGCCACGACGTATAGCTGTCCGACTTTCTTTCTGAGTCTTTGCAGATATCCCGTTGGATCATAAAGTCCATCCAGGTGGTCTATTCTCAAACCGGAGACTTTTTCTTTCTGGAGCAGTTTGAAGATAAGTGAATGAGTGTGGTCGAAAACGGCGTCTTCTTCTATCTTCAAAGAGATAAGCTCATTGATGTTGAAAAATCTCCGATAGTTTAGCTCTTCTGTTGCCACCTTCCAGAAGGATAACCGAAAGTGCTGCTCAGAGAGTAAACCGTCAAGGAGGTTATAACTGAGAGGGTCTTGCGGATCTCCATTGAAGAGCACTATGTTGGTATCAATGAATCCTTTGATATGTTCGTTGCTCGAATAGAGTTCCCAAAGCATTGCCTTGGCAAAGGCCATCTGTGCGTATCTTTCCCGGTCTTCCTCTAGAGAAGGTAAATTTTTCACCAGATAAACTATCCCGAGCAACTTGGTGAGATCAGAGTGATCGCTCCCTAGGTCACTTTTCAGCCGTTCCAGGTCATGGGTAAAAATATGCAAATAAGATTCAATTTTCAGAGGGAAGCGTAGATCGAAGTAAGTTACCCACAGGGTGCTGTCATCATAAGAGAGCTTAATCTGACCTTTTTCCAGAGCTTCACCAAAAAAGGTGCCCAGGAAAGGAGCAAGCACTCTGCCTCGAATACCTTCATAAGGATGCTGCCATTCCACATCAAAAAAGGTGTAATACTCCGAGGCCCGACCATTTTCCAGCACATCCATGAGGGTAGTATTTTCATGGCTGAAGGCCATGTGGTTGGGAATGATATCTTGCAGCCACCCCAGCTGGTGCTTGGCCAATGCCGTCGCCAGTTCCTCAAAGTCTGCTTCCGAGCCCAACTCGGGGTTGATCTGAGTCTGGTCCACAACGTCATAGCCATGAGGACTTCCTTTTCTTGCCTTGAAAATGGGGGAAGCATACAGGTCTGAAACTCCCAACTCGGCCAGGTAGGGGACAATTTTCTTGGCCTCTTGGAAACCGAAGGAGGGGTTGAATTGAATCCGATATGTAGCCCTTGGGATGCGCATTTCATCTAGCCATGGAAACCATGGTCCTCCCGCCCACAGCGGGATCTTCCATGGACCAGGTCCGTCCCGCCAGTGACGGGATTGGGGGTATAGGTAAAGATAAAGATAGTAAACTGTTTTGGAGTGATGAAAGAGTCGAACAATGAAATCCCAAACTCCAAGCACCAAATTACAAACAAATCTCAAATTCCAATATTCAATTACCAAAACACAAGAAAGGTTTGGATTTTTGAATTTTGGTCATTGTGATTTATTTGTTGTTTGTAATTTGTGATTTGGAATTTCTCTCCATCCTCTTCTCCATTACTCCATCAGAGACCAGCAACGGGGATAGACTCGGCTTCTCTCCTTCTAGCTAGTCCTGATATGGAGTTTTTCACAAAGACGGGTAAAGCGCTCCACAACCTGTCCAGCTTCGTCCTGACCCTGGCTGGTCTTTTCTTGCAGGTCGATGAAATTCTGAGAATTGAGCAATTGAAAACAGATGTTTTGCAACTTCCATATGTTTACCTTGAAAGGCAAGTGATCCAGCAAGGTTATGATAGCTTCTAATTCCTGGAGCATAAAGATATCTTCTATGCTTTTGAACAGGAGCAAGGCAAATCCCAAGCTGGCTTCATTGAGGAGGTCCTCGATATGCTCAAGATCCAGGGTTTCACTCTCAAAGGCCCGTTTTAGGCTGAGATTCAGGACAAAGTTTGCCGCATAGTGGAGGAAGTCGGGAGGGGGATTGCCCAGGCTGGTGACAAAACGGAGCAGAGGAGCATTATACTCATAAAGCTGTCTGTAGCTTGCCTCTGCATCAATCAAGGTGGACTGCAGAATGATATCCAGGATCTTTCGCTTTTCATCCCGGAATAGACTCCTGAGCGAATAAGTGGAAGGGCCGAAGTGTTCTTCCAGAAGTCGGAAAGTCTTGGTAAAATCCGCTCTGGTGAAACTCTCTGAGACGGCTTCCAATGCAGGTTTGGAGGGTTCTTCCTCTCCACAACTGGTGACGGAGCAGCTAAAATTATGATCTCCCCAGTGGAGAACACCAAAGGAGAATCTCGCAGATTCTCCGGTGATCTCCGAGGTCAACCTGGTCCGCCCCAAGGCCAGCTTTGCCTTGCCAGTCTCTTGAATATCGTAGTTCTCCTGGGTTGCCTGGTAGCAGAAGACCCTGGCCTGCTCACCGTAGTCTTGGAACAGGGAGCTCACAGCGTAGTGAGCGCACACATTCTTCAGATCCACTGCCGCCGGCTTGACGAACTTCTGATAAATGAGTTGGCCGTCTCGGTGTTCTGCAAGATTGCTCTTAGCCCTGGCCAGCAATTCCAGAAAGTGTGGCTCCAAGTCCTGGTTGAAGACCTCCTTGGATAGTTGTAACGCTCTGCCGGCATATTGGATCACCTGCACCGTCTCGATTCCCGAGAGCTCATCGAAGAACCAGCCACAACTCGTGTACATGAGCATGGTGTGCCGTTGCAGTTCGAGGAGTTTGAGTCCGGTGATCTTCTCTTCCGTTGTCAGAGGACGAACCCCCTGTTCTCCAAAAAACCTCTCCACATTCGGGGTTGACCGGTCAGGGATTACCTCAATGTAATCGTTCCGGGCCCGCCAGGGGTCTTGCAGCAGCTCGCCAGCCCTTTGCTCGTAGAGGGGCGCCAAGGTGTCCCTTAGCCAGTCCAGGGCCTCACGCAATGGAGTTCGCCAGGCCTGGTTCCATCCAGGTTGCCCGCCCGTTTTACAGCCGCAATCACTCCACCAGCGCTTGATCCCGTGTGCGCAGCTCCAGGAGGTGTTTTCGAAAATTTCCACTTGATGGGTAGGTGGATGTAGTTCCAGGAACTCACCGTAGTTGGTCAGCTTTGCCAGCTTATTCGCCTGGACGTGGTGCAGGGCATAAGCCAGAGCCATGTCGCCAAAGGGGTGATGATGGCCGTAGGTTTCTCCGTCGGTGGCAATGTGCACCAGTTGCGGCCTGCTGGCTTTCTGGGCAAACCCGTCCAGGAGCCGCTGGGCTAGGGATTCCCCACTGCTGAGCAATCCTTCGAAGGCCACGGCCCGAGAGATGGGCCCGTCGTAGAAAAAAAGATCTATGGTGCGACCCGAGGGCAACCAGAGGCTGTAGGGCATGGTCGGATCGATCTTACCGCCCTTGACGTCCTGCCACTCCTCACTTTCCACTGCTTTGACCCGGCTGGCCTGGTGAGGAGCCAGGATGGTAAAGCGAATTCCACGCTCGGCCAGGATGTCGAGAGATGCCAAATCCACCGCTGTCTCCGGTAGCCACATTCCTTCCGGGTAGCGGCCAAATCTTTTTTCGAAGTCCCGTATCCCCCAAAAAATTTGACTGAATTTATCGCGGTGGTTCGCTAGGGGAAGGATCATGTGGTTATAGGCCTGGGCCAGAGCCGAGCCGTGCCCAGAAAAGCGCTCCTGACTCAGCCGGTCGGCTTCCAACACTGTTTGGTAGACATCAGGGGCGTGCACTTCCATCCAGGCCAATAGGGTGGGACCGAAATTGAAGCTTATATTGCTGTAGTTGTTTACCATCTCGAGGATCCAGCCTTCTTCGTCCAGAATACGAGAGGTGGCATTAGTGGAGTAACACTCGGCAGTGATCCGCTCATTCCAGTCGTGGTAAGGATGAGCCGAGTCTTGCAGTTCTATTGCCTCTAGCCATGGGTTTTCTCGTGGTGGCTGATAAAAATGGGCGTGAACACAGATGTAGCG
>JARRNM010000320.1:0-2675 GCA_037384945.1 Deltaproteobacteria bacterium
TGTCCACAATCAAATTATTGTAGCCAAAGGTTGTGCCACGCTCGGTGAGCAGCACCTGGTGATTCCCCTGGGCGTGAACTTTGGCCACTACGTTGGCCATATCCCAGGGAGCCATGAACTGACCTTTCTTCACGTTAACCGGCTTGCCCGTTGCTGCTGCAGCCATTATCAGATCAGTTTGACGACACAAAAACGCTGGTATTTGAAGAATATCCAGAACCTTTGCCGCTTTTTCCACCTCTGCAACTGAGTGCACATCGGAGAGTACGGGCAAATTGAATTCCCGCCGAACTGTGGCGAGAATCTCAAGCCCCTCTTCCAGCCCAGGCCCCCGAAATGACTTGTGAGAAGAGCGGTTTGCTTTATCATAGGAACTCTTAAAGATGAGAGGAAGCTCCCATTTGTCTGCCAACTTTTTGAGATCGGCGGCGAGGGCCAGAGTAGCCTGACCACTTTCTATAACACATGGCCCGACTATGAAAAAAAGGCGACCATCGCCAATGGTCAATGAATCCAAGACAATGGCTGACATGATTACCCTTTCAACCGTTGGTAGCACGGCAGCTTAAGCTGCGTTGGATTTGCCTCGCTGAATAGCGTTCTCTAAAGAATATTTGATGAAATCTCGGAAAAGGGGGTGTGGATCCATTGGTCGTGACTTAAATTCGGGGTGGAACTGACAACCGAGAAACCAGGGATGATCCGACAATTCTACGATCTCAACCAGTTGCTTATCAGGAGACAGCCCGGTGAATCTCAGGCCATTACTGCCGAGAATTTCCCGGTAGTCGTTGTTGAACTCATAGCGGTGTCGGTGGCGCTCGTAGATTTCAGACTTGCCATACGCTGCGAATGCATTGGAGTTGTCTTCCAATATGCAGGGATACCCGGCTCCCTGGTATCCGGATCGAACTCCATACTGTGCGCTTCATCGATACCGGCAACATTGCGGGAGAATTCCACGACTGCCATCTGCATCCCGAGACAGATACCGAAAAAGGGCACTCGGTTCTCCCTGGCATACTTGATTGCCTTGATCTTGCCGGTAAATCCACGAGCGCCAAAGCCGCCCGGCACCAAGATCCCATCTACCTCTGCCAACAGGGCCTTGCCCCCCTCTTTCTCAACCTCCTCAGAGTCGACATAAGAAAGAGTCACCCGGCAGTCATTAGCAACTCCGCCATGAACTAAAGCCTCGTTCAGACTCTTATATGATTCCCGCAAGTCAATGTACTTGCCCACTATGCCAATGTTCACTTCATATGTGGGGTTCTTGAGTTTGTAAACCAGTTCTTCCCACTGTTCCAGACGTGGTGCCCTGGTCCAAATATTAAGAAACTGTACAATCTTGTCATCCAAACCTTGCTGGTGGAACCTCAAGGGCACTTCGTAGATGCTCTCCACGTCTTGAGCCGTGATCACCGCCTCGGGTTCTACATTGCAAAAGTGGGCTATCTTGGCCTTAATCTCTTTGCTCAGATCCATCTCGGTGCGACACAACAGGATGTTTGGCTGAATGCCAATGCTGCTCAGCTCTTTAACACTGTGTTGAGTTGGTTTGGTTTTAACCTCGCCGGCTGCCCGAATATAAGGAACCAAAGTGAGGTGGATATAGACGACATTTTCTTTGCCCACATCCGACTTAACCTGTCGAATAGCCTCGAGAAAAGGCAACCCTTCAATATCGCCAACCGTGCCACCTATTTCAATGATGGCCACATCCACATCATCGGTGACCTCAAAAATGCATTTCTTGATTTCATCGGTAATGTGGGGGACTACTTGGACAGTCCCACCCACATCGTCTCCTCTCCGTTCTTTGGTAATGACCGAGTAATAAATGCTGCCGGAGGTAAAATTGTTTTTCCGGCCCATTCTTGCCGAGGTGTACCTTTCATAATGCCCAAGATCGAGATCTGTCTCTGCCCCGTCGTCGGTGACGTAAACCTCGCCATGTTGAAAGGGATTCATTGTTCCAGGATCGACATTAATGTAGGGATCCAATTTTTGCAGCGTCACCCGCAGACCACGACTCTCCAATAGGGCGCCTATGGCTGCAGATGCTAGACCTTTGCCCAGAGAAGAGAGCACCCCACCGGTTACAAAGATGAACTTGCATTTGCTCAAGGGGTCATCTCCTAACTAGCTCCCATCCATAAATGGCCCTTCTCCGCGATATCCACCTCATTCTTTGGAATTTCTTTCGCGGTGCATCTCTCTGAACCCTCGCGCAACCAATTGCGGGTAGCAAAATTGGGTATTTATGCTTGGAAGCCTCAGCGAGTATGGAGCTGGAGTGTCCGGGTAGATTCTGCCTTGCCAGGAAAGCTTATAATATACAAAGTTCCCTTGTGTCTAGGGGTTGAAACACGTCAAGTATAGCAAGCAAAGGTTAAATGTCAAGGAAAGGGCAGATGGTTGTCTAGAGCGAGCATGCACCTTTTTTCTCTTGCAATTTCTCCTGAGTCATCCTATAGTGATTTCACTTTAGTTTCGAAGATCTAGGAGACCGTACTATTGGGTCGCGGCTGAATCTGTTGGCTGTTAGAGGCCCTAGTCTTTCCTACCGAATTCCCAAGTTGATTTCCTCATTTAAATTTGTCCCGTTCTCTGCGGATAGAGGCCTTTGAGTTGGGATTTTGGAATGAACTCTTTGACATCCTTAATGGGTGAGC
>JARRNM010000321.1:0-2636 GCA_037384945.1 Deltaproteobacteria bacterium
CTTGGACTTCGATGCTGAAAAACTGCTGATATTCTGCGGTGGCTTCATCGCAATAGCTGCCGTGAATATTTACGTAAACTTCGTGCGCCACAAGTGAAGACCGCTCGTTAAGAATTCAACGGTCTGCCATTTGGCTCTCCGCTCTTACCTTTGCACGGCGCCCCAATCGCTCAGAGTCTCCTATCTGCTTGCCACCTGAATCTTCTGGCTGGTCATACCGTATTTCAGGCTAGCTTCTCCAGACAATATATATGGTTATTGCCATAACAGCGGCCAGGGCCAGCAGGAGAAAGCCATAGGCGAAATTCAGAAACATGAGGTGACCTATACTAAAACAAAAGCAGTAAACAGTGGCAGCGCCGAGAGCCCAATTGATGCATGACCTGGTGAAATGTGGATTCCAGTCTAGCTCGGGATATTTTTTGAAAATAGGTCCCCAAAGGGTAGGAAAAGGTTTTACTTTAGCGCAAAACTTCTTCAGGTGTTCCTCAGATGTCGGTTTGGTGAGGAGGCAGACTGTAATCCAGGTAATGGTACAGAAAGCTACTACAATTAAGAATCTGTATTGCCAGTCCAATTGTGGAATGCGGTCCCAGTATCCCACAGCTTTTCCGAATTTTGGAGACAGCAGAGTACTGCCAATCCCTGAACTTGCCAGGGCCGCAATCTCCGCCCAGGCGTTTACCCGCCACCAAAACCAGCGTACAACAATGACAATGCCGTAACCTGCCGTGAGCATGGATATGTAGTACCAGGCTTCGCTCACGGAATCGAGATTGTAGGCAATGGCAACAGCAAGGAGCAGCATGAGCACTGTGCTTATTTGAGAAGCGCGGACATAATGTTTTTCTGAAGCCTGCTTCTTGATGAAACGGCGGTACAGGTCGTTGACCATGTAGGAGGCCCCGAAGTTTATGTGGGTGTCCACGGTGGACATAAAGGCTGCAATCAGTGAGGCGAGCATAAGTCCCAAGAATCCTGTTGGAACGAGCTTTACGATCAGCATGGCATAGCCTGCCTCTGGGATCTTGAGGTCGGGATAGACAACGAGTGAAACCATTGCCACCAAGATCATAGGCCAGTAATTGAGGCCGAAAGCGACCACTGAAAAAAGCATGGTGGCGAAAGAGGCGTGTTTTTCGTTTTTCGCAGATATAATTCTCTGGGTGATGGCAGGGGGAGGATTTCCCCACCATTTAAGCGTGATGAATACCAGGAATGTTACAAAAAACGGCGTGCCTATGGTTGGGAAAAAACTGAGCCGTCCTGCGGCCGGATTAGCTCCATATCTGCTGACAAAACCCGCAATGATGTTCTCAATTCCGCCGATGTGATTCCAGGCCAGGACCCCGAGGGCAATGGATCCTATGGAGCCGATCAAGAACTGGATAAGATCTGTAGCAGCGATTCCCCAGAGACCTGATGCAGCAGTGTAGGTCAGCGTGATCAATAAAATTACTCCAATGAGCAGGTGACGGTTTATCTCAGGGGCCACAACAGCACTAATGATCCAGACTGCCTTAATGATCCAGCCCAAGGTGACGGCATTGGCAAATATACCAAAGTAGACTCCCTTGAAGCCTCGTAAAAAAGCCGCAGAGCGTCCGTCATACCGAAGCTCTATCAATTCGGCCGTTGTTATGATTTCCGATCGCCTGAGCAAAGAGGCGAAGATAAAAGCGCCAAGTGCTCCAGCACCACCAAGAGCAAAGGACCAAGCGTACCATACCCCTGGGATTCCATCTTTCGCTACAAGTCCGGTAATGCCTAAAGGGGTGTCGATGGCAAATGCCGAGGCAATCATGGACATGCCGGCCAGCCACCAGGGTAGGACGCGGCCTGAAACAAAATAATCGTCTACACTGCGCAGGGCCCTTTTGGAGAAATAAAAGCCAATAATCAGACTGACGGCCAAGTAAACCAGGATGATAATCCAATCCAACACTGGCAGTTTCACGGGAACTCCAATTGGCTATAACTTTATTGCTTTCAAAATCTTGCAGACTATACCATAAAAAACATGAAGCACATTTCTCATTTCACCTTTAGGGTCCACATTTTTCTTTTGGCATAAAAGATAAATTTTATAGAAGGTGAGAGTAGTCATAGCAACGATACTCTTTGAGGAGAGGAGGCTTTGAACATTGGCTGAGAAGTCACTGAACTGTGGTTTGCCGTCTCCTTCGTCATGGATGCTGTTACTACCGATGAGAAGCAGTCGCTTTTCTCCCCCCTTGCCAGTATCAAACTGCGAAATTTCACCCCAACTATCCCAGCTCTCACTCAGCTCTCCAACATCACTCAGAACCTTCAGACCAAGGGTTACCTGACTATTATCAGAAGCCCTAATCAGACGGTCGATGACACTCTGATCTGGAGAGCGGGAGACTTTCAGGCCTAAATCGTTCAGGAGGTAATGAATTGCGTCGGTAAGAAGCAGCACGTTCTTGCTTTTTAACAAACAGTCAACAGGCTTGAACGTTCTTTGTTCTGCAGCTTTTCTGCCCGCTCTCACTCTTTTTTTCTTGTCTTTTTTGTCTTTTTCGGTAACCGCAGTTTCAACCTTCCCAACCAAAAACATGGTAAGAAGGCAGGTAAGCGGTACGTACAATCGCTGATTTCCACTGTACTTGAGC
>JARRNM010000322.1:0-3631 GCA_037384945.1 Deltaproteobacteria bacterium
TTTCCATGCCTTCGGCTATCTGGGGGCGATATGTGACAAGGACCCCGAGGTTCTGGCCCAGTTCAAAGAGAAGTACCCTGATATGCCATGTGTTTTAAAATATGAGCAACTGCTCAATGGTGATGAGTACAGGGTTGACGGCATCGCAGTTGCCACCCCCGCCGTCAATCACTACGAACTTACCAAGAAAGCAATTCTGGCAGGCAAGCATGTGTTTGTGGAAAAGCCCCTGGCATTGAAGGAGAGTGAGGGTCTGGAACTGGTCGAACTGGCCGAACATAATCGGAAGACTCTGATGGTCGGCCACATCCTTCAGTACCATTCTGCCATTCTCAAGCTCAAAGAGTTGACCGATTCCGGAGAACTGGGCAAGATCCAGTACATATATTCTAATCGTCTCAACATTGGGAAAATCCGCAGTGAGGAGAATATCCTCTGGAGTTTTGCGCCTCACGACATCTCAGTGATGCTGATGCTTCTGGATGAATTTCCCTCCTCCGTAATTTCTTGCGGCGGCAATTATGTGCAACAACATGTGGCAGATGTAACCATGACCACCCTTGAATTCCCCAGCGGGGTCAAGGGCCACATTTTCGTTTCCTGGCTTCATCCTTTTAAGGAACAGAAGCTCGTCGTCGTAGGCGACAGGAAGATGGCGGTATTTGATGACGTGAGCGATGAAAAGTTATTTCTCTACCCGCATTGTATAGAGTGGCACTGTCGTCGGCCCGTTGCCGTCAAGGCAAATCCGGAGATTGTGCCGGTGCAAGATGTCGAACCGCTCAGGGCGGAATGTCAACACTTCGTCGATTGTATCTCAAACGACCACCAACCAAGGACGGATGGCCTTGAAGGGCTCAGGGTCCTGAAGGTGCTCAATGGTTGTGAGGCTTCACTTCGGGCGGGGGGTGTTATAGTCAATCTCAATTCAGGCAGCAGTCTTGCAAAGCAGGACTATCATTTTAAAGACATTGAACCCCACGCTCCTCATTCAGAACACAAACACGGTTCACCAAACAGCTATTTTGTGCACGGTAGTTCTTATATCGACAAAAATGTAGCCATCGGAGAAGGAACCAAAATCTGGCATTTTTCTCATATACTCGAAAATACCAAGATTGGTGAATACTGCAACATCGGCCAAAATGTCGTGATAGGGCCAGACGTGTCCATCGGTGCCAGGTGCAAGATTCAAAATAATGTCTCGGTATATAAAGGGGTCACGCTGGAGGATGAGGTCTTTTGCGGCCCGTCAATGGTTTTTACCAATGTATATAACCCAAGATCTGCGATTCGACGTATGGATGAGATGAGGTCCACTCTGGTCAAGAGGGGAGCGAGCATTGGTGCTAATGCGACGATTGTTTGCGGAGTAACCATTGGCCGCTACGCCTTTGTTGGTGCTGGGGCCGTGGTATTGAAAGATGTTCCTGATTACGCTTTAGTGGTCGGCAACCCAGGTAAACAAAAAGGATGGATGTGCGAGTGTGGTGTCAGGCTGAATGGCAAACTTGCCTGCGGCGAGTGCGGGAGTCGCTACCGTTACCAGAACGGCGAAACCGATGCCATTATACCTCTTGAATCTGAAGCTGAGCCCGCTAGACAAAGCGCAGAGTAGTCACAAGCGAGAAAAGAGGGAAAGGCGAGAAAGGGACAGACGACCCCTGTGAAATAGTGCTACCGCAATTTCACGGGGTAAACATAGGGCATAGAGTTAAGACTCAAGATCCAGGATACAGGATGCAAGATGCAAAAGTCAGTCGTTGAAGTCGTTGAAACCGCTAAAACCGTTGAAGGCTTATCTACTGGATTCTGAATTCGGGATTCTATGTATTCGCCTTGCGCCCTGCACCTCACACATGGAGTGATTAATGGAATTTGTTGACTTGAACCGCCAGCAAGCGGTGATCCGGGCTGAGTTGGAAAGCCGGATCGAGGCTGTTTTGGAGCATGGCCGGTATATTATGGGGCCGGAGGTTAAAGAACTCGAGGAGCGTCTTGCTCAGTTTGTGGGGGTGAAGCATGCCTGGCGCGACTCCTGTTTTTGTGGATATTGATCCTCACACTTTTAACATTAATCCGGATAGCCTGGGAAATGCTATTCAGGCCGTCAGTGCGAAGGATCAGTTGAAGCCCAAAGGAGTGATTCCGGTGGACCTCTTCGGCCTACCGGCCGATTACGACAAGATCATGTCATTGGCAGACGTACACGGGATGTTTGTTTTAGAGGATGGGGCGCAAAGCTTGGGAGCTGTCTATAAGGGCCGCAGAGCCGGGGGACTCGGCCATATAGGTGCCACTAGCTTTTTCCCTGCCAAGCCCCTGGGGTGCTACGGGGATGGTGGGGCTTTGTTTACAGATGATGATCACCTGGCTGAAAAAATGAGATCCATCAGGGTTCACGGCAAGGGAACCCATAAGTACGAAATCTTGCGCATGGGTATCAACGGCAGGCTGGATACCTTACAGGCTGCGATACTCCTGGCCAAAATAAATATTTTCGAGGAAGAACTCGAGCGCAGGCAACGGGTTGCCAAACTCTATACGGAGCGTCTTCAGGGCTTAGTGGAAGTACCTATCATACCAGATGGATCTATGAGCGCATGGGCTCAATATTCTATCCTGACAGATAGACGTGAAGAGCTTCAGACATACTTACACGACCAGGAGATTCCCACAGCAGTTTACTACCCTACCCCACTCCATCTGCAACCTGCATTTTCTTATCTTGGATACACAAAGGGAGATTTTCCAGTTGCCGAGGAAGTCAGCCGCAGAATCCTCAGCCTGCCCATGCACCCTTACCTTCAGGATTCAGATGTTGAAAAAATCGTGGGAGTAGTGGGGGCATTCTTTGAATCTGAGATTGTGGGAGAGCATAGGGTCAAGGCGTAAGGTAAAAGGCGCAAGGCGAAGGGCTGAGATCCAAGATGCAGGATGCAGGATACGGAGGACAGGCGACGGACGACAGATTCCAGCTGACAGCCGGCAGCTAGCCGCAAAGAATAATTAACCGCAGACCCACGCAGACAGACGCAGACTCAGTATTACCAAATGCCCTCTTGTCTGCAGCTGTCTGTGGTTAACTACAAAAAATGAAAATAAGGTGCGCAAGTTAGAACTTTTTTTCTCTTTTGTCTCGCTTTAAAGAATTCTTCTTATTACTTATCGTATTTTCCTAGTTAAATCATTATATTATGCCACAAAATAATTGACTAATTGGCATAATAATTGCCTGAGGTCATTAGGTATTGGCGCAAGTTAAGAGCCTAGAATCATGATTTTCTGTAATTACATCATCTCTACACATGAATGCTCCTCAGAGAGTCGTCTGGCGGAGCCTTGCCTGCTGCAGCGAGAAGCCCCGCGGATTCAGAAGTCAGAGATCAGAGGTCGGAGGTCAGACGATTCAGGATGCAAGATGCAGGAGGCAGGTCATTTGTATCGTGGATCATGGATCTTGCATCATGGTTTTTTACCCTATGCTCTATGCCCTATGTTTACCCCGTGAAATTTTTACCCCGTGGAATCCGAATGCTATTCCACTGGGGCGCCTATGGCGATTATTTCACTGGGGCCCCATGCCTTCTGTATTTTACCAATCTAAACCGAAGGCAGCGGTGGCAATGAA
>JARRNM010000323.1:0-3371 GCA_037384945.1 Deltaproteobacteria bacterium
GCGGACTGAGCTCGAAGATCAGTGAGCGCGTCTGCTCGATGGCCTCGTCGAGGTACTGACAAACTTCTTCTAATTCAGTTCTCCCTTCTCCTAAAGACGATTTTGCAAGCACATCCTCGAGATTGAACTTAGATAAGACCAACAACTGCGCCACGGAGTCATGAAGATCCTCAGCTAACTTTCGACGCTCCCGTTCCCCGATCAATGACAACTCCAAAGAGAGGGATCTAAGTTGGTCCTGATAGGCCAGAAGCTTTTTTTCCGCTGCCTTCCGCTCCGTTATGTCACGTATGCTGCTCACAGCACCGGTTCTCTTTCCTGAGTCGTCCAAAACCTCAGAGACAGTGTGTTCGGTGAGAATAATGTTTCCGTCTTTACGGCGCATCTGAAACTCGCACTGGTACATACCCTTTGCATCAAGGGCAGCAGCCAGTTCTGATCCAAACCTCTCGAACATGACTTTATTAACATGCAACATTTCCGTGCTACGGCCGATCAGCTCCTCCTCACTGTAGCCAAAAACACGCCTTGCGGCGGGATTGGCGGCAACAATCCTGCGAGTGCTTGGATCAGCCAGATCAACCAACAAGACTACCTCCTCCAGGCTGGCGAAGGTCTTCTCTAATAAGTACTGAGATTTCTTCAGTTCCACGTTCTTCGCCGCCAGTTCTCTGGTGCTCTCTTCCAGTTCATTGTATGCTTTCTGCAGATCTTGTCTCGATCTCTCTTTCTGCAAATAACCACACATACCGCTCAAGAGTAAAACGATCTGCCGCTCGTCGGACTTGTCATAATCCGAGGCTTTGTTGCCGACCCCGGCCACCGCCACGACTCTGTCACTCTCAATGATCGGCACGACCATGAATCTCTCAACCTGGGGATGACCAGGGGGAAGCCCTTTTTTCTTGGGGTGGGGCTTGCTGTAATCGTTTACAAAAAGCGTTTTGCGTCCTCGGATAGCATCAGCCCACATGCCGGCATCAATAACGTGCCACTGCAACGGATCACCGGTAACATTGCACCCCTTTACAACGTTTTTTGAAACCGCATGCAGAGTATAAACAGATTCATCCTCGTTCATGAATCCCAGGAACCCGATTTTACTGTGCGACAGGGCAATTGCCTGCCCGAGGGTCAATTCAGCGATTTCTTCGAGAGGAGCTTCGCCAATCCGGCTTAAGTGCAACAGTGCATCTAACCTGGACTGCTCCAATCTAAGTAATTGCTCTGTCCGCACACGTTCCTGGTTTTCCTCTCTCAGCCGCGCATTTATTTGTTGAAGTTCCTCTGTTCGCTCTTTGACCGTGATCTCCAGATCGTATTTCGCCTGGCGCAGCGCCTCCTCGGCGTGCTTACGCTCGGTTACATCCATGAAAGTCACCGCAAACTGTCCTGGACTGGGACTGAAGGCGCTAACTTCATAGTATCTGTCAAGCTCCTTGGAATAGTTTTCGAACCGAACAGGCTTTCCGGTCAGCGCAACTTTACCAAAGGCTTCAATCCAGTATGGTTCCGTTCCCGGAAGGACTTCCAGCACAGTTTTTCCAATGATCTCTTCTGAACTGAGCCCTGTAAGCCCTTCGAACGCTGGATTCACCTCGAGAAACCGATAATCGCAGGGGTTGCCGTTTTCATCACAGATGACTTCATGGAGGGCAAAACCGCTCAACATCTCGTTAAATAACAGCCGATAACGCTCCTCGCTTTCCCGCAGTGCCTCGTCGCCCTCAATCTGCCGTAAGGATTTTCCCAGCTCTGATCTCTTTCCTTTTTGCCTTTTAGATGCCATGGGATAACTCCAGGTGGCTTCGTTTTGGTCAAAAGGGAGGATTGTTAATGAGAGGTGACAAAAGTTCCATGTCTATTAAACTTCAGATGGCAAGGTGGGATCAAATGTGGCAAAGATCTCCTTAAGGCTGAACCTGCCTTTTTCAAAAAAACCATCAGCCCCGCTCTTGAGTGCAGCTTTTTTATAGTGTCGTCCAAGACCCGTGAGGATGACAATTCTTATGTCGGGGTGGTTTGCCTTTATCTCTCGCGTCAATTGCAGGCCGTTTTCCCCGGGCAATCCTATGTCCATGAAAATAAGGTGGGGCTTGGAAGCAGCTATTTTTGCAAGGGCCTCATCTCCGCCGCCAGCCTCCTCAACCGTAATCTGAGGAAATCTCTCGGTAATCACTTTCTTCAAATAATCACGGAGGGCTACATGGTCATTGACGATCAGCAATCGAGAAACTGTTTGCCTTGGTCTCCCTTGGACGCCTTTAGCCTCCACAAGACAAGCTGGTCCATAGGTGGACAATACAATATGTAGTAGCAAGGTCTCGAACGCTAAAACTTAAAGTATGATATGGAAACTCTGATGGTGCTAGGAGTCTCAATTTGGTGAACCCACTTGTTGTTTCTCTGCGGGCCCGAAGACTAACCAGCCTTGCGGGCGACGGAGTGTTTCATTCTTTAGGGCGCCACATTTCAAGACGACGGAACTCCGGCCTGGCTTCCATCTCTCCTATGACGTTCCAGGGATTGAGCTTCCTGATGATTTCCTGGTAATCTTTGACCTCAGGCTGAGTCCACCAGGCCTGCCCGCTGATCGACCGCTTGTACCCATAGTCGAACAGCCGTTTCATATCATCAGGGTTAAAGTCCATGTCCCTGTGCAAGTTCTGGTACTCAGGTGGAATATCGCTTAGGTTAAAGTCCATCTGGTGAATCAGCCCTCGTACCCAGATATACGTCCCCTCTGCTGCGACTCTTCCGTTATAAAGCACGTAGATCTCGCCGTGTACATCGGAGGGTTTGAGGCCAAACTCGGCAATGGCCTTGTCAAGATCGTCAATGAGTTCTGGGAAGAAAACCATTTCTCTGGCACCGCCGTCTACATGCATCTGTCGATATGATTCGCCGTTTACCTCAACGGGGATGTAAACCGGAGGGAAGAGCACAGGAACAGATGCCGAGGCCAGAATGACATCCCGGTAGCGCTCCAGTTTATCCGGCCGATCACTGGAGGCAATAAACCCCATATCCCAGATAGTGAAGGCCTGGGCGTCAAGGTTGAAGGTCCCCACGAAAAGCCTCCTCCCTCTTGCATGTTCCCGGGCAACCGCTTTCAGCACCCGATCGTCGATCTGCTTGGCGATTAGCTCGCGCAAGGGTGCCGCATCATACATGCTGTCCCCGGTGAGAACAGCAAGGATACCCCGGGACTTGTAAATGTCCTTATTGGTAATCCTGGTGTACATCCTTAGGGTCTCGTCCTGCTCCGGCCCGAGAAATGCAGCGGTGGCCATCAAGGCTCCGGTGGAAATACCGGTCACCACATCGAATTCGGGACGGGTGCCGGCGTCGGTCCAGCCAATGAGAACTCC
>JARRNM010000324.1:0-2808 GCA_037384945.1 Deltaproteobacteria bacterium
TCAACTTAGTCTCGACCGGTAAAATAATCTCCGCCAGCAAAGGCGTAAGTACAATCGCCACGATGGAAAGAAGAAACGTCACTGAGGCAGCAAACGCCAGATAAACTCTGACCTTGCCGGTGAACTGAATGGCCTGAATCCCTCCCGGGGCCATGGCCAGTAGCAAAATTGCCGTCTCAACATCTGTCGGTAGCCGGAAGATTGCCACCAGGATCAGCCCGAGGGCAGGCACAATGACTAGGTTTGCCAGCAACACTCGCACTAGGAGCTGGTAATCCTGGAGTGCGGCGAGGAACTCATCTGCAGTCACGGCCAGCCCGATGGAAAACATGGTCGAGACGAAAAATACATAAGTCAGCTCGACAGCCGCCTTGTTGAACACAGATATCAGAATACCGTGAGCTGATCCCATGCCGGTTACTATTGTCCCGCACGTCCCGGCAGGCCGCCGGCCTTAAAATGGCCCGAGTCGAAATAGCAGGTCTGCCAACGCCATGAGCCCAACAAGAGACATCAGGAGGGCGGCCACAGAAGTTGTCGAGATGCGGAACTTATGGCCTGTTTCCTGGTTCAACCGCCTTAAGAAGGAAAGGTATTCAATGCTGGCAAATATCAAGAAAACCGTTCCCAGGATAACCAAGGCCAACCCAAAATTTCGCGGTCTCTGATCCGGAAAACCAGGAGAGGACCCGGATTCCTTCAAGTATTGAAAAAACTTATAGATCGTGAAGCCAAAACCGATCATGGACAGCGACGTCCGGATCCAGGCCATGATAGTACGATCAGCCGCAAGGCGGTTCTGCTCAAAAGGGAGATCCATGCGTTTCTCGGGCAAGGCGCTCCCCTTGTCAATGTTCTTGCTTTCTTGTGACTCCATGTTGTTCTTATCCATTGAGAATTTGCTTATGCCCGCTCTCCGGACCAACCACGGTAATGTGCATTAATAATTTTCTGCTTAACTTTAGGTCTCCCCAAGGCCTTTGTGGTTCAGTTGACCAGGGAACCAATTATGAAAGGAAAATCAATAAGGAACCAGTAATGCCAGAATCTCAAGACGAGGGCGAGGACACCCCGCCTCTGCTTCGGAAAAACAGCTCAAACAGCTTGACCTCTCGCAGTACTCGCATCGTTTCCCGAAAGGCAAAAAATGGAATGAAAGCTATGAACATTATCAAAACTCGGCCCAGGATCTCATACCGGCCACGGATAACTGCTTCAAAGACTCCCATCACATCCCGGTGAAAAAATCCGGTAATTAGTCGCTCCAGGACGCCCAAGATCAGCACACAAAGGGCGAATAACATCGTCTTGTAGAGGGTTGGGAAGATCAAAGGCTTGTCGGCAAATCTTTCCCCAATTCCCAGGCCTTCTCCTACGATAATGACTTTAGCCAGAATCAAAGCCTCGACCAAGGTGTACCCATAGACGAAATAGCCGACGTGATATTCGGCCATCAATAACCATCTGTAGATATTAAAGGCGCCAATCAAGAGGACGAGATAGAGATAAATTGTCACAAACTCCTTCGTCTCGCGGCCGACCTTCTGTTTAAAGCCTGGCCTGGCATTTGTGGTATTCACCACCGAGATCTCCTATTCTTATTTTGAGCCATTCTAGAAGGGGAGAATGACCCAAAAGGTTTCCTCCCCTGATCAGGAATTTCTTCGAGTCGGCAGCCGGTTTTCCAGGATGCCTTTGCCAACTCTGAACAATTTTATACGCCACAACTCCACTAGGCCTCCCAAGATTTATTAAAGACCTGCGGGCTGAAGGCGTGGCCCGGTGAACCTACTGCCGCGCCAGGATCATCCGAGCTTCTGCTTCGCGGTCTTTGATTAACTCGCCGCTCACATCCACGGTTACGCTGTGGATTGTGCCGGTAAAAGGAAACGGCGGCTTGTATTCATGAGTCACCGGAGATCCGGGGTCCGCGCCGCAGACTATGCAACTGAGCAAGCCGAGGTTGAGCGGGTTAGTCAGCTCGATATTACTTTCTCCGACCAGCCTGGAGTCAAAGTAGAGCTGGCCCTTGCCAGGTGCGCCTTTACCATTGGCTATGTCGGGTTTCCCCATCACCTCAAACTCAAAACGCAACTGGTGACGTCCCGCCGGAACGGCCTCGACAGACTCGACGTGATAGAGGTTCCGGCCGACATAGTTGTAAGCATAGCGGAGCTTACCGTCCTGAACATAAAAAGAGTAACCGCCGTCGCTGGCTCCCTGAGAGAGCAGCACTCCTTGCGCGCCGTCCACCGGGATCTCCACGTCCGCCGTGATACTATGAGGACGGTTGAGTACGTTGACAGTGGTGTTTGTTGGCACTCCCTGGGTGCGAGGGTAGAATACGTATGAGGTGCGATCGACTGCGATCTTCGGGCGTTCATCTGCGAAACGCAGGGTGCCGCGCGAATCTATGGGCATAACCTTGTACTTGCCGGCCTCGACGTACCACATGGCGATCATTTCTATCAGCTTGGCTCGATTCTGCCCGGCAACGTTGTGATTCTCAGCGAAATCCTCGGCAACATGGTAAAGCTCCCAGGCGGTCGCATCCAGTTCGGTGAGCTTGTCCTTGTCGATCGGCGCACCGAAGAATTTGCCGGCTTCGGCAATTGACGGCCCCGGCCACGGGCACACCGCCCGCCAGCCGTCGTGGTAAATCGACCGGTGGCCGAACATCTCGAAGTACTGAGTGATGTGTTTGGTGGGTGCCTGAACGTTGTCAAAGGTATGAGCCAGGCTCACTCCTTCAACGGGTGATTGCGTAACACCCCTGATAGACGTGGGCGCTTCTATACCGACCGCCTC
>JARRNM010000325.1:0-2625 GCA_037384945.1 Deltaproteobacteria bacterium
GAGAATTTGGAACAAAACACATTGATAAGATAACCTCAGAAGAGGTTTTCTCCTTCCTGGCGAGTCTCACCGACGGCAAGAAACAGAGCACCAAGTATACTTGGTGCGCAGTCATTTGAGCCTTTTTCAATCACATCATTCACCGCTATAAATTATCCTTCCAGAATCCCTGTGAGAGTCGAATGATAAGATATGTATTTCGTGCGCCACGAACCGGAGCTGTTGCCATCTTCGACCGGGAAACAGTAGATGAAATTATATACACCACCGAGGCCATGAGGGATCGCCTCATTCTCGAGCTCTTGGCACGAGGTGGAATGCGGATCGGCGAGGTTCTCAAACTTACACCTGCCGACATTAACAGCATCAAAATCGTCCTTTTACAGCCCAAAAGTGGTTGGGATAAGGAGGTTGTTTTCATCCCGAAACGGGTATCGGAAAGACTACGGAATTACGTCAGAGACGAGGAGATCCGCACTCACGAACGCATTTTTCCGTTGACCTATGGAGGAGCCAGGCACGTTGTCAAAAGAGCAGGGAAAAGGCACGGCGTAAATTTAAGACCACATGACCTCCGCCGCTATGCTGCGACCTTTGCGTCCAGGTCAGGAGTCCCTTTGGAGGTCGTATCAAAGGTTATTCTCCGCCATAAAAACCTATCAACTACACAGAGATATCTGGGCAAGGTGAGCGAGGCAGAAGCCGCACGATGGATTGACCGGATCTATGAATAGGCTAAGCACAAAATCTTGGGGCTGAGTAAATCTCAGCCCCACCGCAAAGTGCTTGTGTTATATTAACTCCCTGCCATTCGCTGGGATATTCGCGTTTGTAACGCTAAAACTTGAATCCAATGCAAGCCGGCCAATATGAAATCGGTGCTCTATTTGGTAACAGAATGCAAAACCAAAACCGATGCATTACAGGGACTGACCTATCGACACTAACTTGAAGAAGATTTTCTTCCACTGTCCGGAAAGAAATCTCTCACAGCATCACTAAGAAAGATGCTCTTATCATTTACTACCGTATGGATGGCCTGATTTAGTTCTTGAAAAGCTGAACCCTTGAGAACAAAACCTCTAGCACCGCTTTCTAAGGCCTGAGATATCCTGAATTTGTCCCGATTCATCGAAAGACCGATTATCTTTATTTCCGGCAGCTCGGCAAGGATTCTTCGGGTTGCCTCGATCCCATCCATTACGGGCATCAGAATGTCAATAATCACTACATCAGGGTTGGTCTCGCGGGTTATCCGTACTGCCTCTTCTCCGTCTTTCGCCTCTCCCACAATCTCAAAATTCTGGCTCTTGAGAAGGGAACGGAGACCTTCACGCATCATTTGATGGTCGTCGGCGATAAGAACCCTTATGGGAGCAATGGATTCGGCGATGGTTATCACCGTCTCTTTCGGCAAAGGCACAGTCAAGATAGCCAGTGTTCCTTTTCCGGGCTCGGAGCTTGACCTCCACCCGTATGGCATCGCCATTTTTGAAAAGAGAGAGTTTGGCTCGAGACACTTTGGCGTGCTTGACAATGTTCATAAGCAGCTCCTGTACCGAGCGATACAGGAGTATGCTGGCGTCCTCGTCCAAGGCGCCTAAAGGGATTTCATCTGCGGAAAAATCTACCTGTAAATTGTGGGCACGTCCTATTCTCTCAGCAAGTACCCTTAGACCAGCTTTGAGACCCAGTGCATGGAGTGCTGGCGGACTGAGATCGAACATCAGTGAGCGCGTCTGCTTCATGGCCTCGTCGAGGTACTGACAAACTTCTTCTATTTCAGTTCTCCCTGCTCCTAAAGGCGATTTTGCAAGCACATCCTCGAGATTGAACTTAGCTAAAACCAACAACTGCGCCACGGAGTCGTGAAGATCATCAGCTAACTTTCGACGCTCCCGTTCCTCGATCAATGACAACTCTGAGGACAGGGATCTCAGTCTGTCTTGATAAGCCAGAAGCTCTTTTTCTGCAACCTTACTCTCGGTAACGTCAATGCCAATGCCTATCTGAGAATTATCGGACAACCGCACATTGGCCCAGGAACTTTCCAATTCCCCACCATGTGCGGTTGTAACCCTGAAATCCCTCCATCCCGGACTCGCTTCCATCATGTACTCCCAAACCTCCTTGCGGTATTCCGGGTCAGGATAAAACTCTGCCATGGGGTCCTCCAACTGGCGTAACTGTTCCACCGACCAGCCGAGACGATGCACAAATTCCCGGTTGATCATTCTTATCTCACCTGAAGAGTCGTAAAAACAAAGCATAACCGGGATATTGTCGATAATCTTTTGGAGCACTTCCCTTTCTCGCTTCACATCTTCTACCAGTTGCTCCCGGTTAATTATGAGCTGTTTTAGCTCCTCGTAGGCCTCCACCAGTTCCCTGGTGCGCTCCTCCACCTGGAGTTCAAGCTGGTTGCGAGATTGTCGCAACAACTCCTCCACCTGTTTGCGGGAGGTGATGTCGAAAATAACCCCATCAATGTGGGAGATATCTCCTTGTTCCGACAGCACCGGCTTCCCCCGTTCCAGGAAATAACGAATAGTGCCGTCCCTGTGGGTGAGGCGATACTCGATCTCGAAAGGTTGTTTATTGATCATCGCCTGCTTTACGGTCTCG